>NZ_VJYK02000016.1 GCF_007097205.2 Streptomyces alkaliterrae
GCGCTGGGGCACGACGTACGGGCGGGCGGTCTCGCCGAGGGCCGGCTGGGCGCGGGCGCCGGCGTGGACCGGTTCCTGTTCGTCCCGCTGGGTACCGGCATCGCGGGTGCCATCGGCATCGACGGCCGCGTGGAGGCCGGGGCGCACGGCGGTGCCGGCGAGATCGGCCATGTGATCGTACGGCCGGACGGGCCCGAGTGCGGCTGCGGTGCGCGCGGCTGCCTGGAGGCGCTGGCGTCCGCTTCGGCCGTCGGCCGGGCCTGGGCCGCCGCCTGCGGCGACCCGACGGCCGGTGCCGCCGACGCCGCCCGGGCGGTGGCGGCCGGTGACGGTCGGGCCGCCGCCGTGTGGGCGGACGCGGTGGACGCGCTCGCCGCCGGTCTGGTCACGGCCGTGCGGCTGCTCGACCCGCGCATGGTGATCGTCGGCGGCGGCCTCGCCGAGGCGGGTGACGTGCTCTTCCGGCCGCTGCGGGAAGCAGTCGCCGACCGGGTGCGTTTCCAGCGGCTTCCCTCGATCGTTCCCGCGGCGCTGGGGGACGCCGCAGGCTGCCTGGGCGCGGGGCTCCTCGCCTGGGACCTACTCTCCGTGGAGGTAACGACCCCATGACGCCGATGCCCGAGTCCGACCGCATGCTGCTCGCCGGAGCCCGCGTCGTGACGCCCGAGGGTGTGCTGGACGGCGGCCGCGTCGTGGTCGAGGGGGGCAGGATCGCCGAGGTGGCACCGCCGCCGGCCGGCGCGCCCGAGTCCGCCGCGTCCGAGTCCGCCGCGCCCGGTCCGGCGTCGCTCGACCTCACCGGGCACTGGCTTGTGCCCGGGTTCGTCGACATCCACAACCACGGCGGTGGCGGCGGCTCCTTCACCTCCGGCGGCGCCGAGGACGTGCTGACCGGAGTCCGGACGCACCGCGAACACGGTTCGACGACCGTGGTCGGCTCCATGGTGACCGGCGAGCTGGACGACCTGGCGCGGCAGGCGTCACTGCTGTCGGAGCTGGTCGAGCAGGGCGACCTCGCGGGGGTCCACTTCGAGGGCCCCTTCATCTCGCCCTGCCGCAAGGGCGCGCACGCCGAGCACCTGCTCCGCGACCCCGACCCGGCGGACGTCCGCAAGCTGCTGGACGCCGCGCGCGGCACCGCCGTGATGTGCACCCTGGCGACGGAACTCCCCGGCGGCATCAGCTCCGTGCGGCTGCTCGCCGAGCACGGTGTGATCGCCGCCGTCGGTCACACCGACGCCGGCTACGACCAGACACGGGAGGCGATCGAGGCCGGTGCGACCGTCGCCACCCATCTGTTCAACGCGATGCCCGCACTGCAGCACCGCGCCCCCGGTCCGGTCACCGCGCTGCTGGAGGACGAGCGCGTCACCGTCGAACTGATCAACGACGGCGTGCATCTGCACCCGGCCGTGCTGGAGTTGGCGGTGCGCGCGGCGGGCGTGGACCGCGTCGCCTTCGTGACGGACGCGATGGACGCCGCCGGGTTCGGCGACGGTGGCTACCGGTTGGGCGCCCTGGACGTGACGGTCACGGACGGCGTGGCCCGCCTCGCGGACGGCACGATCGCGGGTTCCACGCTCACCCTCGACAAGGCGCTGCGCCGCGCGGTGACCGTCGACCGGATGCCCGTCGAGGACGCCGTGCGCGCGCTGTCCACGACGCCGGCCCGGCTGCTGGGCATGTCGGACCGGGTCGGCGCGATCCTGCCCGGGCTCGAAGCCGACCTGGTGGTGTTGGACGACGACCTGCGGGTGCGCGGGGTACTGCACAAGGGGGAGTGGGTGGTCGACCCGACGGGGTGACCGCCGGTCCGCCGCGCCGGACCGGAGGCCACGGTTCCTCCCGCGCCGGGGGTCGCCGAACGGTCGTTCCGGTGGCATGATCACTGGTCGCGGTCGGCGCCCGCCGCGCCGCGGCTCGGCTGATTGCTATGGGGGCACGGCGTTGCCCGGCAGGGGGTGGAGTAACCCGGTGATCCTGACCGTCACACTGAACACCGCTGTGGACGTCACCTATTCCGTACGCCGGCTGGTGCCGCACACCACGCACCGGGTGCGGGAGGCGGCGGAACGTCCCGGCGGGAAGGGCGTCAACGTCGCCCGGGTGCTGGCCGCTTCGGGCCGGCGGGCCGTGGTCACCGGCTTTGTCGGCGGCGGCCCGACCGGCGCCAGGCTGCGGGAACTGCTGGCCGCCGAGCCGGTGGTGGACGAGCTGCTGCCGGTCGCCGGGGACACCCGCCGCACGGTCGCCGTCGTCGACACCGCCGGTGGCGACACCACGCAGTTCAACGAGGTCGGACCGGCCGTGACCGCCCCGGAGTGGTCCGCCTTCCGGTCGCACTACGAGCGGCTGTTGGCGGACGCGGAGGCGGTCGCGCTGTGCGGCAGCCTGCCGCCGGGTGTGCCGGTCGGCGGGTACGCGACGCTGGTCCGCGCGGCGCGGGCGGCGGGCGTGCCGGTGCTGCTGGACACCAGCGGGGAGCCGCTGGCGCGCGGGCTGGCCGCCCGCCCGGAGCTGGTCAAGCCGAACCTGGCCGAGCTGGCCGCGCTCACCGGTAGCCGGGAGCCGCTGCGGGCGGCGGGCGAGGCCCGGCGGCGCGGCGCGGGCACGGTGGTCGCGTCGCTGGGCGCGGAGGGCCTGTTGGCGGTCACCCCGGACGGCGTGTGGTGGGCCCGTCCCCCGAAGCGGATCGCCGGCAACCCGACGGGTGCCGGGGACACCGTGGCCGCCGTCCTCCTCGACTCGCTCACCGCCGGGACCGCCGGGGCCGCCGGGACCGCCGAGAAGTCCGCTGTCGACTGGCCGTCGGTGCTGGCCCGTGCCGTCGCGCTGTCGGCGGCGACGGTCGCCGCCCGCACGGCGGGGGAGTTCGACGCCCGGGTCGCCGAGGAGCTCCTGCCCCGGGTCGCCGTGGAGCGACAACCGCGCGGCGCTGCCTGAGGCCTGACGGGCCGCCGCCTCCGACAGAAACAGCCGCCGCCTCCCACCGAGAACAGAGGACGCCGATGTCGCTCGTCAGTACGGCCGAACTCGTCGGCACCGCCCGCGAGAAGGACGCGGCGGTGTTCGCCTTCAACGTGATCAGCCTGGAGCATGCCGAGGCGGTGGCCGCCGGCGCGGAGCGGGCGGACGTCTCCGCGGTGCTCCAGATATCGGAGAACGCCGTCCGCTACCACGGTGGGCGGCTGCGGCCGCTGGCGGACGCGGCGCTCGGCGTCATCCGGGAGGCGCGGGTACCGCTCGCCCTGCACCTGGACCACGTCACCTCGGTGGAGCTGCTGCGGGCCGCGCCCGAGGCGGGCTTCAGCTCGGTGATGTTCGACGCGTCGAAGCTGCCGTACGAGGAGAACGTGCGGGTGACCGCGCAGGCGGTCGAGTGGGCGCACGCGCGCGGGGTGTGGCTGGAGTCGGAGTTGGGCCGGGTCGGCGGCAAGGAGGGCGAGCCGCCGCTGGACGCGCACGCCCCCGGCGCCCGTACCGATCCGGCGGAGGCAGCCGCCTACGTCGGGGAGACCGGGGTGGACGCGTTGGCGGTGGCGGTCGGCAGCAGCCACGCGATGACCGAGCGCAGCGCGGCGCTGGACCACGGTCTCATCGGTCGGTTGCGGGACGCGGTGCCGGTCCCGTTGGTGCTGCACGGTTCCTCCGGGGTTCCGGAGGGCGAGCTGCGGGCGGCGGTGGCCGCCGGGATGCGGAAGATCAACGTCGGTACAGCGCTGAACGTCGCCTACACGGCGGCCGTCCGGGCCGCGCTCGCCGCCGCGCCGCGGGAGGTGGACCCGCGGCGCTACACCAGGCCGGGGCGGGACGCGATGGCGGAGACGGTGGCGGACTACCTGCGGCTGCTCGACGGTGTGTGAGGGGAGTCGCCCCGCGCTCAGCGGACGTGGCCCTCCACGAGCCAGATCTGGTCGAGTGCGAACTCGCACGTGTTGCCGGACTCGCAGGAGAGCTTGATGTCGTTCGCGCCGTCCTTGAGGTTGATCCAGGCGTAGGTCTTCGTCCAGCCCTTCTCCCAGTCGTCCTCCCCGGCGTTGGCGAAGTTGCTCATCCGCACGGGTCGGCTCTGGGCCTCGCCGTTGACGGTGAGGGTGCCGTCGGCGTCCCTGCCGGGCACGCTGTAGCCGAGGAAGACGGTGTACTCGCCGCCCTTGGCGACCTCCGCGGACCAGGTGACGGCCGCGCCCTCGCCGAAGCCGTGCACGTACTTGCCGTCACGCGCCCGGGAGCCGGGGATGTCGCCGCCGACCTGCGTGCCGTTGTCCAGGCGCAGGCTGGAGGCGTCCTCGCGGGGCAGCTTGGCGGGCTTGTCCTCGTCGCCCGGCTGCTCGTCGCCGGGCTGCTCGTCCTGGTCCTTGCCGTCGCCGTTGTCGGGGGGCGGCGTCTGCTCCTGGCCCTGGTCCTTCTTGTCGCCGTCGCCGCTGAAGGCGACGGCCGCGCCGACGCCCACCACAACCGCCGCGACCACGGCGAGCGCGCCGATCAGCAGGCCGTTGCGGCGGCGCGGCTGCGGCACGTCGGAGCGGCCGTGACCGGCGCCGGAGGCACGGGCCGCGTCGAGGCCGCCGGGCTGCGTCTCGGGGGCTGCGTAGGAGGCGTAGTAGGCGTCGTAGGCGTTCGGGCCGGGCTGGCCGGCGGGCTGCTGCGGACGCTGCTGGCCGTAGCGGCGCTCGCCGACGGCGCGGACCTGGTTGTACGAGGTGCGGGGAACGCCGGCCTGCTGGCCCTGTTCGGCGGGCTCCCCGCCCTCCGAGCGGTACAGGTAGCCGAACGGGTCGTCGCCCTCCGGCGGGTTCGTACCGTGGTTACCGGCGGTCATCCCCTGCTCTCCTCTTACGCATACGGCTGACCCCGCGCAGCCTACCCCGTTCGGGCGACATCACGAGACGCCTTGACCCCGGAGCGCGGGGTGCTTCCGAGGCGTACGGGAGGGCCGGAAAAGCGCGGGCGGCGGTCAACCGGCGCGCCGGTGGCCCTTGGCCCGCGACCGCTTCTCGACGTACATGCGCTGGTCAGCGGATTGCAGCACCTCCTCGGCCGTCATGCCGCAGGCCGCCCAGCCGATGCCGAAGCTGGCGCCGACCCGCACCGCGCGGCCGTCCACCCGAATCGGCGGAATTATGGCGTTCCGCAGCCGGACGGCCAGATCCGCCGCGTCCGCGCGCCCCAGGCCGACGGCGAGCACCACGAACTCGTCGCCGCCGAGCCTGGCCACCGTGTCGTTGTCGCGGACCTGCGCGGACAGCCGCCGGGCGACCTCCTGGAGGACGGCGTCCCCGCAGTGGTGGCCGAAGCGGTCGTTGATGGACTTGAAGCCGTCGAGATCGCAGAAGAGCACCGCGAGGCCCTTGTCCGCCGGATCGTCGGTCTCCGGGACCGTCAGATGCTCGTGGTAGTCGTAGCCGTCCAACGGGCCGGCGGGGCGGCCGAAGTCGTCCATGACAAAGGAGTGCGTCGACTCCTGCGGGTCGTAGGCGGCGACCGGTTCGGCCGGCAGCGGAGTCGGCCGCTCGCAGAGCCGCGCGCTGAGCCTGGTGCGCAGTTCGGCGCTGTTGGGCAGCCCGGTCAGCGAGTCGTGGCTGGCCCGGTGGGCCAGGGCCAGCTCGTGGCGTTTGCGTTCCTCGATGTCCTCGACGTGGGTCAGCAGGAAGCGTGGGCCGTCGGCGGTGTCCGCGACGACGGAGTTGCGCAGCGACACCCAGATGTACGAGCCGTCCCGGCGGGCCAGCCGCAGCTCGGCCCGGCCGCCCTCGGCGGAGGTGCGCAGCAGGGTGCCGACGTCCTCCGGGTGTACGAGGTCGGAGAAGCTGTAGCGCTGCATCACCGAGGCGGGACGGCCCAGCAGCCGGCACAGCGCGTCGTTCGTCTTGATCAGCCGGCCCTGCTCGTCGCCGCCCATCTCGGCGATGGCCATGCCGCTCGGCGCGTACTCGAAGGCCTGGCGGAAGCTCTCCTCGCTGGCCCGCAGCGCCTGCTGCTCCCGTTCCAGGCGGACCAGGGCGCGCTGCATGTTGGACCGCAGCCGGGCGTTGCTGATCGCTATGGCGGCCTGGAAGGCGTACATCTGGAGGGCTTCGCGCCCCCAGGCGCCGGGCCGCCGGCCGTTGCGTGGCTTGTCGACGGAGATGACGCCGAGCAGGTCGCCGTCGGAGGTGTACATCGGCGCGTACAGCCGGTCCATCGGGTGCCACTCTTCGGGGAAGCGCGGCGCCGGACCCGCGGTGTGCCACTGCGGCACGTCGTCCTCGTCCAGCACCCAGCCGTCGCTGTAGGGGATGAAGCGGAGCTCGCCCCACGCCTCGCCCATGCCGAGCCGTCGTTCCCACGAGGCCCGGGAGCCGACCCGGCCGGCCATCATCGCCTCGGCCGCCGCGCTGCCGCCGACGGCGGCCACCACCAGATCGCCGTCCTGGCGTACGAGGTTCACGGCGGCCAGTTCGAAGCCGAGCCCGGTGACCACGCCGTCGGCGACGGTCTGGAGGGTGTCGGCGAGGCTGCGTGCGGTGTTGAGACGCGCCACCGACTGGTGAAGGCGACGCAGTGTGGTGAGGCGGACGTAGGGCTCGGAATCGGTGTCCATCGCCTCCCCCTGTCACCGCACACTGAGTCACCCTTACGAGTGTCAACGGCCACTGAATCACAGCGAGCTGTCCACTCGGTACACAGGGTCAACAATTAATAGCATCTGTGACTCAAGTCACAAGCTCTTCGTGGAGGGGAAATCCTACTGGTGGACGCGCGATGCGCACCCCGGTGGGCGGCGAACGGTCGGAATCACCCCATCCGGTCGTCGGGCCCCGTCCCCCGGGCCTCTTGGCGGCCCGGCGCGGCGTGTGCGGGAGGGCCGCCGCGCGGCCGTCCCGGGCGAGCGGTCATCCTGAGGGGGTGAGCGAGGAACACTTCAGGGCGGCCATGGCCAGGCTCGCCGGCGGCGTGGTGCTGGTCGCCGCGCACGACCCCGACGAGGGGCCGCGCGGTGAGGACGTCGGCATGACCGCGACGGCGTTCGTCTCCGTCTCGCTCGACCCGCCGCTGGTGTTGCTCAGTGTGCGCACCGGCTCCCGGATGGAGGAGCTGCTGGAGCGGCAGCCTCTCTGGGCGGCGTCGCTGCTCACCGACGCGCAGCGGCAGGTGGCCGGCCGGTTCGCGATGAAGGGGCGGCTGAGCGATCGACTGCTGTTCCGCGAGCTGCCGCACGGGCGGGGGGAGCGCACCGGCGCTCCGCTGGTGGACGACTCGCTCGCCCAGGTCGAGTGCCGCACCGAGCAGCGGGTCGCCGCCGGCGACCACACACTGCTGGTCGCGCGTGTCCTGGGGGTGGCGCTACCGGCTGTCGAGGGAAGGCCGTTGCTGTACTTCCAGGGGAGGTACCGGACACTCGGCTGAGTTCGACGGTCGGCCGGAGACGGTCGGCCGGAGACGGTCGGCCGGAAATGGTCCAGACCTCTTGACCGGAACTTGGTGATCTGCCGTCCGTCCGGTCTGACCTGCGTGGACGCCGTTGTTGCCGAAGTGAGACCCGCGCTGGTGTAGACCTGATTGAAGGTCCGACTGGAAACTCTGGCCTCACACGCGTATGAACATTGGTCGTACGTACGACCGTTCACCCGTGTCAAAACGGGCAAGTCATCCACAACCGGGCGTGACTTGAGGGGGGTCGGGCCCAACAGGCTCGACACCCGGTCATATCGTGCAACCAGACAGGTCACGCAAAAGGGGCGGAATCACAAGTGCAGCGGCGTCGGTTCATGGGCCTGGCGGCTCTCGGCATGGTCAGCGCCATCGGACTGTCCGCCGCGGGTTGCGGCAACGACAGCAAGGCGGGCGGTGACGTCACGCTCAAGGTCGTCGTCGCCGACTACGGCACCCCCGGCTCGGCGAACAGCTCCAAGGGCTACTGGGACGACCTCGTCCGCGCCTTCGAGGCGGACGGCCGCCACGGCGGAGTCAAGGTCGACGTGACCGTCCTCAGCTGGGAGGAGGTCGACGACAAGGTCGCCGAGATGGTCAAGGCGGGCGAGGCCCCCGACATCGCGCAGATCGGCGCGTACGCCGACTACGCCGCCTCCGACAAGCTGTACAGCGCCTCCGAACTGCTCTCCATACCCGTGCACGCCGACATCATCCCGGCGCTCGCCCAGGCCGGCGAACTGGGCCGCGTCCAGTACGGACTGCCCTTCGTCAGCAGCACCCGGCTGCTCTTCTACAACAAGACGCTCTTCACCGAGGCCGGCCTCGACCCCGCGAAGCCGCCGAAGAGCTGGGACGAACTCCAGTCCGCCGCCGAGGCGTTGCGCACGGCCGGTGTCAAGCACCCCTACGGGCTGCCGCTCGGCCCGGAGGAGGCCCAGGCCGAGTCGATGATGTGGATGCTCAGCGGCGGTGGCGGCTACACCGACAACGTCAACACCTACACCCTCGACTCCAACGAGAACGTGAAGACGTTCACCTGGCTGCGCGACGAGTTCGTCGGCAAGGGCCTCACCGGCCCCGACAGCCCCGGGAAGACCAACCGCAGGCAGCTCTTCGAGGCCTTCGCCAAGGGCGAGGTCGGCATGCTCAACGGCCACCCCACACTGATGCAGCAGGCCGCCAAGGGCAAGGTCGACTTCGGCACCGCGCCGCTGCCCGGCCGGGAGGGCGAAGCCGGCGCCACCATGGGCGTCGCCGACTGGATCATGGGCTTCAAGCAGAACGGGAACCGCGAACAGATCGGCGCGTTCCTCGACTTCGTCTTCAGCACCGAGCAGCACTACTCCTTCACCGACCGGTACGACCTGCTGCCGGTCACCACGTCCGCCTCCGAGAAGATGTTGGACGACAAGAAGCACAAGGACCTGTGGCCCTTCCTGGAGCAGCTCGGCGCCGCCGAGTTCTATCCGGTGAGCAAGGTCTCCTGGGCCGCCACCAGCGCCGAGGTGAAGAAGTCCATCGGCCGCGCGGTGGAGAAGGGCACCGACCCGCAGGCCGTGCTGACCTCGCTGCAGCGCCGCGCCGAGACGGAGGAGGCGGCGGCCCGCGCCCGCCGCTGAGGCCGCGCCGCGCAACGGAGGCGGCGCGTGACGGAGGCGGCTCGCGCCGCCGGCACCGACGACCTATCGTGCGGAACGTGAACGACGACAACCGCCCCGAGCCGCCCGAGCCGCCGGAGCCGGCCGACGCCGTGGGCGAGCTGGGCACGCGGGAGCGGGCGGTGCTGGCCATGGAACGCCGCGGCTGGTCGGGGCCGGGCGCCAAGGAGCGCGCGGTCCGGGAGGAGCTGGGCATGTCGCCGACCCGGTACTACCAGCTGCTGAACGCCCTCCTCGACGACGAGGCGGCGCTCCGGCACGACCCGGTGACGGTGAACCGGCTGCGCGCACGCCGCGACGCCGCCCGGGCCCGCCGCTGAGTCGCCTGTCGCTGCGTCGCCCACCGCTGAGTCGCCTGTCGCCGAGCCGCTCGCGCGGCTAAGGTGCGGCCCATGGGCACCCTTCCCGTTCCCGTGACCGCCGCCGGCCGCACCGGGCTCGACGCGCTGCTGGCCCACCCCTCCCACAGCGTCGTCGCGCTCGACTTCGACGGCACGCTCGCGCCGATCGTCGCCGACCCGACCGAGTCCCGACCGCATCCGGCCGTCCTGCCCGCACTGGCGCGACTCGCCCCGCAGCTCCGCGCGGTCGCGGTGATCACCGGCCGACCGGCCGAGACCGCCGTCGCCTACGGCGGCTTCGAGGGCGCGGCGGGCCTGGAGCACCTGACCGTCCTCGGCGCGTACGGCGCCGAACGCTGGGACGCCGCCACCGCCCGGCTCAGCAGCCCGCCTCCGCACCCCGGAATCGACCGTGTGCGCGCTGAACTACCGGACCTCCTGCGGCGGTTGGAGGCGCCGCAGGGCACCTGGACGGAGGACAAGGGATACGCGCTGGCCGTCCACACCCGACGCGCCGCCGATCCGGCCCGCGCCTACCGGTGGCTGCGTGAGCCGCTGGCCGACCTCGCCGCGCGGCACGAACTCCACCTGGAACCAGGGCGGTTCGTGCTGGAGATCCGTCCGGCCGGCATGGACAAGGGCACCGCCCTCACGGCCTTCCTCGCCGAGTGCGGGGCCGGGCCCGTCCTCTACGCGGGCGACGACCTCGGTGACATCCCGGCCTTCGAGGCCGTCGAACGCCGGCGCGCCGCGGGCGAACCGGGGCTGCTCGTGTGCAGCACCGACCCGGGGGAGGAGGTCACCGAGCTGAGCCGCCGCGCGGACCTGACGGTGGTCGGCCCCGACGGCGTCGCCGACCTGCTGGCAGACATCGCCGCCCGCATCTGAGTACCGGACGCCGATATCTGAGTACCGGACGCCGATCGGCCTGCTTCGGGTGGAACGCCGGCCCGGCGATACGACCGGTCGGGGACGAGAGCCGGGCCGGCGGACGGGGGACGTACCCGCCGCGCGTCGCGTCACAGCGCGCGCAGCGCCTCCAGTTGGTCGAGGAACCACCGCTGCGGCGGCAGCGCCGTGGCCGCGGCGGCCAGCCGCTTGCAGCGCTCGGCCCGCTCCTCCGGCGGTGTCCGCAGCGCCGCGTCGAGTGCGCGGGCGGTGCCGCGCACGTCGTACGGGTTGACGCTCAGGGCGTCGGCGGACAGCTCCTCGTGCGCGCCGGCCTCCCGGGAGAGCACCAGGACGCAACCGGCGTCCGAGACGACGGGCACCTCTTTGGCCACCAGGTTCATGCCGTCCCTGATCGGGTTGACCAGGGCCACGTCGGCGAGTCGGTAGGCGGCCAGCGAGCGGGCGAAGTCGTCCTCGACGTGCAGCACCACGGGGGTCCAGGTGGCGGTGCCGTGCTGGGCGTTGATCTCCTCGGCGGTCCGGGTGACCTCGGCGGTGTAGTCGCGGTAGACGGCGAGGTCCTGGCGGGAGGGGTAGGCGAAGGCGAGGTGCACGACGCGTTCCCGCCACTCCGGGTGGTCCTCCAGCAGCCGCCGGAAGGCGTGCAGGCCGCGCACGATGTTCTTGGAGAGCTCGGTGCGGTCGACGCGCACGACGGTCCGCCGGTTGTCTCCGCCGATCTGTTCCCGCAGGGCGGCCAACCGCTCCTCGACGTCCGGCCGGTGGGCGCGTTCGCGCAGGAAGTCGGCGTCGGCGCCGAGGCCGTGCACGCCGATCCGCGTCGTCCGGCCCTCGTGGAGGACGCTCAACGCCTCGCCGTCCCGCCTGACCTCCGCGCCGAGCACGTCGGCGCAGCAGGCGGCGAACGCCTCCGCCCAGCGGCGGGTGAGGAAGGCGGCCCGGTCGGCGCCGAGCACACCGCGCAGCACCGCCGCGGCCGTGTCGTCCGGCAGCAGCCGGTAGTAGTCGGGCGGGGCCCACGGGGTGTGGCTGAAGTGGCCGATGCGCAGGTCGGGGCGGCGGGCCCGGAGCAGGCCGGGGACGAGGGTGAGGTGGTAGTCCTGCACCAGCACGGACGCTCCCTCGTCGGCGTCCTCGGCGAGCGCGTCGGCAAACGCCGTGTTGTACGTCTCGTAGGCGGCGTACGCCTTCTCGAACGCGGTGTCGAAGACCGGCTCGAAGGGCGTCTGGTAGAGCATGTGGTGCACGAACCAGAGCACGGAGTTGGCGATGCCGTTGTAGGCGTCGGCGAAGACGTCCGGCGCGATGTCCAGCATCCGTACCCGCTGGCCGCCGGTGTCCGCGAGCGGTAGTCGTCCGCCGTCGCGCCGGGCCGCCGCCCGGTCGGCGTCGCCGAGCGCGGCGCACACCCACAGCGCGTCCGCGTCCGCGCCGATCGCTGACAGTCCCGACACGAGCCCGCCGCCGCCACGCCTGGCGTTGAGGCCGTCCTCAGCGCGCGTGTAGGCGACAGGGCCGCGGTTGGATGCGACGAGAACCTGAGGCATGTCGGCGAACGTATCCCACCTTCCCGCCGCCCAAACCCGACCTGCTCACAACCGGCCACCCCATGGCGGGGTCGGGAACGGACAGGCCCTACCCCGCGCGCCGCCGGGCGGCCGTCGTCGGGGCGGGGACGCGCCGGCGGGCCGCGTACTCGGGGACGGTGCGCAGCGGGGGCCGTTCCACCGTGTCGACGGCGTGGGTGCGCGGGGAGAAGACCGCCGGCTCCGTTCGGGTGAACTGGGTGAGCGTGGCCCGGGACAGCGGGGCTCCCGGCAGTCGGTGATGGGCGGTGCGGTAGATGGTGGCGGCCATCCGGCCGAGGGCCTGGCCGTCCTGGTTGCGGTGGCGCCGGACGCCGACGTCCACCTGGGCGAGCGCGTCGAGCCCGACGGCGTCCAGCGCGTCGACGAGCAGGGCCAGCTCCACGCCGTATCCGACGGGGAACGGCAGGCGTTCCAGCAGGGATCGGCGGGCCGCGTACTCCCCGCCCAGAGGCTGGACAAAACCGGCGAGTTTCGGCCAGTGCAGGTTGAGCAGCGGGCGGGCGACCAGCTCGGTGACCCGTCCGCCACCGGCCGGATCACCGCCCAGCGGCCGGTCGTACATGGCCTTGACGAGCTGGACGCGTGGTTCGGTGAGCAGGGGGCCCACGATGCCGGAGACGAAGGCCGGGTCGAAGTCACGCAGGTCGGCGTCGACGAAGCACACTATCTCGCCGTCGGTGACCAGCAGCGAGCGCCACAGCACCTCGCCCTTGCCGGGTACGGCCGGCAGCCGCGGCAGTATCTCGTCGCGGTGCACCACCTTGGCGCCGGCCGCCGCGGCGACGGCGGCGGTGCCGTCGGTGGAGCCGGAGTCGACGACGACCAGCTCGTCGACCAGCGGCACCTCGTCCGTCATGAGCGAGGCGCGGATCGCCGCGACGATCTGTCCGACCGTCGCCTCCTCGTTGAGCGCGGGCAGCACCACGCTGACCGTGCCGTGCTCGCCCGCCGCGCGCTTGGCGGCGAGCAGCGTCGGCAGCGGGCGCTGGGCGGCGGTCCAGGACCGCCGCTGGAGCCACGTTGCGACTTCTTCGAGCACCAGACGGTCTCCCTGTCTCGACGGTCGTCTCGGTGTACGGACGACTCTCTCCACCGTTCGGGGTGTCGGTTACAGTCTTGAACAGCGCTCGGGACCTCGCCATGTCGGGGGGTCGGGCGCCGACAAACGCGTCGTCCTCGGCGACGCCATACCGCTCATCCAGAGGGGCAGAGGGAACGGCCCGTTGAAGCCCCGGCAACCCTCCCGCGCATTCACTTCGAGCGATTTCCGGTGGTACTCGCATTCTGAGTGACACCGGTCGAATCCGCAGAACCGGACACTTCGGGCGAAGCCAGCGTGGGGAAGGTGCCAATTCCGTCCCGTGACGAGATACGTCATTGGGGAAGATGAGGAGAAAGGGCCTCGCCTCCCATGGCTGTGCAGACAGTTAGCAGCTCCACCCCCGAACCGGCCTCCACCGGTGCCGACCAGGTCTCCCTGGGTCCGGCCGTCTCGCTCTCCTGCCGGGAGTGCGGGGAACGCGTACCGCTCGGCCCGAGTTTCGCCTGTACGGCGTGTTTCGGTCCGCTCGAAGTGGCGTACGACCTGCCGGTCGGGGATCCTGAGGCACTGCGGAAGCGCATCGAGTCCGGTCCCAGCAGCATCTGGCGTTACGCTCCGCTGCTGCCCGTCCCCGAGGACGTGGCGGACAAGCCCAATCTCAACCCCGGTCTGACCAAGCTGGTCAAGGCCGACAACCTGGCCCGCGAGCTGGGCGTCACCGGCTCGCTCTACGTCAAGGACGACTCCGGCAACCCGACGCACTCCTTCAAGGACCGGGTCGTCGCCATCGCCGTCGAGGCCGCCCGCGCCTTCGGCTTCACCACGCTCTCCTGCTCCTCCACCGGCAACCTGGCCGGTGCGGTGGGGGCGGCCGCCGCCCGGGCGGGCCTGCGGTCGTGCGTCTTCATCCCGCACGACCTGGAGCAGGGCAAGGTCGTGATGGCCGCCGTCTACGGTGGCGAGCTCGTCGGCATCGAGGGCACCTACGACGACGTCAACCGCTTCTGCAGCGAGCTGATCGGCGACCCGATCGGCGAGGGCTGGGGCTTTGTCAACGTCAACCTGCGTCCTTACTACGCCGAGGGCTCCAAGACGCTCGCCTACGAGATCTGCGAGCAGCTCGGCTGGCGGCTGCCGGACCAGATCGTCGTGCCGATCGCCTCCGGCTCCCAGCTGACGAAGATCGACAAGGGGCTGCGCGAGCTGATCGCGCTCGGGCTGGTCGAGGACCGCCCGTACAAGATCTTCGGCGCCCAGGCCGAGGGCTGCTCCCCGGTGTCGCAGGCGTACAAGAACGGCCACGACGTGGTGCGTCCGGTGCGGCCTGACACCATCGCCAAGTCGCTGGCGATCGGCAACCCGGCGGACGGCCCGTACGTCCTGGACATCGCCCGCCGCACCGGCGGCGCGGTGGAGGACGTCGACGACGCCCGCGTCGTGGAGGCGATCAAGCTGCTCGCCCGCACCGAGGGCATCTTCGCCGAGACCGCCGGCGGCGTGACCGTCGGCGTGACCAAGAAGCTGATCGACGACGGTCTGCTCGACCCGTCCCTCGAGACGGTCGTGCTCAACACCGGAGACGGTCTGAAGACCCTCGACGCGGTGGCGCCGACGACCGGCCCGACCGCGATCATCCGTCCGAACCTGGACTCCTTCCGAGAGGCTGGCCTGGCATGAGTGTCAACGTCCGAATCCCGACCATCCTGCGCACCTACACCGGCGGCAAGTCCGAGGTGCCGGCCGAGGGCGCCACGCTGGCCGAGGTCATCGCTGACCTGGACAAGAACCACCAGGGCATCGGCGCCCGGGTGCTGGACGACACCGGCAAGCTGCGCCGCTTCGTCAACGTCTACGTCAACGACGACGACGTCCGCTTCGCCGAGGGTCTGCAGACGGCGACGCCGGACGGCGCCGGCGTGTCGATCATCCCGGCCGTGGCCGGCGGCTGACGTCTGGCTGGAAGGGGCCGGTCGGAGCGGGGAGCACTCCCGCGCCGACCGGCCCTTTTCCGTGCCGGACGTGGGTCCGAGTCACACATGGGCGCGACTCCGCTCGCTGTACGCGGTGGTCAGGTGACGCAGCGCCCAGCGCAGCCCCGAGCTGTCCGAAATGGGCCGGAAATCGGTTGCACTGTTGTGCCATGGGCTGCCCGGAAGCTGGCGTTCCGCGTGGTGGTGAAGCGGTAGAGTGGCCCCGCTCCCCACCGCACCCCCCTTCGCATGACTCATTCATGTGTCTGAGAACGCGAACTTTCTTGCCGGAGAACGGCGGGAAGGATGTCGTGTTGTTCCGTTATGCCCGGCCAGGATTGCCCGGGTTTCTTGCCGTGTGCGCGTAATGCCCCATTGGTCTAGTCCAGAATTGTCGCCCGGATGGCCTGTTGCAGAGGGCTTCCGTGCGGATACATTCAGCGGCGGTCGACGCGTTCCGGCGCACACCCCCGCGGCTGTTTGGGGGTGAGGTCTGACCCGGGTCCGCGGAGTGCGGTCTCGTGCAAGGGCCAGCAATAGGGGAGTTAGGAATGGCTCAGGGCACCGTCAAGTGGTTCAACGCGGAGAAGGGATACGGCTTCATCGCGGTCGACGGTGGTGCGGACGTGTTCGTCCACTACAGCGCGATCCAGATGGACGGCTACCGCACCCTGGAAGAAGGACAGCGAGTGGAGTTCGAGATCTCGCAGGGTCAGAAGGGGCCGCAGGCGGACATGGTCCGCGTCACGGCCTGAGCGGCGACCACACACGCCAGTAAGGGAGCCTCACGGCGCCCGGCGGAGGGTCCGTACCCCAACAGGGTGCGGGCCCTTCGGTGTTGCTCGCGCCCGACAGCGGCTCCCGGACCTCCGGAGGCGGCCGCGGATCCTCGCCGCGAACACCCCGGGACGGGGAACCGCCTTGCACTCGACGGGGTCGAGTGCTAATCATTGGCGTTAGCACTCTGCAGGTGAGAGTGACAACGAAGGACCGGTTCGGTGAGGTCCGCAGGCCCGGTGGGGTAAGGAACCGCCAGGCTCGCAGGCCGTCCGTCGCGGGCGCCAGCGCGGTCCGAAGAAATCCACCCCGTCTGGGAGGACCACTTCACATGGCCAAGATCATCGCGTTCGACGAGGAGGCGCGGCGCGGCCTCGAGCGCGGGATGAACCAGCTCGCCGACGCCGTCAAGGTCACCCTCGGCCCCAAGGGCCGCAACGTCGTCCTCGAGAAGAAGTGGGGCGCCCCCACGATCACCAACGATGGTGTGTCCATCGCCAAGGAGATCGAGCTCGAGGACCCGTACGAGAAGATCGGCGCCGAGCTGGTCAAGGAGGTCGCGAAGAAGACGGACGACGTCGCCGGTGACGGCACGACGACCGCGACCGTCCTCGCCCAGGCGCTGGTCCGCGAGGGTCTGCGCAACGTAGCCGCCGGCGCCAACCCGATGGCCCTCAAGCGGGGTATCGAGAAGGCCACCGAGGCCGTCTCCGCCTCCCTGCTCGAGCAGGCCAAGGACGTCGAGACGAAGGAGCAGATCGCCTCCACCGCCTCGATCTCCGCCGCCGACACCCAGATCGGCGAGCTCATCGCCGAGGCGATGGACAAGGTCGGCAAGGAAGGCGTCATCACCGTCGAGGAGTCCCAGACCTTCGGTCTGGAGCTGGAGCTCACCGAGGGTATGCGCTTCGACAAGGGCTACATCTCGGCGTACTTCGCCACCGACATGGAGCGTATGGAGGCCGTCTTCGACGACCCCTACATCCTGATCGCCAACCAGAAGATCAGCAACGTCAAGGACCTGCTCCCGCTGCTGGAGAAGGTCATGCAGTCCGGCAAGCCGCTGCTGATCATCGCCGAGGACGTCGAGGGCGAGGCGCTGTCCACGCTCGTCGTCAACAAGATCCGCGGCACCTTCAAGTCCGTCGCCGTCAAGGCCCCGGGCTTCGGCGACCGCCGCAAGGCCATGCTCGGTGACATCGCCATCCTCACCGGTGGCCAGGTCATCTCCGAGGAGGTCGGCCTCAAGCTGGAGAACGCCGGCATCGAACTGCTCGGCCGCGCCCGCAAGGTCGTCATCACCAAGGACGAGACCACCATCGTCGACGGTGCCGGCGACAGCGAGCAGGTCCAGGGCCGGGTCAACCAGATCCGCGCCGAGATCGAGAACTCCGACTCGGACTACGACCGCGAGAAGCTCCAGGAGCGTCTGGCGAAGCTGGCCGGCGGCGTGGCCGTCATCAAGGCCGGCGCCGCCACCGAGGTGGAGCTCAAGGAGCGCAAGCACCGCATCGAGGACGCGGTGCGCAACGCCAAGGCCGCCGTCGAGGAGGGCATCGTCGCCGGTGGTGGCGTGGCCCTGCTCCAGGCCTCCAGCGTCTTCGAGAAGCTGGAGCTGGACGGCGACGAGGCGACGGGCGCCCAGGCCGTCAAGCTGGCCCTGGAGGCCCCGCTCAAGCAGATCGCGGTCAACGCCGGTCTCGAGGGCGGCGTCGTGGTGGAGAAGGTCCGCAACCTGACCCCGGGTCACGGCCTGAACGCCGCCACCGGCGAGTACGTCGACCTGGTCGCCGAGGGCATCATCGACCCGGCCAAGGTGACGCGTTCCGCGCTGCAGAACGCCGCGTCGATCGCCGCGCTGTTCCTCACCACCGAGGCCGTCATCGCCGACAAGCCGGAGAAGGCCGGGGCCGCCGCCGCGGACCCGACCGGCGGCATGGGCGGTGGCATGGACTTCTGATCCGTCCCGGATCAGGGCCCGGCGTCCGCCGGGTCGTCCGCACCAACCCGAGGGCGGTGCCTCCCCGGAGGCACCGCCCTCGGGCGTTCGTGTGTCCCCCCTCACCCCCGGTTTGCCGAACGCGCCCGGCGGGAAGGCGTGTCGCCGGGCGGGACGCGTCCGCGGCGGCGCCACGACGCGGCCGCCGACCGCGCTTGTGGCGTTGTGCCACCGTTTGGGCGGGTAGCCTGCTTGAGGCCTGACGGGGGCCGTTGACCGAAGGTTCCCCGCACCACCGCCGGAAACACCCCCCGTGTCCGCCGGACAGGCCGCAGGCACCACCGACCACTAGGACTCGCGCGCGCATGGAAACCCTCGACGCCCTCATCGTCGACGTCAACGACGTCTTCTGGACCTATCTGCTGATTCCGCTGATCGCGGTCGCGGGCGTGTGGTTCACCCTCCGCTCCAAGGTCGTGCAGGTACGGCTGTTCCCGGAGATGCTGCGCGCGATCACCGGCAAGGCGGCCCTCGCCCCCGACGGCCGCAAGCACGTCTCGGCGTTCGGCGCCTTCACCATCTCCGCGGCGGCCCGCGTCGGCACCGGCAACATCGCCGGTGTCGCCGGCGCCATCACCGTCGGCGGCCCCGGCGCGGTGTTCTGGATGTGGATGATGGCGCTGCTCGGCGCCGCCTCCGCGTTCGTGGAGTCGACGCTGGCGCAGTTGTACAAGGTGCGGGAGCCGCGAGAGGGCGGCACCTTCCGGGGCGGCCCGGCGTACTACATCCAGCGCGGCCTCGGGAAGCGCTGGGGCGGCGTCGTGTTCGCCGTGGTCATCACCCTCACGTTCGGCTTCGTCTTCAACGCCGTCCAGTCGAACACCATCGTCGCCGTCACCTCCAACTCCTTCGACGTCGTCGGCGACCGCTGGTTCGAGGCGCTTGTCGGCGTCGGCATGGTGCTGCTGCTCGGGCTGGTCATCTTCGGCGGCGTGCGGCGCATCGCGCACGTCACCACGGTGCTGGTGCCGCTGATGGCGGTCATCTACCTGGTGCTGGGCGCCATCGTGGTCGTCGTCAACATCAGCGAGCTGCCGCGGGTGATCGCCGACATCGTGGGCTCGGCGCTGGGCTTCCGGGAGGTCGCCGGCGGCGCGGTCGGCGCGGCCATCCAACAGGGCGTGCGGCGCGGCATGTTCTCCAACGAGGCGGGCCTGGGCTCCGCGCCCAACGCCGCGGCCACCGCGTACACCACACACCCCGTCAAGCAGGGCCTCGTCCAGGCCCTCGGCGTCTTCTTCGACACGCTGCTGATCTGCACGATGACCGCGTTCATCATCCTCAGCGCCAACCCCGACCTGAGTGTGCGTCAGGGCGCCGACCTCACCCAGAGCACCCTTGCCGACAGCCTCGGCGGCTGGGCCGGGCACACCCTGACCGTCGTGGTCATGCTGCTCGCCTTCAGCTCGATGATCGGCAACTACTACTACGGCGAGTCGAACATCGAGTTCATGACGGCGAGCCGGTACGTGCTCCCCGCCTACCGGGTGACGGTCCTGGCCGTGGTGCTGCTCGGCGCGTTCGGCAAGGTCGACACCGTCTGGAACCTCGCCGACGTCTTCATGGGCACGATGGCGCTGGTCAACCTGCTGGCGATCCTGCCGCTGTCGGTGATCGCCTTCAAGCTGCTCGACGACTACACCGCGCAGCGCAGGGAGGGCCTGGACCCGGTCTTCACCACCGACCGGGTGCCCGGGCTGCGCAACGTCGACTGCTGGGACCCGGACGACCTCGTGGAGAAGCCCACCACCCGCTGACGCCGACCGCTCCGATCCGCTGGACAGACCAGAGGGGCGGCCCCCGCACGCCGTGTGCCGGGGCCGCCCCTCGGCGTGACAAGACGTCCCAGACTGTGAGATACCGCACCTTCGGAGTACCTGTTCAGCGGCGGTTGACGGTGGTTAACCTCCCGGAAGCTTCGACGGGGCCCCGCCCTGTCCGCGCGGAGGCGCCGTCCTCCGCCGGCCGCCGCCCCACCGGTACGCGACCCGTACCCCTCCCGGCGCGCGGAGCACCCCACCCGACACACCCAGGACGGGACGCACCACCCGCATGAGCATGATCGACACGCTGGACGCCTTCATTCTGGACGTCAACGACGTCTTCTGGACCTATCTGCTGATCCCGCTGGTCGCCGTCGCGGGCCTGTGGTTCACCTTCCGCTCCAAGGCCGTCCAGCTGCGGCTGGTGCCGGAGATGTTCCGGGTCTTCCGGGACCGGCCCGCCAACGGCGGCGTCAGCCCGTTCGGCGCCTTCACCATCTCCGCCGCCGCCCGCATCGGCACCGGCAACATCGCCGGCGTCGCCACCGCAATCACGCTCGGCGGCGCGGGCGCGGTGTTCTGGATGTGGGTCATGGCGATCGTCGGCGGCGCCTCCGCCTTCGTCGAGTCCACCCTCGCCCAGCTGTACAAGTCGCGCGGCAAGGAGCCCGGCACGTTCCGCGGCGGCCCGGCCTACTACATGCAGCGCGCCCTCGGGAAGCGCTGGCTGGGCGTGCTCTTCGCCGTCCTCATCACGCTGACCTTCGGCTTCGTGCTGACGGCCGTGCAGTCCAACACGATCACCGTGGCCGCCGGCGGCTCCTTCGGCGACACCGGCACCACCTTCAAGTGGGTGCTCGGCGGCGCGCTGGCCGTGATGCTCGCGCTGGCCGTGTTCTACGGCGTCAAGCGGATCGCCCGCGTCACCCAGGTGCTCATCCCGACCATGGTCGGCCTCTACCTGCTGCTCGGCACGGTCATCGTGCTGCTGAACATCTCCTCCGTGCCCGGCATGCTCGCCGACATCGTGGCCGGCGCGTTCGGCTTCCGCGAGGTCGCCGGCGGCGCCGTCGGCACCGCGATCCTCCAGGGCGTGCGGCGCGGCATGTTCTCCAACGAGGCCGGCATGGGCTCGGGCCCGAACGCGGCCGCCGCCGCCGAGACCAGCCACCCCGTCAAGCAGGGCCTCGTGCAGACCCTCGGCGTCTACGTCGACACCATCGTCGTGTGCACCATGACCGCCCTGATCATCCTCAGCGCCAACCCGACCCTCGGGGAGCGCGGCGGCGCGGACGTCACCCAGACCGCGTTCAGCGACGCCCTCGGCGGCTGGGCCGGCCACGCGCTGACGCTGGTCGTCTTCATGGTGGCCTTCAGCTCCATGATCGGTAACTACTACTACGGCGAGTCCAACATCGAGTTCATCACCGAACGCCGCTCGGTCATGAACTCCTACCGGGCCGTCGTCATCGGCTGCGTGCTGCTCGGCGCGCTCGGCAAGGTCAGCATCGTCTGGAACCTCGCCGACATCACGATGGGCGCGATGGTCCTGGTCAACCTGCTGGCGATCCTGCCCCTGTCGGTCATCGCCTTCAAGCTGCTCGACGACTACATGGCGCAGCGCCGCCAGGGCCTGGACCCGGTGTTCACCCGGGACCGCGTGCCGGGGCTGAAGAACGTCGAGTGCTGGGAGCCGGCCGCGGAGCAGGAGCCGGCCGCCGCGGAGGCGGGCCGGGAGCCCGCGCGGGTGCGCACCGCCAAGTGACCGCGGGCGGGGTGGGGTTCCGGACCGGGACCCCACCCCGCCGCAGTCGTTCAGGAGCCGTCGCGGACGGCGGCGTGGACCGTGTTGGCGGCCAGCAGGAAGAGGTCGGGGCGCCGCAGCACACCCTCCGGCGACTCCGCGTCCAGCAGCCGGTCGAGCGTCGCCAGGTCGTCGCTCTCCAACTCCTCCGCCAGCCGTTCCCGGGACCTGGCGAGCTGGCCGTGGACGTGGCGGCGCACCGCCGACGGCAGCGGCTCCCGGATCTCCGTCAGGAACGTCCGCGAACCGACCGGCCGCAGCCCCGCCTCGGCCAGCAGAGCCGGCCAGTGCTCGACGACGGACACCGAGCCGGGCAGCCCGGCGCGCATCCGCGTGAACCACTCCTCCCGCAGGACCTCCAGCCGGGTCGCCAGCCCCGGGCGGCCGAAACCGATGTCCCGCGGCAGGAAGCGGGCGGGCAGCCCGCCCTCGACGACCGCCAGCACCCCGCCCTCCTCGACCGCTTCGGCAAGCGTCCTCAGTGCCCGCTGCTGGTCGCCGACGTGGTGCACGACCCTGCTGCTCCACACCAGCCCGGCCCGGCCCAGCTCGGCAGCGTCCTGCGGCAGCTCCGCGTGCCGGGTGCTGATCCGATCCGTCAGGCCCAGACGGCCGGCGTGGTACGCGGCCCGCTCCAGCAGCTCCGGCGAGCCGTCCACCGCGATCACCTCGGCGGCGGGGAACGCCTCGGCGAGCAGCGTCGTGTTGACGCCCGGCCCGCTGCCCACGTCCAGCACCCGCCTCGGCGGCCCGCCGGCCCCGTCCAGCACCTCGCCCAGCCAGCCGAGCATCGACCGCACCCCGCCGGCGTACAGCTCGGCCTCGGTCTCCAGCGCCTCGGCCATCTCCCGCCAGTCCAGATCCGGCTCGTGCCCCTCATGCCCCTGGTGCCCGTGCTCTCCGTGCCCGTGCCGCTCGCTCATCTGCCGCTCCCTGCTCCTGTCCCGCTTCCGGACGCTTCCACTCGAACGCCGCGAGTCTGCGCCGGACCCGGCGCGGGCGCCACTTCCGTTGCCGAAGTCGGAACACGCGCCGCGCCGAACCGGGTCAGCGGAGTGGCCGGAGGAGGACGGGGAGGCCGAGCAGGCCCCGCAGATACTCCGTGCGCCACTGGACACGGTTCGAATCGCTCAGTCGGAGGCCGGGGAAGCACTCCACCAGCTCCCGGAAGCCGGACTCGGCGACCACTCGTGCCAGCGGCGCGCCCAGGCAGAAGTGCGGACCGCGCCCGAAGGAGAGGTGGCGGACGTCCGACCGGCCGAGGTCGAACTGGTCCGGCCCCGGGAACCGGCCGGGGTCGCGGTTGCCGGCACCCACCGCGACCAGTACCGACTCCCCGGCGGCGAGCGCGACCCCGGCAAGGGTGGTGTCCCGGACGACATGGCGGAAGACGCCCGGGTACACCGGGCTGTCGTACCGCAGCAGCTCCTCGACAAAACCCGGAAGGCGATCCAGTGCCGTCCGCAGCTCCTCGATAAGGGAACCGTCACGCGTCAGGAGGAGCGCGCCGAGCCCCAGCAGGTTCGCGGTCGGCTCGTGGCCGGCGATGATCAGCATCAGGCAGACCGAGGCGCACTCCTCGTCGCTCCACCGGTGCCCGCCGTGGCGAGCGTCCACCAGACCGGCCAGCAGCGTCGGCGTGTCCCCGGACGGACCCGACTTCCTTTGCCGGTAGGCGAGTTCGCGGAAGTAGTGCCACAGCTCCATGAACGCGCCGTCCGCGCGGTCCGGATCGCTTCCGCCCGGCGCCATCTCCCGCGTCAGATCCAGCAGCCGGGGGCGGTCGCGCCCGGGCACGCCGAGCACCGCACAGATCCCGGCGAACGGCAGCGGGAAGGTGAAGGAGGCGACCAGGTCCGTCTCCCCGTCCGTGGCCGCGGCGGTCAGCAGGGCGCGTGCGTCGGCCCGCATCCGTTCCCGCAGCGCCCCGACGCGTGCGGGGGTGAAGTACTGCGCCACCGAAGCGCGTAGCGCCGTGTGGTCGGGGGTCGGAACGGCCAGCCGTGCGCGGGTCGCCTCGGGCAGCTCGTCGAGCGGCGGGAGCGACCCCTCGCCGCCCGACGCCCCTTCGCCGTCTGCCGGCCCCTCCGGGTCCTCCGGGTCCTCCGGGTCCTTGACCAGGTCCGGGTGCGTCAGCGCCTCCCGTACGGCGTCGTAGGAGGAGACCAGCCAGAACTCGTCCGCTCCGGGCAGCGCGGCGCGGATCACCGGCCCGTGCTCCCTGGCGCCGCGGAGAAGGGCGTAGGGGCTGATGAGGTCGGCACCCGCCGACGGCACCTGGAAGGTCGGGTTCACGGCTGCACGCCTTCTGCTCGGTCCGGTACGACGGCGGTTCGGGGGGCGGGCGGTGTCGCGGGCGTTCGGCTCCGCTCCAGGGCTCGCAGCCATGTCTCGCAGGCCAGGGTCCGCCAGAGGGCGACAGGCCACGCGTTGGTTCCCATGCTCAAGGCGTGGTCCCGCAGCCGCTTCCCGTCCACCAGCCCGAGGGACGCCAGCCGGGAGTCCTCACACAGCGCGACGATCTCCTCGAGGTGCCGACGCCGCCCGGCGTGCACCTCCGGGAGGCCGTCCGCCTTCGTCTCGCGCGCCAGGATGTCGTCCGGGACGACTCCGCGCATCGCCTCGACCATCAGCGGCTTGTACCGCCACGGCGTCGTGAGTTCGTGCGGCCGTACGGACAGACAGGCCTCCACGACGTCGTCGTCCAGGAGCGGCGCCTCCATCGGGAGTCCGGAGGCCGCCATGAGCTGCTGCACCTGCCGGACGGCGTTCCCGCTGCCCCGCACGAGGTCCAACTGGGCCTGGCGAGCCGGGCGTCGGGGATCGATGGCGTCCCGTACGGGGGAGGAGAGCGCCGCCCGCACATGGCCGCGGGCGATGTCCAGCGCGTGGCCGGTCGCCCACGGGGGTGTGCGCAGCACCTCGACGCCCCACGGATCGGGAGGCGAGGAGGCTGCCGGTCGGGCGCCGCCCAGCGCGGCCACGTACTCCTCCACGCAGCGCTCGTAGGGCTGTCGCCTCAGGAACGCGCTGACCGTCTCCCGGCGCGACCACCTGCGCAGGGCGCGGTAGCCGCGGATGTGCCGGACGCCCTCGCGCGGGTCGTCGCGCAGCAGGTCGTGCAGATAGGTCTCCGGGGCGGCGAGCACCTCGTCGCCGCCGTGCCCGCCGATGTGGCCACGGCAGCCCTGTTCCGCGAGCCGCTTGGCGGTGAAGGCGATGCGCGCGCCGTTGGCGGTGCCGACGAACGGCTCCTCGCCGCCCACCGGTAGACGGGACACCGAGTCGTAGGGCAGCGGCATGTCCTCCGGCGGCACCACGTCCCGGACGAGGCCCGGCATGTGCGCGGCGGCCCTGTCCGCCCACCGCACGTCGTCGTCGTTGCGCCCGCCCGAGGTGAACGCGACGACGCGGCTCTCGCCGTCCGCCGCCAGGAAGCACAGCGGAGTGGAGTCGAGGCCGCCGGAGAGGTCGCAACCGATGGTGCCGCCGGAGCGGGTGCGCAGCTCCACGGCGGCGGTCAGTCTGCTCCGCAGGAGTTCGGCGCCCTCGCGCAGGGAAAGGGAGGGCTCGGGTGGACGCCACCACTGGACGCACTCGCCCTTCCCGGTGGCGGCGTGGAGAAGCAGGAAGCTGTGCTCGGGAACGCTGTCGACGCCGCGCCAGGGCGGTACACGTTCCACAGCCGTCGGGCCCATGGGGTAGAGCAGCTTCGCCGCCACCACCTCCGGGCGGATCGGTGCGCCGGTGAGAGCGGCGAGGACGTCCGACCGGTCCGAGGCGAGGGTGAGGCCGGCGAGTTCGGTCGAGAAGACCCGTCGGACTCCCGACACCGTGCCCTGAACCCGGACGCCGCTCCGCCCGCGCACGATCACGTGGCAGCTTCCGGAACCGGCGAACCGGATCGGGCGCGCCCGCGCACCGCCGTTCGTGTCCCGGACGGCCTGGCGAAGCTCGGCGGGAGTCGCCCCGCAGAGGCCGAGAACGGCGACGGCGCCCTCGGTCGTCACCTCGGTACGCAGGTCATCCGGTGACCAGTTGCCGACGACCCATGGCCGCCCCGAGGAATGGCGCAGCACCTGTGTGGAGTGCTGATGGAGCTGCCCAGCCGCAGCGACCGGCAGCTCCACGTCGGGAAGGACGACGAACCAGTTGTCGCTGCGGCTGAACATGTCGATAACCCCGATCACTTGCGGGTCAGGTACCAATCGAAGCCCATACCCCGCCGGTTGGCGCGGGTCAGGTCACCGAAGGAACCCACGAGAACCAGCTCGGGGCGCTCGTAAACACGCTTGGCCATAACCAATTCCTTTCTCTTGTCCGGTAGTTCGAACACGTTCACGCTAACCGATCCGATCCGGTGCCGCAATGCCGAATCGGTCTTCTGTGGGCTTGTTCGCAATGATTCAGATAAACGGGTCCAAGGGCATGACTCGGGCCCCTCGGTGAATTGGCACCAAGGGGTTCCGGGTGGGCTTCTGGGCGGTGTTACGGCATCAACGACTCAATGCCAGAGCCTGGTAGAAGGTGTTATCGCGTACCAGGTCGTCGTGGGAACCCACGCCCACCACCTTTCCGGCGTCGAGCACGATGATTTTCTCCGCCTGTCTGATCGTTGATATCCGATGAGCGATGACAAGCGTGGCGCACGAGGTGGAGACCTCCTTGATGACGGCGCTGAGCGCCGCCTCGTTGACCGGGTCGAGGGCGGACGTCGGTTCGTCAAGGAGCAGCAGGCCGGGTCTGCGCAGCACCGCCCGCGCGATGGCCACGCGTTGCCTCTCCCCGCCGGAGAGCGCTGAGCCGTGGTCGCCGACGAGTGTGTCGAGGCCGCGAGGCAGCTTCGCGATCAGACCGTCGAGCCGCACCCGGTGAACGACGTCGGCTATCTCCTCGTCCGTGGCGTCGGGCCTGCCGTAGACAAGGTTCTCCCGAAGCGTGCCGTGCAGTACGGGGCAGCTCTGCTCCACCAGCGCGGTGCGCGACCGCACGGCCTGCGGGGAGGGGAACCGGTCCACCGGTACGCCGTTGATCAGTATCTCGCCGTCCTGCGGCTCGTAGAAGCGTTCGGCGAGGGAGAAGACGGTGGACTTGCCGGCTCCCGAGAGCCCTACCAGCGCGGTGAAGGTCCCCGCCTCGACCTGGAAGGAGGCCCCGGAGAGCGCCAGTCCGCGCCCGTACGAGAAGGACACGTTCCGGAACTCCAGAGCGGGGGCCGTCGCGGCGGGCTCCGGGACAGCGGCGGGGGCGGTCCGCCCCGACTCGGCGGGCGCCGACACGACTTCCTGGATGCGCCCGAGCGAGGCCAGGCCCTTCTGCACCATGCTCGCGATGCCGAAGATCCCGGCGAGCGGCATCACCGTGTACATGAGGGCCATCAGGAAGGCGACCAGTTGCCCGAGGGACGTGCTGCCGTCCGCAACCCGCATCCCGCCCACCAGGACGACGACCAGCATGGAGCCGTTGGCCGCGAGCTCCATCGCAGGGGTGACCAGCGACTCGAGCTTCGCCACCCGCACCCCGGCCGTGTAGGAGTCGTCTGCGTGCCCTCCGATGCGCTTCGCCTCACGCGGTTCGGCGTTGTTCGCCTTCACCGTGCGGATGGCGGAGAGTGCGCGCTCCATGTCGGCGGCGAAGGCCCCGAGACTGGCCTGCGCCCGCAGGGCGGCGGCGCGGATACCGGCCAGCACGGTGAAGACCAGCGCGACGCCGATGGTCACCGGCAACACCGTGAGCAGGAACAACCGCCAGTCGAGCCAGATCATCAGCGCCATGGCGCCGATGATGGTGACCGTCCCGGTGAGCAGGTCGACAAGCCCGCGCATCACGACCTCCCGGATGGCCCCCACGTCCGTGGTCGCCCGGGACAGCAGGTCGCCGACGCGGTGTTCGTCGTGGAGGCGGACCCGGGCCGACAGCAGCCGCGGGACCAGGGCGCGGCGCAACCGCAGTACCACGGACTCGCTGGTGCGCTGGAGCAGATAGGCCCCGACCGAGGACGCGCCTGCCTGGAGGGCGAACAAGGCGGCCAGCGCGACGATCGCGGCCACCCGGCCGTCCTGGTTCTCCACGGCACGCATGGCCAACAGCGGGACGGCCAGCCGGAGCAGGGACGCCGTGATCGTCAGTACGGAGGACCACGCGAGGGCCCCGCGATGCGCGCCCAGCAGCCGCACCAGCGCCGCGACCCCCACCTTCTCCCGGGGCGGCTCGAGGACGGCGCTATCGACGGACTCGGCCGTTTTGGGGTTCACGTTTCCTCCCCCTCGGACATGCGCCCCGGACGGGGCGGGATTCTCACTGCGGCGCACGCGTCGCGGCGGCGCCCTGGTCAGGCGGCCGTGTCGGCCCTGGGAGGCACGCGCATCAGCACGCCGAAGTAGCCGTCCTGGAACGGCTCGCCGACGGGACGGCCCTCGGCCTCCACCCACGCGTGGGCGAGGAACGGCTCCAGGCGTGCGCCGACGCACCACGTGGGCCAGCGGCCGCGTACCCGGCACAGCAGCGCGGTGGCTATCGAGCGCGGCAGACAGCCCTCCCCGGCGCAGTGGAGACTTGTCGAGGTGACCTCCTCGCGGGCCCGCAGCGCCTGCGCCGCACTGGCCGCCGGGGCGTTGCCCCGCGCCCTGGTCATCAGCGCCGACAGGCGGCTGGGCGGCAGTTTGGCGAGCACTCTCGCCACCCCGACGACCACGCGGACGAACATCCTCCGGCCGAAGGGAACGTGAGTCCGCGCCGCCAGCGCCTCCGGCGTGCTCATTCCACCACCAGGGACGCCGACCGCAGCGACGCCAGGAGGGATTCCACGTCCGACCGGGCCTGCTCGGCGTCCACGTCGTAGGACTCCGCCAGGGTGGTCGCCGCGGCCTCGACACTGCCCTTGTCCAGCAGGATGTCGAGTGCCGTGGCCGCCGTGGAGTTCATCTGCCAGTACTGGCCGCTCTGTTCGTCGAGGATCACCGAGCCGCCTTCGACCTTGGTGACCTTTATGTGTGACTGGAGGCGAACGGTCATAGTGGATCTCTTACCTCTTGAATCGGCAGGGCGCGCACCGCACCCCGAGGACAGGGTCCTTCGGGGGAAGCCGCACCCGCGCCCTCCCCCGAAGGTCGCAGAGACGACCTCGGCCGTCAGTACGGGCAGAGGTCAGTGTGCGAAGTGATGTGTTCGGTTGCTGAGCGCGTGAATGACGCGCGGTTGTTTCGACGCGGCCGTCAGCTCGATGTCCCGGCCGGGCAGTGGTCAGCCTGCACGACTGCTGTCGGACAGCTCCCGCCGGTTGGTCAGTTGATCGGCGAGATCCTGGTCGGTGGCCTCAGCGGACAACACCGGATACGTCTAATCCCCCTCATGCCGGCCACGTTACCACAGGGGTTCCGAATGCATTCGGAACGCCGGATTCCGAAACCATCGTGGGGCACGTGGAGTTCGGGGGCGCGCTATTAGCACCGGGCGGAATCCGGAGTTCCCTGTTCCGGTGACATTCTTCCCACGATCCTCGGCCCCGTTCGCCGTTCGCCGTTCGCCGTTCGCCGTTCGCCGTTCGCTGTCCGCCGTCAGCGGGTCGGGCGTGCCGGCGCGTGCCGGCGCGGGCCGGAGCCCCGGGAGTGAGAGGTTGACTCTCACACTGTGTGAGGCGGTTCCGTGGAGGTGTCATGTTGAGTATCGGAGACTTCGCCAGGTTCGGCGGCGTGTCGGTGCGCATGTTGCGCCACTACGACGCCGTGGGGCTGCTGCGCCCCGCCCGTGTCGACCCGTTCACCGGCTACCGGCGCTACACCGCCGACCAGCTGAGCAGGCTGAACCGGATCATCGCGCTCAAGGAGCTGGGGTTCGGGCTCCAGCAGGTCGCGGAGCTGCTCGACGAGCGGATCGGCACCGCGGAACTGCGCGGCATGCTGCGGCTTCGCCGTAGTGAGCTGGCGGCGGCGATCGCCGCCGACACGGAGCGGTTGGCGCAGGTTGAGGCGAGGCTCCAGGTGATCGAGAGTGAGGGACACATGTCCGACGACGACATCGTGCTGAAGAGCGTGCCTCCGGTGCGACTGGCGGAGCTGTCCGCCGTCGCGGAGGAGCTGGAGCCGGCGTCCATCGGTCCGGTGATCCAGCCGCTTTACGCCAGACTGCTGGAGGAGTTGGACCGCGCGGGGGTCGCGGTGAGCGGCCCGGGCGTCGCGTACTACGAGCCGCTGGACGACGGTGCCGTCCGGGTGCACGCGGGCGTGACCGTGGCGGCGGAGCCGGATCCCGCCCACCCGTTCGACGTGGTCGACCTGCCCGGCCTGGAGAGCGCCGCCACCGTCGTGCACCACGGGTCGATGGATCGGGTGATGCCGTCGATCCAGCGACTCGCCCGTTGGATCGACGGCAACGGCTACCGCTCGACGGGCATCCCGAGGGAGGTGAGCCTCTCGTGTGAGGGCGGTCCGGAGAACTGGGTGACCGAACTCCAGGAGCCGGTGGCTCGCGTCTGACAACCCGGGTGACGCCTCGCTGACCTGCGGGGAGTCGCGGCGCGCGAGCGTGTCGCGACTCCCCGTTCGCGCCCTTCGGGCTTGGCCATAACATGGCCGCGAGTGAAAAACTAGCACTGCTCATCTCATTGACACTCCGGGTGGGCGGCCGCATTCTCCAACCAGAACCTACTGACCCGTAGGTTCTGTTCTGAGCCTTTGCGACGGCCGTGTAGGACAGCGCGGCCGTCGACGCGTCGCACCCCCACCGCGGCCCCCGCCCCACACGGGTGGTCGCCTCGAGCCGCATTCCTGGAGTGTCAGTGAAGTCACCCCTGCGCCGAGTCTGCTCGGGCCTCGTGCTTCTCGCCACCACGGCGTCATTCGGACTGCTCACCACCGCCGGCACCGCCCAGGCCACCGAGGAGCGTCCGCCCTTCTACCAACCGCCCGTCAACCTGCCGACGAACAACGGCGACATCATCCGCGCCGAACCGTCGACCTTCTACCTCGATCCGCTGAAGCTCATCAAGGTGGACGCCGACGTCCAGCGGATCATGTACCGCAGCACCGACGGCCAGGGGCGGCCCACCGCCGTCAGCGGAACGGTCATCACCCCGAAGGCCCCCTGGATCGGCAAGGGCGAACGCCCCCTGGTCAGCTACGCCGCCGGCACCCAGGGCATCGGCGACCACTGCGCGCCCTCCCGGCAGCTCGCCGCCGGCACCGAGTACGAGGGCCTGTTCGTCAAGGGCCTCATCGCACGCGGCTACGCGGTTGTCATGACCGACTACGAGGGACTCGGCACACCCGGCCGCCACACCTACATCAACCGGCAGACCTCCGGCAACGCCGTCCTCGACGCCGCCCGGGCCGCCCAGCGGCTGCCCGGATCGCGCGTGCCCGCGGCCGGCCCCGTCGCCGTGACCGGCTACTCCCAGGGCGGCGGAGCGGCGGCCGCGGCCGCCGAACTCGCCCCGACCTACGCCCCCGAGCTGCACCTCAAGGGCGTCGCCGCGGGTGCCGTGCCCGCCGAACTCAACGCCGTCGCCAAGCGGTTGGACCGCTCGCCGTACGCGGGCTTCCTCGGCTACGCGGTCGTCGGCCTCTCCGAGGGCTACGACGTCGACACCGACCCCTACCTCAACGAGCGCGGCCGGAACTTCATCAAGCAGTCCGAGCGGTACTGCACCATCGAGGCCGTCGCCCGCCACGCGTTCACCGACAGCCGCCGACTCACCGCCAACGGCAAGCCCATCGCCGACTACCTCCAGGACCCGCGCTGGAAGCCGATCATCGAGGAGCAGCGCATCGGCAAGCGGGCGCCGAAGGTGCCCGTCCTGCTCAACCACAGCATTCTGGACGACGCCATCCCCTACGGCGTCGGCCGCCAGCTGTCGAAGGACTGGTGCGCCGCCGGGGCCAACGTGAGGTTCTCCACCAACTTCGGCCCCACGCACGTCGGCGGCGCCATCGCGGCGTTCCCCGAGGTGTTCCTGTGGCTCGAGTCCCGCTTCGCGGGGCTGCCGGCCAGGTCCAACTGCTGACGCCACCCCTCCCGGCCGGCCTCACGCCGCCGACCGGCCGCCGCCCCGGCGCGGGCCGGTCGGCGGCGGCCGTGTCCGCGTAGTGTTCGGGGCTCACCCCCGCGCGGCTTCCAGCGCGTCCCGCAGTCGCCCGTCGCTCGCCGCCAGCAGCTCCGCCGCGCGTGCCGCGTCCACCTCGCCGAGCAGCACGAGGATCGCGTTCTTCACCTCGCCGTCCGTCGCCGCCAGCGCCTTCTCGACCTCCTCGTCCGTCGCGCCGGTGGCCTGCGCGACGATCCCGCGCGAACGGGCCTGGAGCTTCGCGTTGGACGCCCGGACGTCCACCATCAGGTTCCCGTAGGTCTTCCCGAGCCGGATCATCGTGATCGTCGAGATCATGTTGAGCACGAGCTTCTGCGCCGTGCCCGCCTTCAACCGCGTGGAACCGGCGATGAGTTCAGGACCGGTCACCACCTCGATCCGGTGCTCGGCCGCCGCACCCAGCGGCGACGACTCGTTGCAGGCCAGGCCGACCGTCAGCGCACCGCACCGCCTGGCGTACTCCACCGCCCCCACCGCGTACGGCGTCCGCCCGGACGCGGAGACCCCGACCACCGTGTCGGCCGCGCCCACCCCCTGTTCCCGGAGATCGGCGGCGGCCAGCTCCCCGCTGTCCTCGGCCCCCTCCGCCGCCGTCAACAAGGCCTGCGGGCCGCCGGCGACCAGGCCCACCACCCGCCCCGGGGCGGTGTCGAAGGTGGGCGGACACTCACTGGCGTCCAACACCCCCAACCGGCCCGCCGTGCCGGCACCCGCGTAGAACAGCCGGCCACCGGCCGCCATCCGGGCGGCGACGGCCTCGATCGCCGCGGCGATCTCCGGCAGGCGCGCGGCAACCGCGCCCGGCACCGTCGCGTCCTGCCGGTTCATCAACCGGGCGATCTCCGACGTGGACATCCGGTCCACCTCGGCCAGCTCCGGACTGAACTGCTCGGTGGTGAGGGCGGCGAGCTGGGCGCGCAGCTCCTGGTACTCGTCGTGCGGGGTCATCGCGGAGGGCACTCCTCGGCCGCGCGGTCGCGCGGGCAGTCGGGTCGGAACTGAGGGGGCGGCGTCACGGCTCGATGTCGTGGCTCATGTCGTGGCTCAATGTCGCGGGTCGGGGGAGTGGCGATGCGCCAGCGCCTCGTACGAGTCGGACAGCGCCGGCGCCGCCGACTCGTACGTCCGCTGCGCCACCCCGACGAACAGGCAGTCGACCACCAGGAGTTGGCCCGTCCTGCTGGACATCGCCGCCGGCCGCAGCTCGCTCTCCCGGGCGGAGGAGACGGCGAGTACGAGATCGGCGTAGCTGTTGATCTCCCCGTCCGGGCGGCCGGTGATGACCACCGTCGTCGCACCGCGCTCGAACGCGACCCGCAACGGCTCGATCACGTCCACCGTCCGCCCCGAATGCGTCACGGCCACCGCCACGTCGCCGGCCCGCAGCTGCACCGCGTTGGTCACCGCCAGATGCGGATCGCTGTGCGCGTGCGCGAGCAGCCCGATGCGCAGCAGCTTCTGCGTCAGGTCCTGGGCGACGAGGCCGGAGGCGCCCACGCCGTACACGTCGATCCGGCGCGCCGCCGCGAGCGCGGTGACGGCCGCCTCCACCTGGGTCGGGTCCAGACAGGCGGCCGTGTCTGCGAGCGTCCGCCGCTCGTCCTGCGCCAGCTTGTTGATCACGTCCGGCATCGGGTCGTCGACGTTGATGTCCGGCGTCACCGCGGGCGCCGCGCCGGACGCCTGCTGGGCCGCGAGACCGGCAAGCGCCAACCGCAGGTCCCGGTAGCCGGGATAGCCCAGCACCCGCGAGGTCCGTACGACCGTGGCCTCACTGGTGCCCGTGAGCTCGGCGAGCCCGGTGACGGTGAGGGCCGCGCAGCCGGCCGGGTCGCCGGCCACGGTCTCCGCCACCCGCTGCATGGACCTGGTCATCGAGGGCGCGAGCGTCCGCACCTTCGCCGCCAACGCCGCCGGCCCCGGCGGCGGACCCGCCGCGACGCCCGCGACGCCCGTGGCCCCCGGCCGCCGTACCGGCCCGACCGCCCGGCCGTGCGCCGGCACCCTCGCGGGGTCCGTCCGAGTTCCCGCC
>NZ_VJYK02000160.1 GCF_007097205.2 Streptomyces alkaliterrae
GCACCCCACCAGGCGGCATCGGCCCCAGCCCCTGGAGCTGACCTCCCGCGACTCTCAGCCGCGCGCCCCGGGATCGACCGGCAGCTCGGTGGTGTCGAAGGACAGCTCCCCGAGCGGCGTCTTCACGCTGACGGTGTCGCCGTAGGCGATCGTGTCCCGCCCCCGGTAACCGTCGGGCCCGGGGTTCCAGTGCGTGACGCAGTGCGCCCGGTACGGGTCGAAGATCAGGTAGGCGGGGATGCCGGCCCGCGCGTACTCCCGGTCCTTGACCTCGTAGTCGTTGCGGACGCTGCTCGGGGAGACGATCTCGACGACAAGGTGAATGAGGTCGACCGGGTAGCCGCTCGCGTTGCGCTCCCACTCCTCGCGCGGGATCACGGCGAGATCCGGGCAGAACTCGGAATCCTCGCTCACTGGTACGGCTACGCCGCTGATCACCTCGACGTCCGCCGGCAGCAGGATCGCCAGGCGCTTCCACACCCGGAACATCGTCCCGTTGTGGAACGGCCTGAGCGGTGTCAGCACGATGCTGCCCTCCACGATCTCCGCCGTGTACCCGGGGAACAGGCCTTCCAGGCGGCTGAGCTGCGAGCGCAGGCGAACGATCTCCGAACCGGTCACGGTCCTCCCTTCCCGTATCCCGGGGTCGGGAGGAACCGTAGCTACACGCCGAGGCCGCGGGCGATGAGATCCGCCAGAGCGCACACGAAGAGGGCGATGCCGATGAAGCCGTTGACGGTGAAGAAGGCCCGGTTGAGGCGGCTGAGGTCGTTCGGCCGCACCAGCGAGTGCTCGTAGACGAACGCGGCGGCGACGATCACCAGGCCGAGCCAGAAGAACGCCCCGGCGTCGGTCAGCAGCGCGTACCAGGCGAAGAGCCCGAGCGTGACGACGTGGCTGGCGCGGGAGGCGTACAGCGCGGCGGCGACGCCGTGCCGGGCGGGCACGGAGCCGACGCCCTCGGCGCGGTCGGAGTCGACGTCCTGGCAGGCGAAGATCAGGTCGAAGCCGCCGATCCAGATGCCGACCGCCGCGCCCAGCACCACCGCCTCCCACGACCAGCTGCCGGTCACGGCGAACCAGGCGCCGGTGGGGCCGATCGCCTGGGCGGCGGCGAGGATGGCGTGCGGGTAGTCGGTGAACCGCTTGCCGTAGGGGTAGACGACCATTGGGACGACGGCCAGCGGGGACAGCATCAGGCACAGCGGGTTGAGCAGCGCCGCCGCGCCGAAGAACACCGCGAGGGCGACGAGCGCGCCCGTCCACGCCGTGCGCACGGAGACGCTGCCGGTGACCAGTTCGCGACCGGCGGTGCGCGGGTTCCGGGCATCGATCTCCCGGTCGATGATGCGGTTGGCGGCCATCGCGAACGTCCGCATGGCGACCATGGCGACCGTCACGACCAGCAGCGTCCACCAGTCGACGCGGCCGTCGGTGCGGAACATCGCGGTCAGCGCGGCGATGTAGGCGAACGGCAGGGCGAACACGGAGTGTTCGATCATGACGAGCCGGAGGAAGGCCCGCACCTTCCCCCGTTCGCGCGGCGCCTCGGCGTCGTGGGTCGTGGCCGGCTGGGCGGTCACAGCCCGTACTCCCGCCAACGGCGGGTGACCTGTTCGGCGATCGCCGGGTCGGACTCGACCATGTTCGGCCAGCCGCCGTCGCGCGTGTAGCCCTCCTCGGGCCACTTCGCGGTGGCGTCGATGCCCGCCTTGCCGCCCCAGAACTGCTGGTAGGAGGCGTGGTCCAGATGGTCGACCGGTCCTTCGACGAGGCTGAGGTCGCGGGCGTAGTCGGTGTTGCCGAGGGCGCGCCAGGCGACCTCGTGCAGGTCGTGTACGTCGCAGTCGGCGTCGACGACGACGATCAGCTTGGTCAGCGACATCATGTGCGCGCCCCAGATCGCGTGCATGACCTTCTGGGCGTGCTTGGGGTACTTCTTGTCGATCGAGACGATCGCGCAGTTGTGGAAGCCGCCCGCCTCCGGCAGGTGGTAGTCCACGATGTCCGGAATGATGATCTTCAGCAGCGGCAGGAAGAAGCGCTCGGTGGCGCGGCCGAGCGGGCCGTCCTCGGTGGGCGGGCGGCCGACGACGATGGACTGGAGCAGCGGCCGGCGGCGCATCGTGACGCAGTCGATCGTCAGCGCCGGGAAGTCCTCCTGCGGCGTGTAGAAGCCGGTGTGGTCGCCGAACGGGCCCTCCGGCAGCATCTTGCCCGGTTCCAGCCAGCCCTCGATGACCACCTCGGCGTTGGCCGGGACCTGGAGCGGCACGGTCTTGCAGTCGACCATCTCCACCCGCTTGCCCTGGAGGAAGCCGGCGAACAGGTACTCGTCGATGTCGCCGGGCAGCGGCGCGGTGGACGCGTACGTCACGGCGGGCGGGCAGCCGAAGGCGATGGCGACGGGCAGCCGCTCACCTCGCTTGGCGGCGACCTGGTAGTGGTTGCGGCTGTCCTTGTGGATCTGCCAGTGCATGCCGATGGTGCGCCGGTCGTGGCGCTGGAGGCGGTAGAGGCCGAGGTTGCGGACGCCGGTCTCGGGGTGCTTCGTGTGGGTGAGGCCGAGGTTGAAGAAGGAGCCGCCGTCCTCGGGCCAGGTGAACAGCGCGGGCAGCTGCTCCAGGTCGACGTCGTCGCCGGTGAGGACGACCTCCTGGACGGGCGCGTCCTTGACCTTCTTCGGCGGGACGTGGCTCATCCCGGCGAGCTTGCCGAACGCCTCGCGGAAGCCCACGAAGCCCTGCGGCAGCTCCGGCTTCAGCAGCCCGGCGATCTTCTCGCCGATCTCCTGGTAGGACTTCAGCCCCAGCGCCTTCAGCAGCCGCCGGTCGGTGCCGTAGACGTTCATGGCGAGCGGCATCGCCGAGCCCTTGACGTTCTCGAAGAGCAGCGCGGGACCGCCGGCCTTGTTGACCCGGTCGACGATCTCCCCGACTTCCAGGTGCGGATCGACCTCCGCCTTGATCCGCTTCAGGTCACCGTCGCGCTCAAGCGCTCGCAGCAGCGAGCGGAGGTCGTCGTAAGCCATGCCGTCCAGTATCCGACACGGCCGCCGGCCGCCGACGGGCGGGCACGCCACCGGGGCGCCGCCCGTTGTCCACAGGCATGGGCTCCGCCACACCGCCGGGCGGTGCCGGACCATTACGCTGGTGTTGAGGTCACCGTTCGTGTCGGACGTGACCGCCCGCACATCGTCAGGACGCACTCGAGGAGCGCTCCACATGGCCAAGGTATTGCCGTTCCTACTGGTTCTGGCGGTGTGGATCTACGCCTTCATCGACTGCCTGAACACCCCTGAGAAAGAGGTGCGCAAGCTGCCGAAGGTGATGTGGGTGATCATCGTCCTGCTGTTCGGGCAGGTGCTGATCGGTCCGATCGCCTGGTTCGCCGTCGGCCGGCCGCGCCGCAACCGCCCCTACGGCGCCACGAAGGCGAACGAGCGCCGCTGGGTCGCGCCGGACGACAACGTCGACTTCCTGCGTTCGCTGGGCGACGACCCGCGCGGCGGCTCGGCGGCGGAGTCCGAGGAGCCGCAGTCGGGGCCGGGCACCGAGAAGCCGGAGTCCGAGCCGGGCAAGGGCGGCTCGCCGAAGTCGGGCGGCGACGACACGACCGGCGGCCGGAGTGGCGGCAGGCCCGGTGGCGGGCCCGCCAAGCCGCCGACGCCGTCGCCGGAGGAGTCCCTGGAGGCGTGGGAAGAGGAGTTCCGCCGCAACAAGGACAACAACGGCCCCGACGACCCGACCCCGCCGAAGCCCTGACCCCGCGCGCCTCCCTCCCCTTTCGAAGATCGCTTCCGCACACGGCAAAGCCCCCTGCGGGCAGCCACCCCAAGATCACCGATCACCTCGCCCGCAAAGATTCCGCAAATCGGTCGTACCTCTTGGAACCGACCCGGCGCGGAAGCGATCCTTCTCAGCGGAACACGCACCGCTGTGAGGGGAACACGACATGTCGGATGGCGGGATAAGCCGACGCGGACTGCTCGGCGTGGGGGCGGCCGCCCTCGCCACCATGGGGATAGCCGGCTGCTCGACCGGCTCCGGCTCGGGCTCGGACAAGAACACCGTCCCGGGGGACAAGGCAGGCGGCGAGAAGAAGGAACAGGCCAAGCCGATAGGTGACGGCTCCACCGCCGACACCGGCCCGCAGCCGCACCAGCCCAAACCGCGCAAGCTCGAACCCGGCGAGACGCCGCCGCAGTTCGTGATCTTCTCCTGGGACGGCGCCGGCGAGGTCGGCAACGGCCTCTTCCCGCGTTTCCGCAAGGTCGCCAAGGACCACGGCGCCGCGATGACGTTCTTCCTCTCCGGCGTCTACCTGCTGCCGGAGTCCAAGCGGGAGCTGTACAAGCCGCCGAACAACCCGGTCGGTGCCTCCGACATCGGCTACCTCAAGGACGGCAACATCCGGCTCACACTGGAGAACCTCCGCGCCGCCTGGCTGGAGGGCCACGAGGTCGGCACCCACTTCAACGGGCACTTCTGCGGCGGCACCGGCTCGGTCGAGCACTGGACGCCCGCCCAGTGGCGCTCGGAGATCGACCAGGCGATGGACTTCGTCAACAAGTGGCGGACGAACACCGGCTTCACCGACCTCGAGCCGCTGCCGTTCGACTACAAGAAGGAACTCGTCGGCGGCCGCACCCCGTGCCTCCTCGGCCAGGGCAACCTGCTGCCGACCGCCGCCGAGCTGGGCTGGCGCTACGACTCCAGCTCCTCCGGCGGCCTCCAGATGTGGCCGACGAAGAAGGAGGGCGTCTGGGACCTGCCGCTCCAGTCGCTGCCCTTCCCTGGCAAGTCCTTCGAGGTGCTCTCGATGGACTACAACATCCTGGTCAACCAGTCCCAGAACTCCACCAACGGCCCCGCCGAGAACCACCCCACCTGGCGCCAGCAGGCCATCGACGTCTTCTACGGCGGCTTCCGCCGCGCCTACGAGTCCAACAGGGCGCCGCTTTTCATCGGCAACCACTTCGAGCAGTGGAACGGCGGCATCTACATGGACGCCGTCGAGGAGACCGTCAAGCGCATCGCGGACCTCGACGCGAAGGACGTGCGCATGGTCTCCTTCCGCCAGTTCGTGGACTGGCTCGACGCCCAGGACGAGGACGTCCTGACCAAGCTCCGCGGCCTGAACGTGGGCCAACGCCCCACCGGCGGCTGGAAGACCTACCTCGGCGCCGACGCGTAGCGCCGGCCGCCGCTGCAACGGCGGAGGGCCGGACGGTGTGTACCGTCCGGCCCTCCGCCGTCTTGCGGACTCCCCGAAGGCCTCAGACGCCGGAGTAGGAGTGGAGGCTGTTGGCGAAGAGGTTGACGCCGTAGTAGTTGAACAGGAAGGTCAGGAACGCGATGATGCCGAGGATCGCGGCCTTGCGGCCCTTCCAGCCGACCGTCGCCCGGGCGTGCAGGTAACCGGCGTAGGCGGTCCAGGTGATGAAGGACCAGACCTCCTTGGCGTCCCAGCCCCAGTAGCGGCCCCAGGCCTCCTCGGCCCAGATCGCGCCGGCGATGATCGTGAAGGTCCAGAACGGGAAGACGGCGGCGTTGACGCGGTAGGCGAACTTGTCCAGCGTCGCGGCGGACGGCAGCCGCTCCAGCACGGACGTCGCGAACGCGCCCGGCTTGCCGCCGCTCTCCAGCTTGCTCTCGTAGCTGTCCCGGAAGAGGTAGAGGACGGACCCCACCACGCCGAGGTAGAGCAGCGCGCCGCAGACGACCGCCAGCGAGACGTGGATCCACAGCCAGGCCGAGTCCAGCGCGGGCGGCAGCTGGTCGCTCTCGGTGTAGAGCACGACGCTCGCCAGGCCGAGGTCGAGCAGCACGGTGGTGACCAGGATCAGACCGAGCCAGCGCACGTTCTTCTTGGCGATCAGCAGCCCGAGGTAGGCGCCGACGACGACCATCGAGAAGGTGAGGGAGAACTCGTACATGTTCGCCCACGGCGCTCGGGTCACCGAGACCGCGCGGGTCACGACGGCGGCGGCGTGGATCGCGAACGCCAGACCCGTCAGCGCGATGGCGATACGGCCGAACGTGTCGCCCTGCGCGTCGCCGCCCGCGGCCCCCGGACCGTCCGGCAGATCGGGCCGGCCGCCTGCCGTGGCACGCGTGACCACCTTCGGCTTCTCCAGCACGGCCGTGCCGCCACCGCTCTCGGCCGCCCGGACGTCCTCGACGGGCTTGCTGTACGGCGACTTCTTCTTCGGGCTGAGTTCGGCGGCGGTACGCGCCACCTTGCTGCGGCTGCCGAAGAGCCATTCGACGATGTGGGCGACAAACGCGAGCGAGTAGACCGCCATCGCGGAGAGCGCGAGCACTCTGCTGAAGTCGGCGAGCGCTTGGTTGTCTGCCAACGCGAGGTTCACTTCTCGACTCCTTCGTGAGTGTCGCTGTCGTTCTTGCGCTTCGGCCCGGTGTCGCCGGAACCGGCCGGCACGTCGTCGTCAGCCTCGCACGGGTCGGCGAGGGGTGCGGTCGTCCGCAGTTGTTCGGCCAGCGCGCCCAGTTCCTCGGGCAGCTTCGCCGACTCGCTGCGGCCGAGCGCGGCCATCTCCACGACCGTGCGGCCGTCCTCGTCGGTGCGGGCCCGCACCCAGACCCGGCGGCGCTGGAGGAACAGCGAGCCGGCCAGTCCGACAACCGCCGCGATGGCGCCGACCAGCGCCCACGTGGTGCCGGGCTTCTTGGAGATCTGGAAGGTGGCCCAGCGCTCGACCCGCTCGAACTTCAGGGTGCCGGCGCCGCCGGGCAGCTTCATCGTCTCGCCGGGACGCAGGCTCTCCCGCAGGATGTCGCCGTCCTTGGTCGTGAACGGCTCCATCGCCTTGTCGTTGAGCTGGTACACGTTCTGCGGCAGGCCGGTCTCCATACCGAGGTCACCCCGGTAGGGGGACAGGAAGAGCGCCGGGTAGTTCAGGTCGGGGAAGGTGGAGTGCGGCCCGCGCACCTCGTCCAGGCCGAACGTCGGGGTGAAGATCCCGACGAACGCCAACTGGTCCTTCTTGCCCTTGGCGTCGCGGTAGTCGGTCACCTTCACCACGCCCTGCGAGGTGATGTTGGCGTCCTGCGGCAGGAACGGCACCGGGCCCCGGAAGGCGATGTCGCCCTGGCCGTCCCGGACGGTCACCACGGGCGCGTAGCCGTGGCCCAGCAGGTACACCTTCGAGTCACCGACCGTCAGCGGCCGGTTGACCTCGATGGACGCCTTCTTCTCCGGCCCGTCGGCGCCCTCCCAGTAGGTCACCTTGGCGCTGAACTCACGCGGCGTCCCGCGCTGCGGGCCGGTGGGCTCGAAGGCGGAGTGGAAGTCGTCGAGGGTGAAGCCGAAGGAGTCCAGGTCCCCGTAGTCGAAGAGACTGCCGGACTTGATGTCGTCGTAGGAGGGGAGGACGTTGGTGAAGCTGTCGCCCTTGACGACCAGCTTTCCGCCTTCGACCCGCCACAGCTGACCGGTCGCGAAGGCGATCAGCATCACGATGAGCGCCAGGTGGAAGACGAGGTTGCCGGCCTCCCGCAGATAGCCCTTCTCTGCGGCGACCGAGCCCTCGCCGTCGGACACCCGGAAGCGGCGGCCGCGCAGCAGCTTGTTCGCGTCGGCCAGTACGTCCTTCGGCGCGGCGTCGGTGCGCCAGGTCGTGTACGCGGGCATCCGGCCGAGTCGGGCCGGCGCCTTCGGCGGCCTGGCCCGCAGCTGCCCGGCGAACTGCCAGGTGCGCGGCACGATGCAGCCGATCAGCGAGACGAACAGCAGCAGGTAGATCGCCGAGAACCACACCGAGCTGTAGACCTCGAACAGCTGCAGCCGGTCGTAGACCTCGCCGAGCGTCGGGTTGTCCTTCATGAACTGCGCGACGCGGTTCGCGCTCGCGTCGCGCTGCGGGATGAGCGAACCGGGCACCGAGGCCAGCGAAAGCAGCAGGAGCAGCAGCAGCGCGACCCGCATCGAGGTCAGCTGCCGCCAGAACCAGCGCAGCCACCCGACGAGTCCGATGGCCGGTCCGCTCGGCGGCTCCTCCACCGGGGCGGTGCCGAGCTGGGCCTGCGCGGCCGACTCGTCCGTGTCACCGTCCCCGGTCGCCGTCGCGGCGACCTCGGAGGTCCTGGTCTCTGTTTCGCTCATGATCAGATCCCGACGGTGTAGTTGACGGTCCACACCTGGAGTTCGTAGACGATGCGGTCCCAGGCGCCGGTCAGCAGCAGCAGACCGACCGCGATCAGCATGCCGCCGCCGATGCGCATGACCCACGCGTAGTGCCGCTTGACCCAGCCGAACGCCCCCAGCGCCCGGCGGAACGCCAGCGCGGCGGCGATGAACGGCAGCCCCAGACCGAGACAGTACGCCACCATCAGCAGCGCACCCCGGCCGGCGCTCGCCTCACTGAGCGCGAGGCTCTGGACGGCGGTGAGTGTGGGACCCACACACGGCATCCAGCCGACGCCGAACAGCACACCGAGCATCGGAGCGCCGGCCAGGCCCACCGCCGGCTTGCGGTGTATCCGCAGCTCACGTTGGGTCAGTCCGGGCCACAGGACGCCCATGAAGGTGAGGCCGAGCAGGATGGTCAGGACGCCGAGCACCCTGGTTATCGTCTCCCGGTGCTCCAGCAGCGTGTTGCCGAAGTAGCCGAAGAGCGCGCCGCCGGAGACGAAGACGGCGGTGAAGCCGAGGATGAACAGCGACGCCCCGGCCAGCATCCGGCCGCGTCTGGCGTCCGCCAGATCGGTGCCGCTGATGCCGGTGACGTAGGAGAGGTAGCCCGGCACGAGCGGCAGCACGCAGGGCGAGAAGAAGGAGACAAGACCGCCGAGGATCGCGACCGGTATCGCCAGCACGAGTGCCCCGGACTTCACGGTCTGGTTCTCGGCGGCGACCAACCACACGCCGTCCAGCAGAGCACTCATCGGCGTGCGTCTTCCCCGGTCACTACGTCCCCGGTCACTTCTCGGCCAGTACGGGCTCGATGATCTCCCGCAGCTCGGGCTCGCTGAGCGGCTTCAGCGCACGCGTGGCGATCTTCCCCTCGCGGTCCAGGACCAGGGTGGAGGGGATGGCCTGCGGGTTGAGGCTGCCCTTGGGGAAGCGCAGCAGCGTCTTGCCGCTCGGGTCGTAGAGGCTCGGATAGGCGATCTCGAAGTTGCGGTCGAACGCCTTGGCGTTCGCCACGTCGAGGTCCCGGATGTTGAGGCCGACGAACTGCACGCCGTCCTTCTCCAGTTCCTTGGAGACCTTGGCGAAGGCCGGCGCCTCGCTGCGGCACGGCGGGCACCAGGAGCCCCAGACGTTGAGGACGACGACCTTGCCCCGGTAGTCGGAGAGCTTCAGCTCACCGCCCTCGACCGTCTTGCCGGACAGGTCGGGCGCGGGCTGACGGTCGTCGGCGGCGACCGTGGTGATCTGCCCGGTGCCCTCGATGTAGCCGCCGTCGCTGGAGGCTGGCTTGTCCTCGGAACCGCATGCGGTGAGGCCGAGCACACCGGCCAGGACGGCCGCCGTGAGCGCGGTCACGCGGCGGCGGGACGTGCCCCTGGGGGCGCGGCTGAGACTCATGTGAAAAGTTTCGCATGCACTCTCGAACGCCCCGCCGCGCCCCCCTTGTCCCGATCGTCCTCCCAGGTCAGCCCGGGTGCACCCGGGCTCTACCGGGCCTTTTGCCGCTCAGGCGCCGAAGCCCTTCGCGCCCTTCACCGGCTTGGCGCCGGCCAGCAGGTGCTTGGGCACCAGGTCCCGGGCCGGCTCGGAGTAGCCGACCGAGACGATGCGGTCGCCGAGGTAGGTGAAGCTGGTCAGCGACGCCAGCGTGCACTGCCGGTTGCGCGGGTCGTGCCACAGCCTGCGCCGCTCGACGAAGCTGCGCACGATCCAGATGGGCAGCTGGTGGCTGACGCACACCGCCTCGTGCCCGTACGCGGCGTCCTTCGCGGCGTCCAGCGCGGACTTCATCCGCACGACCTGGTCGACGTACGGCTCGCCCCACGACGGCTTGAACGGGTTGCGCAGGTGCCGCCAGTTGCCGGGGCGCCGCAGTGCGCCGTCCCCGACGCCGAACGTCTTGCCCTGGAAGACGTTGTCCGCCTCGATGAGCCGGGCGTCCGTACCGATGTCCAGGCCGTGGGCCTTGGCGATCGGCGCGGCGGTCTCCTGGGCGCGCTCCAACGGAGAGGCGATCACGGCGGTGACGTCGGCGTCCGCCAGGTGCTCGGCGACGCGCTCGGCCATGCGGTGGCCCAGTTCGGAGAGGTGGTAGCCGGGCAGCCGGCCGTAGAGCACGCCGTCCGGGTTCGCCACCTCGCCGTGGCGCATCAGGTGCACCACGGTCACCGTCTTGTCCTCGCCGCGCACCTTCCCGGCCCCTCTCGTCTCAGGGCTGTTCTCGGCCATCAGTTGCCCCCCGCCTCGGTCGCCTCGGTCGCCTCGGCGGCCGCGCGGGCGGCGGCCGGCAGCGCGGCGGCGATCCGCTCGACCGCCCGCTCGTCGTGCGCCGAGGAGACGAACCACGACTCGAACGCCGACGGCGGCAGGTACACGCCCTGCGCGAGCATCGAGTGGAAGAACGCGTTGTAGCGGAACGCCTCCTGCTCCTTCGCGCTCGCGTAGTCGGTGACCGGGCCGCCGTCGGTGGTGAAGAAGACGGAGAACATGTTGCCGGCGGTCTGGAGGGTGTGCGCCACGCCCTCCTTGGTCAGCGCCTCGGCGACCAGCGTCCGCACGGCCTCCGACGCCGCGTCGACCCTCGCGTAGGCGGCGGCGTCCAGCTGCCGCAGCTGGGCCACACCGGCGGCGGTGGCGATCGGGTTCCCGGACAGCGTGCCGGCCTGGTAGACCGGGCCGGCCGGCGCCAGATGCGCCATGACGTCCCGACGGCCGCCGAACGCCGCCGCCGGGAAGCCGCCACCCATCACCTTGCCGAACGTCATGAGGTCCGGGGCGACGCCGTCCAGGCCGTACCAGCCGGCGCGCGAGACCCGGAAACCGGTCATGACCTCGTCCGACACGTACAGCGCGCCGTTCTCCGCGCACAGCGCCTTCAGTCCGGCGTTGAAGCCCTCGGCGGGCGGCACGACACCCATGTTGCCGGGGGACGCCTCGGTGATCACGCAGGCGATCTCGCCCGGGTGCGCGGCGAAGGCGGCGCGGACGGCGTCCAGGTCGTTGTACGGCAGCACCAGCGTCTCGCCGGCCTGGGCTCCGGTGACGCCCGGGGTGTCCGGCAGGCCGAACGTGGCGACGCCGGAGCCGGCGGAGGCGAGCAGCGCGTCCACGTGGCCGTGGTAGCAGCCGGCGAACTTCACGACCTTCGCCCGACCGGTGAAGCCGCGCGCCAGCCGGATCGCCGACATGGTGGCCTCCGTCCCGGAGGACACCAGCCGGACCTGCTCCACCGGCTCGACACGGCCGACGATCTCCTCGGCCAGTTCGACCTCGCCCTCGCCGGGCGTACCGAAGGAGGTACCGCGCGCGACGGCGGCCTGGACGGCCTCCAGGACCGCCGGGTGGGAATGGCCGAGAATCATCGGTCCCCACGAGCAGACGAGGTCGACGTACTCACGGCCGTCGGCGTCGGTCAGGTAGGGACCGGTGCCGGACACCATGAATCGGGGCGTACCGCCCACCGCCCGGAACGCCCGCACCGGGGAGTTCACGCCTCCCGGGGTGACGACGGCTGCCCGGTCGAAGAGCGACTGTGACGCTGGGGCTTCGTATGGATAAGGCACTTTGCTCCTGACCTGCTAAAACGGACTCGTCTGCCGCGCCGTGACACTACCCACGGCCGCACCTCGCGCCGGGCCCGCCGCACGGCGGGCACCGCCCGGGGCAACACCCGGGAGAACTCGCGGCGGTTCGACCGGTGTAAGACCGAGACGAAAGGGGTCCTCCGCGCGTACACACATCTGCGAAACTGGTGCGACACAGGGGTAGCTCACGCGATCCATGGTGTCAGAGCCTGCGTGCTCGTACGGCGGGGCGTTTCACGCGGCGTACAAGGGGGAGGTCTTTGACACGATGATCGGGTCGCGCGACGGGGCCGGGAACGAATCGGGTGGTGACATGCAACGCGGAGGCGGGCTGGGCGAGGGCGGCGACCTCGAACCGCGGAGCGCCCAACGCGGCAGACACCGCCGCGACCGGAGCCCCGAGGCCCGGCGCGAGCCTGCGCGCGAGCGCGAACAGAACCGGGAACGCCCCCGGGACGGCGCCCGGGAGGCGGCCCGTGACGCCCGCGCCGAGCCCGGCGAGACGACGGTCCCGGAAAGGCTCAGAGGTGGCGGGATGGGGGTGACCTACAAGTACTTCGGCGCACGCGACGGCGCCGCCGCCGCACGCGTCCCCCTCTCGATGCGCCCCGAGGAGCTGGGCGGGGACGAACTCGGCCAGGGCGGCATGTTCACCAAGATCAAACCGGAGACGGTCGCCGCGATGGTACTCACCGGCATCGAGGGCATACCCCTGCACCGCGTACCCCCACTGGAGCTGGTCGTCCTGCACCCGGACTACGCGGTCGTGAAGCTGCCGATGACGGTCGTCGACCCGCTGCGCGGCGTCGGCGAGGAGTCGGTGGGCGCCGCCGCGTTCATCTGGTCCACCGTGCCCGACCGCAGCGGGCCGCGCGACGCGTTCGACGTCTACCGCCTGCTCAACGAGTGGCAGGCCTTCAGCCACCGCCTCCACGAAGCCGGCCACCAACCGTACTGCCTCGTCTGGCCCTGAGGCCCGGGGCTCCACCCGCCGCAACGGCACACGCCGCGCGCCCCCGGTGCGCGACGTGTGCCCGTCCCTCCTTCAGCTCCGCTTCCGGGGCACCTCACCCGCCCGGTCGCTGACCCCCCTGGCGATGATCGCCTTGGACTCCACCGCCTCC
>NZ_VJYK02000161.1 GCF_007097205.2 Streptomyces alkaliterrae
CCGCTGACCCGCCCCACCGCCGCGTCCGGCCTCCTCTGGCTTCCGGCAACCGGGCGTCGCACCACGGGCAGAAGTTGATCACCAGACCGGTGTTGCCGCCGCGGGTACCGGTAGCGGACGCGCACCGCCCACCCGGCGGCTCGCTCGCGGTGGGTGCTGGCGCGGGGCTGCGGAATACTGGGCGGACCGTGCGGGGCGCGCGGTGGCGGGCGAGCCGGAGCGAGCGGCCGGCACCCGTCGGGACGAGCAGTGTCGGGCGGCGAGCGCCCGGAGAGGCGTGGACGGGTGCACAACGGCAGCGCGGACGGCCGGACATCACACCAGCCGGACGACCACCGGCCGGCCCAGGCCGACCCGGCGGGTCGGCACGGCGGCGCGCCCGAGTGCCGCGAGGTCCCCGAGTTCCTCGAGCTCGAACGAGAGCTCTCCGTCTTCTTCCGGCGGGCCCGCGCCGCCTCCGGGGCGATGGCCCGCGAGGTCCACCCGGACCTCGAACCGGCCGCCTACGGGCTGCTGCTGCGCCTGCACGACGCCGGGCCGCAGCGCGGCACGGACCTCGCCGGCTACTTCGGCGTCGGCAAGGCCACGATGAGCCGCCAGCTGCGCTCGCTGGAGGTGCTCGGCCTGGTCACCAGGGAGCCCGACCCGGCCGACGGCCGCGCCTCGCTCGTCCGGCTGACCGACACCGGCCGGGAACGCTTCACCGGCGTGCGGCAGGCCCGCCGGCGCCGCTTCGTACGCGCCCTCGCCGCCTGGGACCGCCAGGAGGTCGCGGAACTCGCTCGGCTCCTCCACCAGTTCAACGCGCACGGCCCGCTGGCCGACTGACCCGCGCCCCGGCCGGCGCGCTCAGCGCCCGGTGGGCAGCTCCACGAGTACGGCCGTGGCGTCGTCGTGTGCCTTGCCGCGCGGATGACGGACGCCCGCCGCGTCCGCGCGTTCCTCGGCCCGTACCCGGGACACCACCGCGCCCGGACCCTCCTTGCGCAGGGCCGCGTGCAGCGCCGACCAGTCGCCGAGGCCGAACACCTCACTCCATCGTGTGGCGCCGTCCGTCAGCGCCGCGAGCGACCGCACCCGGCCGCGCGGTGTGCTGCCGGTGACGGCCAGCTCCGCCACCGACGGATCGGCCGCCGCCGTGTGGAAGCCTCCCGGGCGGTTGCGCAGTGCCTCGATCCGGCGGATCCGCTCGGCCGCCGGCAGGCCGCGCACCGCCGGACGCAGCTCGTCCAGCCGGGTGTCGAGTACCGGGCGCACCACCCCCGACGGGTCCTCCAGCAGCAACACGGAGTCGGAGAGCACAAGGTGCTCGACCCGTCCGTCCCCGCCGTCGTGGTCGGCCGACCACCGCGCGACCACGACGGTTGCCTGCGGAGTGCGAGGGTGAGAAAGGTCACAGATTGGGGAATGCGCGTCGGCGGTACGGGAGATGGCCGCGGCCAGGCACTGGGTGAGAGTCAGCTCCGGGTGCGAACCGGACAGTTCCAGCAACGTCCCACCCAGTCGCGACACGTACCAGGAGACGCCGTGCGAGCAGCCGTGCGCGGCGGCCGGCGGTGTCACGCCGTCCAGGACGACCAGCGTTCCGCCCAGCCCGGAGGCGGTTGAACCCACCGCCGCGTAGTCCTCGTTGGGGACGGAGTGGTCGCCCGGTTCGGTCACCAGCTCGATGCGCATGACACCCAGTCTGCCCGCCACCGCATCACTACCGGACGCCGACGACCGGAGCGTCGAGATTCGGCCACCGACAAAACGGGCGGCTCGCGGTGAGCTGACCGTCCCGACCCGGACTGCACCGGAATCACTCACTCCGTGCCGGGTGCGGGCGCGCATCCTGCCATGGCGCACACCGGGTGGCCAACCCCTCTGTCTCACGCTCCGACAACGGTTCACCACCCCCAGCTTGTTCAGTCACTCGAAAGTGATGTTCACTCCTTCAGGTGGCCCGGCAGAGGAAGCCAAGCCAACCCGCGACGGTGCTTGAAAGGGTCAGACGCCGTCGGTGGGGCGGAGCGGACTCATGCCGCACAGAGGACGTTCGCCGGCTGGCACCCGCCAGCCCGCGGTAGCGAGAATGCGAGCACGGGTGGGGACAAAGCGACTCCGCAACAGCAGTCAGCAGCAGGACGCCACCACCGGCGACAACCGGAAGCGCGCCAGGGTGCGCAACCGGCTCCTCGCCTCGGTGGTCCTGTGCGCCGCGGCGGTGGGCGCCGCCGGCACACCGGTCATCCTCGCGGCGTCCGCCGACCTGTCCGAGTCCCACGACCTCGTCACCCGGGCGGAGACCGGCAAACGCGCCATCTCCCTCGCGCACGCGCTGGCCGACGAACGCGACGCCCAGGTCCGGGCCGTCGCCGCCCGGGGCGCCACCCGTGACGCCGTCCCCGGCCAGCCCGGAGTCGGGGAGGGGCAGTTCCCGCAGAACCCCGCCGAAGGTCGGCCCGCCGTGCCCGGCACTCCGGCACCCGGAACCCCGGCACCCGGCACTCCGGAAGCCGGCCAGGGCGGGACGGGGACGGAAGGCGACACCGACGAGGAGGCGGCCGCCGCGCTCGCCGACACCAAGGGCCTCCAGGCCAAGGTCGACAGCCGGCTGACCGAACTGCGCCCCGAACTGCCCACCACCACCCGGGGGCTGCTCGACCGGCTCCCGGACGCCCGGCAGCGCGCCGAGACCGCGGACGGCGGCCAGAAGGACGCCCGCGCCGTCCACACCGCCTACACCGAGGCCATCCAGGCACTCGGCGACATCGCCGCCGAGACGGCCCGCCGCACCCCGCCGCGCGCCGCCGAGTCCGCCGCCGACGGCACCCCGGCGGCCGCCCACGCGCTGCCCTTCCTCGGCCGCGCCACCGAACAGGCTTCCGCCACCCGAGGGCTGCTGCTCGCGGCCCTCGCCGCCGGCGGCGAACAGCCCGAACTCACCTCCGCCGCCCAACTGGCCCGGTTCCGTGAACTGTCGGCGGCCGCCGACTTCGAACAGACCGCCCAGGAACGCGTCCGCGAGAAGCTGCGCACCACCGTCACCGGCGGCGATGTCACCACCGCCGAGCGGTACCTGGAGCGCATGACCGCCCAGGGCGGCCTCAGCCCGGCAGCCCAGGCGTTCAACGCCGACCGCGTCGACGCCACGCTCACCGCCCGCGTCGTCCACATGCGCAGCGTCGAGTCCTCGCTCGCCGGTGCCGAGGTCGGCCGCCTCGAACAGCTGCGCGCCGACGACGTCACCGCGCTCCAGATCCGCCTCGGCCTGGTCGGCGCGGCGCTGCTGCTGGCCGTCGGCGCCGGCGTCTACGCGGCCCGCTCGATGACCCGGCCGCTGGCCGTCGTGCGCCTCGGCGGTCGCCGGCTCGCCGCCGACCCCACCGGTGAGGAACCCATCCGCTTCACCGGCCGCAACGACGAGTACGCCGACGTGATCCGGTCACTCAACGAGCTGCGCGAGACAGCCGTCCAGCTGCGCGCGCGTGCCGAGACGGCCGAGGCCGACGCCGTCCGCCAGGCCGGCGGCCGCAAGAAGCTCGCCGCCGAACGGGACGACCTGCGCGCCGAGGTCACCGCCCTCACCGAGCGGTTGCACGAACTCGACGGCGCCGTCCACAGCACGTTCGTCCAGCTCGCCCTGCGCAACCTCAACCTCGCCGAGCGCCAGCTGGCCCAGCTGGAGGCCCTGGAGGAGCGCGAGAACGAACCCGAGGGCCTGGCCACCCTCTTCAAGCTCGACCACCTCGCCACCCGCATGCGGCGCCACGGCGAGAACCTGCTGCTGCTCGCCGGAGCCGAACACCCCACCGGCCACCACGCCGGGCCGGTGCCGCTGCTCGACGTGCTGCGTGCCGCGATCAGCGAGATCGAACGCTACGAGCGCGTCGAGATGGCCGCGCTCCCGCCGCACGCCCAGGTCGCCGGTTTCGCCGCCGACGACGTCAGCCACCTCGTCGCCGAACTGCTGGAGAACGCCACGGCGTTCTCGCCGCCCGAGGCCGAGGTGCAGCTCTCCGGCTGGCTGCTGGAGAACGGCGAGGTGATGCTGTCCGTCTCCGACTCCGGCATCGGTATGACCACCGAGCGCCTGGAAGAACTCAACGCGCGGCTGGGCGAACCGGACAAGCAGGACCCGCCCGCCCAGGACGGCGACAGCGCGTTCGGCATCGGCCTGTACGTCGTCGCCAAGCTGGCCGCGCGGCACGGCATGCGGGTCCAGCTGCGGGTGCAGAAGCAGGGCGGTGTGACCGCCGTGGTCACCCTGCCGCGCACCCTGCTGCCGGACCGCCCCGACCCGCTGCACCCGGTCACCACCACCACCGGCAGCGGCACGGCACCGGCCCTGCCCGGCACCGTCGCCGAGGCCAACTCCCACGCCCTGCCCGGACGGGTCCGACGGCTGACCGCCGACGTCGTCCCGGCGGCGGCGACACCGGACGAGCCGTCGGGTGAGCGGAGCCCGGACACCGCCTCCGGGCACCCGGAGCCCCGCGCGTCCGAAGCCTCCGCCGACCCGGCGACGGACCCGGCGACGGACCCGGCGGGGGAGCCCGGAGGCGAGGCCGCACCCGTCGACGACAACACGCGCGCCGCCGACGAACCCGCTGTCGACGACGGCCTGGCTGTCGACGACGAGCCAGCCGTCGGCGACGCACCCGCGCCGCGCCGGCTGACCGACAAGGGCCTGCCGAAGCGGACACCCAACATCACCCCCGTCGCCGCGCCGACCGGCGCGGTGCCCGCCGCCCGTTCGGGCAGCGAGCGCGCGGAGGAACTGCGCCGCCGCATCGGCGGCTTCACCCACGGCGCGCGGGAGGGCGAGCGCGCCGCCGCCGAGGCCGGGCACCCGGCACCGGCCGACGACCACGGCCCTGTCGCCGACGACCACGGCGCAGTCGCCGTCGGCGACGCACCGCACAAACCGGGGGCGAACGAGATTGGTGACACCCCCGAGGAGGCACGTCAGTGAACGCGTCCAGCACCGCCCGCACCCCGAGCAGCGAGGCGGACAACCTGCGCTGGCTGCTGGCGAACCTGATCGAAGAGGTTCCCGGCATCCGGTCCGTCACGGTCGTCTCGTCCGACGGCCTGCTGCTCCTGGCCTCCGACCCCGGTCTGGCCGACGTCCCGGCGAAGCCCGGCGGCGGCGGTCCGCGCGGGGCCAGCGCCGACCTGGCGACGATCGTCTCCGGCATCGCGTCCCTCACCACGGGCGCCGCAGGGCTGCTGAAGGCCGGCGAGGTCAAGCAGACGATGGTCGCGATGGACCACGGCACCGTCTTTGTCATGTCGATCAGCGACGGTTCGCTGCTCGGCGTGCACGCCACCGCCGACTGCGACATGAGTGTGATCGGCTACCACATGGCCCTCTTCGTGGGTCGTGCGGGACATGTGCTCACCCCCGAACTCCGTACCGAACTGCGTAAGTCGATGGAGCAGGACAAGTGACCGCGAACCCCCCACTGCCCAGCCGTCCGTACGGCGAACGCAAACCCGCGCGGGTCAGGCCGTACACGATCACCGGCGGCCGGACCCGCTTCGGCCACGTGCTGCTGGTCGAGACGTTCGTCGCCTCGACCGACACACCCGCTCTGGAGGGACCACCCGGCCGCCGGGTGCTGCCCGGCCGGGACTACTCGGCCGGCCAGGACCGGATCATGCCGGAGATGCGCGCCATCATCGAGCTGTGCCGCCAGATGCGCTCGGTCGCCGAGGTGGCCGCGCTGCTGCGGATGCCGCTCGGCGTCGTACGCGTCCTGCTGAGCGACCTCGCGGACCAGGGCCGGGTCCGCGTCTACGGAACGGGCCGGGAGGCCACCGGCCGCCCCAACCGCGCACTGCTTGAGAGGGTGTTGGGTGGACTTCGCAGGCTTTGACAGCACCACGACCCCGACAACGCCGTCGGGCGGCTCGGCGGGGCCGGACGAGCCGCTCCAGGAGTGGCAGAAGGACACCAGCCGCGCCCCCATCGCCACCAAGATAGTGGTGGCCGGCGGCTTCGGCGTCGGCAAGACGACCTTCGTCGGCCGCGTCTCCGAGATCGAACCGCTGGTCACCGAGGCCGTGATGACGCAGGCCAGCGAGGGCACCGACGACCTCGCCGCCACCCCCGAGAAGACGACCACGACCGTCGCCATGGACTTCGGCCGCATCACGCTCGACGCCGGCCTCGTCCTGTACCTGTTCGGCACGCCCGGGCAGCAGCGCTTCTGGTTCATGTGGGACGACCTCGTGCGCGGCGCGATCGGCGCCGTCGTCATGGCCGACACCCGCCGCCTGGAGGACTGCTTCCCAGCTCTCGACTACTTCGAGAGCTGCGGACTGCCCTACGTCGTCGCCGTGAACCACTTCGAGGGCACCGAGTACTACGAGGCCGAGGACGTGCGCGAGGCGCTGTCCGTCCCGGCGGGCGTCCCGGTGGTGGTCATGGACGCCAGGAAGCGGGACACCGTCGTCGACTCGCTGACCACGCTGGTGGCCCACGCCGTCGAGCTGACCCCCGCCTGACGACCACCGCCTGGCGGCCCCGACGGACGGCCCCCGCCTGACAACCACCGTCGCCTGTTCCCCTCGCCTTCGCGAGAAGTCACACCGTCACACAGGAGTGTTGCCTCGATGCGGAAGATACTCATCGTCGGAGCCGGTCAGTCGGGTCTCCAACTCGCCCTCGGCCTCCAGACCAAGGGCTACGAGGTCACCGTGATGTCCAACCGCACGGCCGACGAGATCCGCGGCGGACGGGTCATGTCCACGCAGTGCATGTTCCACACCGCGCTCCAGCACGAACGCGACCTCGAGATCAACTTCTGGGAGAACCAGGCCCCGCGCATCCAGGGCCTCGGTGTCTCCGTCGCCGCCCCCGACTCCAGCCGGGCCATCGACTGGCTCGGCAGGCTCGACGGCCACGCGCAGTCCGTCGACCAGCGGGTGAAGATGGCCGGCTGGATGGAGACCTTCGCCCAGCGCGGCGGCCAGCTTGTCATCCACGGCGCCGCCGTCTCCGACCTCGACTTCTTCGCCCGCACCTACGACCTGGTGCTGGTCTCCGCCGGCAAGGGCGAACTGGTCTCGATGTTCGCCCGCGACGCGGAACGCTCGCCCTACGACACCCCGCAGCGCGCGCTCGCCGTCTCCTACGTCACCGGACTCGGCCCCCGCCCCGAGCACCCCGACACCGAGGCCGTGCGCTGCAACCTCGTCCCCGGTGTCGGCGAACTCTTCGTGATGCCCAGCCTCACCACCAGTGGACGCTGCGACATCCTCTTCTGGGAAGGCGTGCCCGGCGGCCCGCTCGACGTCTTCCAGGAGATCCGCGACCCCGCCGAACACCTCGCCACCACCCTGGCGCTGATGGAGAAGTACACGCCCTGGGAGTACGCCCGGGCCACCAAGGTGGAACTCACCGACGCCGGCGGCACGCTGGCGGGCCGGTACGCGCCCACCGTCCGCAAGCCCGTCGGCCGGCTCCCCGGCGGTGGCGCCGTCCTCGGCGTCGCGGACGTCGTGGTCGCCAACGACCCGATCACCGGGCAGGGCTCCAACTCCGCCTCCAAGTGCGCCGCCTCCTACCTCGCCTCCATCGTCGAACACGGCGACCGCCCCTTCGACGAGGAATGGATGCAGGCCGCGTTCGACCGGTACTGGCAGACCGCGCAGCACGTCACCAAGTGGACGAACGCGATGCTCGCGCCGCCGCCGGAGCACGTGCTCCAGCTCATCGGTGCCGGCGGCGAACTGCCGCCCGTCCGCGACCGGTTCGCCAACGGCTTCAACAATCCGACGGACTTCGAGGACTGGTTCTACGACCCGGAGAAGGCAGCGGCCTACCTCGCCTCGGTGACCCCCGCCTGACGCCGCGCCGAGCGCGGGGCGCGGATGGTCCGCCGAGCCAGTCGGCTGCCGGACCGCCGAGTCTGTCGCCGCCGCGGTCCCGGCTCCGCGGCCCCTCGGCCCCGGCGGTTGCCTCGGCGACGGTCGCCGAACGAACGCTCCGGTTCCGCCGAGCGGTCACGGCGTCACGGCCCAGGTGCCGTCGGAAAGTCCTGTTGCCCCGTCCGGCCGGGAACGAGGGTGGCTACGCCGGGGGAGCGGCCGTGCCGGCCCCGGCTTCCGGCGCGGTGGTATCCCGCCGGGGCTGTCCGGTTTCGGTGCTGCCCGAGACGCCGCTGCCGAGCGGCCCCCCGCTGGGGCGGCCGCCGTCGGACGCCCCGCTGCCGCCGGGCGGGAGGTTCCCGGCCGAGCCGGAGGCCGCCGGGGCGGCGCCCGTGCCGCTTTCGCCCCTGCTACCGGTGCTCCCACCGATGCCGCCGCCCCCGTCCCCGGCCCGGCCGGCCAGGAGGCGGCTCAGCCGGTCCAGTCGGCGCCGCAACTCCCGGTGCTTCCGCTGCCGTTCGTCGGCCAGCGCGCGCTGTTCGGCGAGCGCCGTACGGGCCTTCCTGGCCGTCGCGGCCAGCCGCTGCTCGCCGCCGGCCATGCGCAGCACGGCGAGCGCCTGGGCGTCCGCGAGCCGGGTCAGCTGGTGGCGCTCCTCGAACGCGTCCTGTGGGTCCGGCCGCAGCAGCATGCGTGCGTAAGGCGTGAGTCCCGCCGTGCTGTTCCGGTACTGCAGCCGGGCGATGTGCCCCGCGTCGAGGCGTCCGGCGGCCAGCTCGGCGCGGGCGCGTCGCAGCCGCTCGTCGAGCCGGGTGACCACGGACCGCTGCCGCCGCAGCCGGGTGTCGGCCTTCCGGTAGGCGCGTCTCGCCTGGTCGACGGCCAGGTAGCCGGTCCGCAGTTCCGTCAGCAGCAGGCGGGCGGGCGGAGTCCCGCCGAGTCCGGGCGCGGGCTGCTCCGGTAGTCCGGCCGGTGGTTCGGCCGGTGGCTCGGCGGGCGGTTCCGCCGCCGGCCGGGCGCGTCCGGCGCTCTCCCGCTCGACGGCGGGGGAGCGCCGCTCGATGCCGGACACGGGCTGTTCGACCGGCGACGAGGGGCGTTCCGCCAGGGACCGGCGCTCGGGCGGCGACTCCTCGCCGCCGGGCACCTCCGCCGGTTCCGCGCTGAGCCTCGTCCCGGCCACTGTCGGGGCGGCGGCGCCGCCGGCGAGTGGTGTCCGGCCGGATGTGTGCGGTTCGTCCGCAGGCGCGTCGGCGGCGACGCCCAGCAGTACGGCGGCGAGCACCGCGCCCGCCGTCGCCACAAGCCCGCGTCGCCTCCGCGCCGACCATCCGCCCCGGGCGGCCGGTGAGCAGTGCCTCCGTTCGCAGCCGTTCATGCCGCGATCGTGACAGCACCCTGCCTCTGATTGTCGTATTGAACGACGGTATGCGGCGCTACCACCCGGACGCCGGACAGCGCTCCGGCGACTGCGTGCGGCGGCGCCCTCAGTCCCCGCCCGGCCCGTCCCGCCGGGGCTCCGGCTTCGACCACGGCCAGCGCACCCGGCGCGGGCGGCCCTCCGGCTCGTAGACGTACTGCCATCCGCGCGGCAGGCCGAGCCGTTTGCTCACCCCGGCGACCTCGAGCCGGTACACGTACACCACCGGCTCGCCGCCGTCGGCCGACGGCACGGGCACCTCGTAGAACTTCGGCGGTCGGCCCGTCGGCCCCAGCAGGACGGGCAGCACCCGGCCGTCCAACGGTCCGCCGACAAAGGCGGTGTCCTCGCTCCTCATCGGCTCAGCTTCGCAAACGCGTCGGCCGGTCCGCCCACCGACCGCCCCGTGTCGCTCACGGCGACGCGCCGCTCACAGCAGATGGGCCGCCGGTGTCACCACCGGGACGACGCGCCGCGCCAGGTCCGCCAACCGGCCGTCCGGGCCCTCCGCCTCGGCGGCCAGCCGCACCACGGCCGCCGTCTGCTCGTCCCGCGCGCCGGTGGCGACCAGCGCGGCCATCAGCTGGTCGAGCAGCAGGTCGCGCAGCTCGGCGCGCGGCAGTTGCTTGCCCTCGTCCAGCCAGATCAGCGACGCGGCCTCCACCGAGGAGATCCACGTCCGCACGGTCATGCTCAGTCGGGGCCCCGCCGGCTCCACCACCAGGTGGGAGAGGATCTGCGCGGCGGCCTGCCGCCGAACCTCGTCGACGATCGCCGAGGTGCGGGAGGTCTCCACGACGCTGCCGCCGCGCAGCAGCGCGGTGAAGCCCGCGTCGTGCTCCTCGATGAACGCCATGTACCGGCCCAGCGCCCGGGCCAGCCGGTCCGTGAGCGGGCCCGCGTGCGGCTCGTCGAAGCACTGCTCCAGCTCGTCGGCGGCGCTGCGCAGCGCGGCCTCGTACAGCTGCTGCTTTCCGCCGGGGAAGTACCGGTAGACCAGTGGCCGGGAGACCCCGGCCTCGGAGGCGACGTCCTCCAGGGAGACCTCCTCCGGCGGCAGTCGGGCGAACAGGCGGAGTGCCGTGGACAGCAGTTGGCTGCGCCGCTGTTCCACGCTCAGTCTTCGGTACGCCGGGACGGTCATGCCTGGCAGCGTAACCGCCCCGGGGCGACTCCAGGCCCCGGCCGCCGAGGGAGGGCCGAACGGCCCTCCCTCACCTCCGGGGGCTCAGGGCAGCAGGCCGCTGCTCTTCCAGAGCCGGCGGCCGACTCCGCGCAGCACGCCGATGTCGTCCAGGAAGTCCGTCAGCCGCTTCGCGCCCGTCTGCATGACCTCCCTGCGGTGGCCGCTGGCGCGCACCTGCGCGACGGCCTCCCGGCGGTCGAGTCCCACGTTCGTGTACACCTGCGGGTTCACAAACGCGATGGAGAAGACCCGGGCCGCCTCGCCGCAGCTGACCCTGGTCAACTCCCGCTCCCAGCGAGGCGCCTCGACCATCTGGCGACGCAGTTCCTCCCGCGCGTAGCGGACGTGCCGGGCCTCCTCCACGACGTGGATGCGGGTCACGCCGCGCACGAGCGGCTGGATGCGCTCGTCCGGGAACGTCAGCCGCTGCATCCAGTCCAGGATCTCCTCGCCCAGCAGCGTGCAGGCGAAGGAACCCGGCGTCGTCGAGACCGTCTTGAGCACCCGGGCCAGGTTGTGCGTCGTCCGGCTCACCGGGTACGTGGGGGCGCCGCCGCGCTGGATCATCCGCGCGAACATCATCGAGTGCCGGCACTCGTCGGCGATCTCGGTGAGCGCGTACCGCACGTGTGCGCTGGTCACCGGTTTGTCGTAGATGTGCCGGACCAGAAGCTGCATGAGGATGATCTCGAACCAGATGCCCAGCGAGGCCAGCGAGGCGGCCTCGTGCCGGGCGAGGTCCATGCGCTGCTCCTCCGACATCCGCTTCCACATGGGGGTGTCGTAGAGGGAGACCAGCTCCGGGGGCCAGAACCACTTGCCGTCGGCCAGCGGAGCGTCCCAGTCCAGCTCCTTGTCGGGGTCGAAGGAGTGCTTGCGGGACGACTCCAGCAGGCGCTCGGCGATCTGCTCCCGGTCCTTGAGCAGGCCGAGCGCGTCCCGCAGCACCTCGCGCTCGGAGATGGTTTCAGGGGCGGTCGTCATCGTGGAGCACCTCGCTGATCTCGGCGGGCCGGGCACCCTGCGGGGGTTACCGGCGGTACGTCGTGTCTTCTCTTATGAGACTGCCTGTCAGTAAGCTCGTCAATCCCCCGCGCACGACTTGTTGACGCGACTGTCACCCACGTGTGAGCCTGCCAACAACCCCACGCACGTCCGGGGTTCGACGTGTCTCCATCGGCCAGCCGGGAGGCCCCATGCCGACGCACGAGCTGTACGCGCACGACCCGGGACCGCACGAATGGCAGGTACCGGCCACCGGCGCCGCCCGCTTCAACTGGGAGTACGACGACAACCGCGACCGCCTCCTCGCCCTGTACCAGAAGGGCAAGGACAAGCAATGGGACGGCGCCACCCGCATCGACTGGGACCTCGAGGTCGACCCCGCCGACCCGCTCGGCACCCCCGACGAGGTGCTGATCCTGTACGACACGCCGCACTGGGCCAAGCTCACCGAACGCGACAAGGCCGAACTGCGCCACCGCTACGCCGCCTGGCAGTTCAGCCAGTTCCTGCACGGCGAACAGGGCGCCATGATCTGCGCCGCCCGCATCGTCGAGTCCGTCCCCGACCTCGACGCCAAGTTCTACTCCGCCACCCAGACCATGGACGAGGCCCGGCACGCCGAGATCTACTCCCGCTTCCTCCACGAGAAGCTCGGCACGCTCTACCCCGTCAACGACAACCTCCAGGCTCTCCTCGGCGACACCCTCCGCGACTCCCGCTGGGACATGCCCTACCTCGGCATGCAGGTCCTCATCGAAGGACTCGCCCTCGCCGCCTTCGGCATGATCAGGGACACCACGAACAAACCCCTCCCCAAGCAGATCCTCACCTACGTCATGCAGGACGAGGCCCGGCACGTCGCCTTCGGCCGTATGGCGCTGCGCGACTACTACCGCCAGCTCAGCGACGCCGAGCTGCGCGAACGCGAGGAGTTCGTCGTCGAGGGCTGCTACCTGATGCGCGACCGCATCAAGGGCACCGAAGTCCTCGCCGACTTCGGCATCCCGGCCGCCGAGGCCGAAGCCCTCACCGAGCAGTCGGACTTCACCCGGCTCTTCCGCCGCCTCCTCTTCAGCCGCATCGTGCCGTGCGTCAAGGACATCGGCCTGTGGGGCGAACGCCTCCAGCGCGCCTACGTCGACATGGGCGTCCTCGAGCTCGGCGACGCCGACCTCGACCAGCTCATGACCCAGGACGAGGAACTGGCCGACCAGCTCGACGCCCAACGCTTCGCCGCAGAGGAGGCCGCCCGCAAGGCGGAGGTCGCCGCCGCCGTCACCGCCGCCACCGCCGACGACGAGTCCTGACCCCCTCCGTCCCCAGCACCCGCTGTGACACCGCGAACAACC
>NZ_VJYK02000162.1 GCF_007097205.2 Streptomyces alkaliterrae
GGCCGGGGGAATCCGGGGTGGCGGTCGGTGGGTCGGTGGTCTCCGCAGCGCCCGTCGGTGTCGGTTTCCCACTCTCGCCTGTGCAGGCCGCGACCAGGGCGGAGGCCGCTCCGAGCGCCAGGTAGCGCAGGGCGTTGCGCCGCCCGACAAGTCGTGCCGCAGCCCGTATGTCGCGTGCCGCCATCAAGTCCCCCCTGGACCAGTCCAGTTGATCGTCCGCGCAGATCGTACGTGATGGGCGAGCCTTGATCAGGGTGGCGGCCGAGGGCGGGGACTCGGCCGGTGTCTGGCGTCCGGCTGAGCGGGCCTGGGTAGCTCGCCCTCACGAGTGGGGCCGTTTGGCTGGAATCCTGAAGAGGGCGGGCGCGCGAGGCTGGTCGGCGGAAGGCCGGGAGGTGGACTGATAGGTGGGGGTGATCAGAGTGTGTGGTGGGTGCGATTTCCGTGATCAATGGGGTCTGTGACAGCCTGATCTTCCGTCCAACCCTCAGGAGCGCCCTGACCTGCGCGCCTTCGCGCGCGGCGGGGGCGCTCCACCAGATCCAAGGAGAGCACGTGCTCACTGTCGGTGACCAGTTCCCCAGCTACGACCTGACCGCTTGTGTGTCGCTGGAGAAGGGTCAGGAGTTCCAGCAGATCGACCACAAGACCTACGAGGGCAAGTGGAAGGTCGTCTTCTTCTGGCCGAAGGACTTCACCTTCGTCTGCCCGACCGAGATCGCCGCGTTCGGCAAGCTGAACGACGAGTTCGCCGACCGCGACGCGCAGATCCTCGGTGTCTCCGGCGACTCCGAGTTCGTCCACCACGCCTGGCGCAAGGACCACGACGACCTGCGTGACCTGCCCTTCCCGATGCTGGCGGACTCCAAGCACGAGCTGATGCGGGACTGCGGCGTCGAGGGCGAGGACGGCTTCGCGCAGCGCGCCGTCTTCATCGTCGACCCGAACAACGAGATCCAGTTCACCATGGTGACCGCCGGTTCCGTCGGCCGGAACCCGAAGGAGGTCCTGCGGGTCCTCGACGCCCTCCAGACGGACGAGCTGTGCCCGTGCAACTGGAGCAAGGGCGAGGACACCCTCGACGCGGGCAAGCTGCTCGCCGGCGAGTGACCCGACCCCCGGAAAGAACCCTCTCGGGGCCGAAGTGACCCACACGACGACGGAGATAGCGGAGTAACGCCACCATGGCACTGGACGAACTGAAGTCGGCCCTGCCGGACTACGCCAAGGACCTGAAGCTCAACCTGGGTTCCGTCATCGGCAACTCGGAGCTGCCGCAGCAGCAGCTGTGGGGCACCGTGCTGGCCTGCGCGATCGCCTCGCGTTCGCCGAAGGTGCTGGCCGAGCTGGAGCCGGAGGCGAAGTCCAACCTCAAGCCCGAGGCGTACACGGCGGCCAAGGCGGCCGCGGCCATCATGGCCATGAACAACGTGTTCTACCGGACCCGGCACCTGCTGTCGGACCCGGAGTACGGCACCATGCGCGCCGGTCTGCGGATGAACGTCATCGGCAACCCGGGCGTGGACAAGGTCGACTTCGAGCTGTGGTCGCTGGCGGTCTCCGCCGTCAACGGGTGCGGCATGTGCCTGGACTCGCACGAGCAGGTGCTGCGCAAGGCCGGTGTGGAGCGCGACACGATCCAGGAGGCGTTCAAGATCGCCGCGGTGATCGAGGCCGTGGGCGCCACGCTGGAGGCCGAGGCCGTCATCGCCGAGTGACACCGAAGGCCGGAGAAACGCCGGGCGGTCCGCGTGAAGCGGGCCGCCCGGCGTCCTTCGTTCGGGTGAGTGGTCAGCGGCCGGAAGGCCGCTACGGCAGGGGGAGTTCGAACCAGACGACCTTGCCCGTGGAGAGCCGGGTCGCGCCCCAGCGGCGGGCCAGCCGGTTGACCAGGAACAGGCCGCGGCCGCCCTCGTCGGTCGCCCGGGCCTGCCGCAGCCGGGGGAGTTGCGGCACGTCGTCGCCGACCTCGCAGCGCAGCCGGTCGGTGCGCAGCAGCCGCAGCGTGATCGGCCGTTCGGCGTACCGGACGGCGTTGGTGACGACCTCGCTGACCAGCAGCTCCACCGTGTCCGTCAGCTCCTCCAGGTCCCAGCGGGCGAGTGCCCGGCGGGCCAGACGGCGGGCCTGGGAGGCGGTCTGCGCCCGGGGATCGAGGAACCAGTAGGCGACGTCGCTCGGCGCGATGCCGTCGAAGCGGGCGGCGAGCAGAGCTATGTCGTCGTCGCGGTCGCCGGGGCCGAGGATGTCCAGCACCTCGTCGCACAGCGGCTCCAGCGGGGCCGGGGTGTCGGGCCGGGTGAGCCGGGCCGTCTCCATCAGCTTCTCGCGCAGCTGCTCGATGCCCGTCCACACGTCGCGGTGGCGGGACTCGACGAGGCCGTCGGTGTAGAGGACAAGCGTGGCGCCGGCGGGCGCGTCCAGTTCGACGGCCTGGAAGTCGACGCCGCCGACGCCGATCGGCGCGCCGGCGGGGATGCGCAGCACCTCGGCGCGGCCGCCGCGGTGCAGCATCACCGGCGGTGGGTGGCCGGCGTTGGCGATGACCATGCGGTGCGCCACCGGGTCGTAGACGGCGTAGAGGCAGGTCGCCATCCGGTCGCGGCCCAGGCGCTGGGCCTGCTCGTCGAGGTGGTGCAGTACCTCCTGCGGCGGCAGGTCGAGTTGGGCGAGGGTCTGCGCGGTCGTGCGCAGCTGGCCCATGATCGCCGCCGACGTCATGGAGTGGCCCATCACGTCGCCGACGACCAGCGCGACCCGGCTTCCGGGCAACGGGATGGCGTCGTACCAGTCGCCGCCGACCCGCGCCGACTCGGCGGCCGGGAGGTAGCGGCTGGCGAGCTGCACGCCGGTGGGCTGCGGCAGGGTGTCGGGCAGCATCGTGCGCTGCAGCTCGTCGGCGATGTACGCCTCGCGCCCGTAGAGCACGGCCTTGTCGACGCCGAGCGCGGTGTGCGTGGCGAGCTGGGCGGCGACCAGGAGGTCGTCCTGCGCGAACGGCGGTCGGGTCGGGCGGCGCAGGAACACGGCGGCGCCGATCACCCTGCGGCGGCCGCGCAGCGGCGCGAGGATGGACCGCCGCCCGTCGGGCAGCTCGCGTTCCACGCGCAGCAGTTCGCCGAGTGCGCCGCCGGCCGCCGGCGAGTCGCCGAAGAGCGGCCGTACGCCGCGCAGTACCTCGGCGAGCGCGCCGCCGGCGGCGACCTCGGTCAGCTCGGAGGCCCCGCCCGCGGCGTGGTCGGTGGCGCCGGCGAGCTGGCCGAGCAGCCCGCCGTCCGCCGCCGAGCCGTCCTCCCCGGCGTAGTCGGGCAGCCGGTCGGTGCGGCGCAGCCGCAGCCGCAGCGGGCCGGTGGGGCGCTCGTCGCCGACGGGGAGCGGTTCGCGCAGATAGACGAGGATCGCGTCGGCGAACGCCGGCACGGTGGCCCGGCACAGGCCGAGCACGGTCTCGTCGAGGTCGACGCCGCGGGCGATGCGCCGGGTCGCGGCGCCGACGAAGCGCAGCCGCTCGCCGTTGGCGTCGGGTGCGCCGCCGGCGGTCGAGGGCTCCTTGTCGACGTCCGGCATAGGGGCGTGCGGGGTCGCCGGTGGCGCCGGGGCGCTCGCGCCGGGCGGACCAGGCGGGTCGGTCACGCCGCGCGAGTCGGCCGAGCCCGGCGGACCGGCCAGGTCACCGGCGGCGTCGGCGGCGGCGCGCGGTGCGGGGTCTCCGCCCGGTTCGGCGGCCGGCCGGGCCGGCTGGCGCACCCGGCCGTCCTCCGGCGCGGCGGGCGCCTGGGCGCGGGCGTGCGGTATCGAGCCCTCGTCGGGTCGGACCGCCTGTCGCGGCTCGGCGCCGGGCTGCTGGGGGGTGGTCGGGTACTCCGTCACGTGCAGGGCTTCCATCCGTCCGGAGTCGTCATGGTCGTCGGCAGTTCATGAAGAGCTGGATCTCCGGCTGAACGTCGGAGCTGGCCGGCGCGAAGGTGTAGGCGTCCTCCCCGTCGACCTCGAAGCCCGCGTTCCGCACGGTCTCGCGCAGCTCGTCCCGTAGATAGCCCGATACCCGGATGTGGTTCCCGAGGAACGGGATCGAGACGTCGTCCACGTCCGCCTCCACCATCGACAGCGCGAGCAGCCCGCCGGGACGCAGCATGCCGTGCACCATGCGCAGCGCGACCGGGATCTCCTCGCGCGGCAGCATCAGCAGGGAGAAGAACGCCGCGACGCCGTCGAAGACGCCGAGGTCGGCGCCTTCGAGGTCGGCGACGTCGAGCTGGTGGAACTCGGCCTCCGGCACCTCTCTGGCGGCGACGCGCAGCATGCCCGCCGAGATGTCGACGCCGACGACGCGGTGTCCGGCGTCGGTGAGCTGGCGGGCGGTGGGCAGGCCCGTGCCGCAGCCGAGGTCCAGGACCCGGGAGCCGGGCGGCAGCCGCTCGGCGAGCCAGCGCCCGGCGGCCAGCTGACCCTCCTTGTGGGGGAAGGCCTCGTCGTACCGCTCGCCGATCGCGTCGAACGCCTCGGCCTGCCCTTCCCGGTCGATCCGCGACCGGTCAAAGGCCTCGTACGCGCCGGGCGCGTCCGTGCTGCTCACGGGTGGCTCCTCCTGGGCCGGTCAGGGCCGTCGGTCCACCGCGCCTGCCGCCAAGTGCGGTGGGGTGCAGTGGAGTTGGTCGATGTGGTCACTTACTGTCCGGAGGCTGATCCTACGGTCAGTGTCCCGGGCGGGATCAAGAGGCGCACTGCGCGCCGGTACGGTCCCAGTCGCTGGGGAGCCGGGGGACGGGCCACGCCGGGTCCGGCCGCCAGTGCTCCCAGCCGTCCGCGAAGGGCGACCCCCACTCTCGTACCACCGCCAGGGCCCGCTCACCAGCCGCCCTCACCCGTTCGGCCTGCACCGGATCCATCAGCCCGGCCTGCTGAGCCTGCCGGAACTCGTCCTCGTCACGCCACCGCCAGCTGCGGTCGGGGTAGACGTCGATGTCGAGGAAGTGGTCCTCCGAGTCGACGCCGCCCGACCAGCGGGTCAGCGGCTCCTCCAGGTTCACATACCAGTTTTTGAACCGCCAGCCACGCTCCCAGAACAGCCACACCGACCAGGGCTCGCCCGGTCTCGCCAGCTTCAGCACACCGCTGCCCGACCAGTGCGCCCGGACGGTGGTGCGCGGTTTGGTGTACCGGGTGGCGAGCGGTTCCAGATGGACGGGGGTGCCGTCGGCGAGCTGCGGCTTCACGCAGGCCGTGCCGGGGGCCATCCACACGGCGAGCAGCCGGGGGCTGTCCTGGACGACCGTCACCGGCCGGCAGATGTGCGGATGCCGGTGGCCGTTCGCCCGGTAGCGCCACAGGATGTGGCTGCCCGGGTCCCACCTGACGGTCCCCGCCCGGCTCTCCTCGGGGTGCTCGATCTCCGCTGTCATTCGCGGATACTACCCAGCCAGGTGGTCTCCGCCGGCGCCGCCGGGCGACGACGCGCCCCCGCGCGCGAAGCCGCCCGTGCGCCCCCTGGTCCGCCCCGGGGCGCGGCTCGGGTTGCGGTCCTGGGGGCGCACGGCCGGCGGCTCAGGGCCTGGTCATCCGCAGGACGTCCAGCGCCTCGTCCAACTGCTCCAGGGTCAGCTCACCGCGCTCGACGAACCCCGCGTCCAGCACCGCCTGCCGGATCGTCTTGCGCTCGGCCAGTGCCGCCTTCGCCACCTTCGCGGCGGCCTCGTAGCCGATGTGGCGGTTGAGCGGGGTGACGACGGACGGGGAGGACTCCGCGTACTCCCTGGCCCGCTCCACGTTGGCGGTGACGCCGTCGACCGTGCGGTCGGCCAGCAGCCGGGAGGCGTTGGCCAGCAGCCGGACGGACTCCAGCACGTTCTTCGCCAGCACCGGCAGCATCACGTTCAGCTCGAAGTTGCCGGAGGCGCCCGCCCAGCTGACCGTGGCGTCGTTGCCGACCACCTGCGCGGCGACCATCAGCACGGCCTCGGGCACCACCGGGTTGACCTTGCCCGGCATGATCGACGAGCCCGGCTGGAGGTCGGGCAGGTTGATCTCGGCGAGGCCCGTGCGCGGACCGGAGGCCATCCAGCGCAGATCGTTCGCGATCTTGGTGAGGCCGACCGCGACCGTCCGCAGCTGACCGGACGTCTCCACCAGGCCGTCGCGCGCGCCCTGCGCCTCGAAGTGGTCCCGGGCCTCGGTGAGCGGCAGCCCGGTCAGCCGGGCCAGCTCCTCGATCACGGCGGCGGAGAAACCGGGCGGGGTGTTGATGCCCGTGCCCACGGCCGTGCCGCCCAGCGGCAGCTCCGCCAGCCGGGGCAGCGCGGACTCCAGCCGCTCCACCCCGCGGTCGATCTGCGCCGCGTAGCCGCCGAACTCCTGGCCCAGGGTCACCGGCGTCGCGTCCATCAGATGCGTGCGCCCCGACTTCACCACCGCGTCGAACTCCGCCGCCTTGCGGCCGAGCGCCGCCGACAGGTGCCGCAGCGCCGGGATCAGGTCGCCGGTGACGGCGGCGGTCGCCGCGACGTGGATGGAGGAGGGGAAGACGTCGTTGGACGACTGACTGGCGTTGACGTGGTCGTTGGGGTGGACGGGCCGGCCCAGCCGCTCGGTGGCGAGCGTGGCCAGCACCTCGTTCATGTTCATGTTGGAGGACGTGCCGGAGCCGGTCTGGAAGACGTCCACCGGGAAGTGGTCGTCCCAGCGGCCCTCGGCGACCTCCTGCGCGGCCTCGTTGACGGCGGCGGCCATGTCCGCCTCCAGCACGCCGAGCCGGGCGTTGACGGTCGCCGCCGCCGCCTTCACCTGCGCGAGAGCCCGCAGATGGGCGCGTTCCAGCCGCTGTCCCGAGAGGGGGAAGTTCTCCACCGCGCGCTGGGTCTGCGCGCGCCACCGGGCGGCGGCGGGCACCCGCACCTCGCCCATCGAGTCGTGTTCGATCCGGTAGTCAGCCTCGTCGCTCATGCCCCGAGCGTACGGGCGCGGTACGCCGTGCCGCCGCCCAACCCGCCCGGCGGAGGGGCGGGTTCGACGGCGGCGGGGTGTGCCCGGTCAGGCCTGCGGGCGGACCGGGATCGACGTCACGAACGGCTGCGTCGGGCCGGGGTCGGTGAAGAAGTCGTTCCCCTTGTCGTCGACGACGATGAACGCCGGGAAGTCCTCCACCTCGATCTTCCAGACCGCCTCCATACCCAGCTCCTGGTACTCCAGAACCTCCACCTTCTTGATGCAGTCCTGGGCGAGCCGGGCGGCCGGGCCGCCGATCGAGCCGAGGTAGAAGCCGCCGTACGCCTTGCACGCCTCGGTGACCTGCTTGCTGCGGTTGCCCTTGGCCAGCATCACGAACGAGCCGCCCGCCGCCTGGAACTGGTCGACGTAGGCGTCCATCCGGCCGGCCGTCGTCGGGCCGAAGGAACCGGAGGCGTAGCCCTCGGGGGTCTTCGCCGGGCCGGCGTAGTAGACGGCGTGGTCGCGCAGGTAGGACGGCATCTCCTCGCCGGCGTCCAGCCGCTCCTTGATCTTGGCGTGCGCGATGTCCCGCGCCACCACCAGCGGGCCGGTCAGTGACAGCCGCGTCTTCACCGGGTGCTTGCCCAGCTCGGCGCGGATCTCGTCCATCGGCCGGTTGAGGTCGATGCGCACGACGTCGCCGTTCTGCGACGCGGACTCCGCCAGCTCCTCGTCGGTGGTGTCCGGCAGGAACCGGGCCGGGTCGCGCTCGAGCTGCTCCAGGAACACGCCCTCGGCGGTGATCTTCGCCTTGGCCTGCCGGTCCGCCGAACAGGACACCGCGATCGCCACCGGGCACGACGCGCCGTGCCGGGGCAGCCGGACCACCCGCACGTCGTGGCAGAAGTACTTGCCGCCGAACTGCGCGCCGATGCCGATGCGCTGCGTCAGCTCGAAGACCTTCTCCTCCAGCTCCTTGTCCCGAAAGCCGTGACCGGCCGGGGAGCCCTCGGCGGGCAGCTCGTCCAGGTAGTGCGCGGAGGCGTACTTGGCGGTCTTCAGCGCGTACTCGGCGCTGGTGCCGCCGACGACGATCGCCAGGTGGTACGGCGGGCAGGCGGCCGTGCCCAGCGAGCGGATCTTCTCCTCCAGGAAGCGCATCATCGCGGTCTCGTTCAGCACCGCCTTCGTCTCCTGGTAGAGGAACGACTTGTTCGCCGAACCGCCGCCCTTGGCCATGAAGAGGAACTTGTACGCGTCGCCGTCCGCCGCGTACAGCTCGATCTGCGCCGGCAGGTTGCTGCCGGTGTTCTTCTCCTCCCACATCGTCAGCGGCGCCATCTGCGAGTACCGCAGGTTCAGCTGCGTGTACGCGTCGTAGACGCCGCGCGACAGGGCCTCCTCGTCGCCGCCGGAGGTGAGCACCTGCTGGCCGCGCTTGCCCATCACGATCGCGGTACCGGTGTCCTGGCACATCGGCAGCACACCGGCGGCGGCGATGTTCGCGTTCTTCAACAGGTCGAGCGCCACGAACTTGTCGTTCGGGCTGGCCTCGGGGTCGTCCAGGATGCGCCGCAGCTGCGCGAGGTGCGCCGGCCGCAGGTAGTGGGAGATGTCGTGCATCGCCTCGGCGGCGAGCTTGCGCAGGGCCTCGGGCTCGACCTTCAGGAACGTCCGGCCGTCCGCCTCGAAGGTGCTGACCCCCTCGCTCGTCACGAGCCTGTAGGGCGTGTCGTCCTCGCCGAGCGGAAGCAGGTCGGTGTAGGAGAACTCGGGGTGGGCTGCCATCGGAGTGACTCTCTTCTTCCTCTCGACACTTCGCGCGGCTCCCGACGAGGAGCGCGTCTCACAGCGTAGAACGCCCGGAAGCGGACCGGTCTGTGAGGTCAGGCTCACCTGCCCGCCCTGCCCGCCCTGCCCGCCCTGCCCGGGGCGGTCCTCAGGGGTGGCCCTCAGGGTGGGGTGCGGGTCGCATGGGGGACGAGTCAGGGGCCGACGGCCTCGTGCCGCCGACCCGCCACTGGCAAGCTGGAGATGTGAACGACGTCTCACTGAGCAAGCAGCCGCAGCCGCCGGAGCCCGAGCGGGGGCCCACCGCCGCCGAGGTCCGGATCTCCGACGCCGACCGGGATCGGGTGGCCGACCTGCTCCGGGACGCCCTGGCCGAGGGCCGGCTCACGCCCGAGGAGCACAGCGAGCGGGTGGAGGCCGCCTACCGCGCCCGCACCGCCGGCGAGCTCGAACCGCTGCTGCGCGACCTCCCGGCCGGCCGACCGCGCCCCACCCGGGCGCCGGACACCGCGGGGGCGCTCGCCGGTCCCCGTTCCGTGGTGGCGATCTTCAGCGGCGCCACCCGCAAGGGCCGCTGGCGGCCCGGCGCGCAGACGACCGCCTTCGCCTGCTTCGGCGGCGTGGAGATCGACCTGTCCGAGGCCGTGTTCGAACAGCGCGAGACGGTGGTCAACGCCACGGCGATCTTCGGCGGCGTGGACATCAAGGTGCCGGAGAACGTCACCCTGCGCAGCTCGGGCAGCGCGGTGCTCGGCGGCTTCGACGTCGACGAGCAGACGGCGGAGGACCCGGACGCCCCCGTGGTGATCGTCCGCGGTCTCGCGATCTTCGGCGGTGTGGACGCAAGTGGCAAGAGGGGCAAGCGGGTTCGCGATCTGCGCACGCGTCGCGACTGAGCGCATACTCACGCGTACAGCGGGTAGAGGTCCGGGCATCGCCCTCGCGCGTGGACTCCCGGTGAACAGACCCGGCCCGCCCGGGTGACGGACCGAGTGCGACCGGGCGATTTTGGGCACCAGGCTGGATCAGACAGCTGACCTCGTCGCCGTTCGTCAGGGAGTAGACCGTGCTGCAATCGCCGCATCAGCACCTGCGAGCCACCGTCGCCCCGCAGCGCACCGCCGCGCGGCATCCGGATGACAGTCCGTGGCACTCCGAGGCGGTCTGCCGCCGCGACGAGGCGGGGCTGTTCTTCGCCCCGTCCAAGGAGCCCACGGCCGCGCGGCTCGCCAGGGAGCAGGCGGCCAAACAGGTCTGCGCCCGCTGCCCCGTACTCGTCGCCTGCCGGGAACACGCGCTCGCCCAGCCCGAGCCCTACGGGGTCTGGGGCGGGCTGACGGCGGCCGAGCGGCGCGTCGTACTGGCCCGCCGCAGGCGGCGGGAGGCGGCCACCGCCACCGAGCCGCGCATCGCCTGACGCGCGGCGCCTGCGCCCGGCGCTTCCGGGCGGGATGACTCATCCGGTCCTCTCCGGTGGCCGTCGACGTCACGACCGCCACCGGAGAGGACCGACGGTCACCTGGCCCGGTCGAAGTCGATCGCGCTGTAGGCGCGCAGCTTCGACAGCCGGTGAGTGGAGTCGATCTGCCGGATCGTGCCGGACTTCGAACGCATCACCAGCGACTGCGTGAACGCGGTCTCCGCGCGGTAGCGCACGCCGCGCAGCAGATCGCCGTCGGTGATGCCGGTCGCGACGAAGAAGACGTTGTCGCCGCGCACCAGGTCGTCCATGGTGAGCACCTTGTCGAGGTCGTGGCCGGCGTCCAGCGCCCGCTGCCGCTCCTCGTCGTCCTTCGGCCACAGCTTGCCCTGGATCGTGCCTCCCAGGCACTTGATCGCGCACGCCGCGATGATGCCCTCCGGCGTGCCGCCGATGCCCAGCAGCAGGTCGACGCCGGTGCCCTCGCGGACCGCCATGATCGCGCCCGCGACGTCGCCGTCCGAGATGAACTTGATCCGGGCGCCCGCCTCCCGGACCTCCTTGACGATCGACTCGTGACGCGGCCGGTCCAGGATGACCACCGTCACGTCCTCCGGCGCGCAGCCCTTCGCCTTCGCGACGCGGCGGACGTTGACCGAGGCCGGGGCGTTGATGTCGACGAACTCCGCGGCCTCCGGGCCGGTCGCCAGCTTGTCCATGTAGAACACCGCCGACGGGTCGAACATCGCGCCGCGCTCGGCGACCGCCAGCACGGAGACGGCGTTGGCCATGCCCTTGGCCGTCAGCGTCGTACCGTCCACCGGGTCCACCGCCACGTCGCACTCGGCGCCGGTGCCGTCGCCGACCCGCTCGCCGTTGTAGAGCATCGGGGCCTCGTCCTTCTCGCCCTCCCCGATGACCACGACGCCGTTCATCGAGACGGTGGAGACGAGCGTGCGCATCGCCTTCACGGCCGCGCCGTCCGCGCCGTTCTTGTCACCGCGGCCGACCCAGCGGCCCGAGGCCATCGCCCCGGCCTCGGTGACCCGTACGAGCTCCAGCGCGAGGTTGCGGTCCGGAGCCTCCGGACTCACCTCGAGCTGGGACGGAAGGTGATGGTTCTCGGACATCGGGACGCACCTTTCTGCGCGGCGGCTGGGAGCTGCGGCCGGACAGTCGAGGGTTGAGGAGGCACCTAAGACCTTATCCGCACATCGACAAAGTGAGCAGAGCGCCCCTCGGATGAGCGGGCCTCCGTGGGGCTCCCCGGCGCGAGGCGGGCCCCCGGTCCGGGCGTGCGACGGGCATGGGGGACCATGGGGTACGTGGCGACGAAGCGTGGTTTGAAGACGGTGCGCGACATGGTGCTGTCGATGGCGGTCATCGGAGCGGGTGCGGGGCTCCTCTACCTCACCCTGCCCAACAACGAGCAGCAGGACCCGGTCCGCGAGATCGGCTACCAGACGGAACTGGCCACCGCCGGCCGCGCCGCCCCCTACCCGCTCGTCGCCCCGGACGGCCTCTCCGACAAGTGGCGCGCCACCTCGGTCACCTACCGGGCGCAGAGCGACCACGGGGCCGTCTGGCACCTGGGCTTCATGGACCCGGGAAACCAGTACGTGGCGATCGAGCAGAGCGACGGCGACCGCGGGAAGTTCATCCGCAAGGTCACCCACCGGGCCGAGGAGACCGAGCGGGTCGAGCGCGTCAACGGCCAGGAGTGGGTCCGCTACGAGGGGCCGAAGTACAACGCGCTGGTGCTGAAGGACGGCGAGGCGCCCGGCGGGGGCGACGGCGGCGAGGGCAGCACGACGCTGATCACCGGAACCGCGTCCCACGAGCGGCTGAAGGAGATGGCCGCGGCTCTCCAGCCGTACGCCGACAGCACCGCGAACCGGGGCTGAGCGGCGGCCTCGGCGTACGACCGCCGCCCGACTTCCCGGTGCGGGCTCAGACGGTGGTGACCGCCTCGTCGGCGCTCAGTCGCGGACCGCGCGGCCGGAAGGCGTCCGGGCCCGGGTGGCCGATGTTCACGACCAGCAGCGTCTTCTGGCGGCCGTCGCCGAAGAACTCCTTGTCGACACCCTCGAAGTCCAGCCCGGTCATCGGCCCGGCGGCCAGCCCGGCCGCGCGCACGCCCAGGATGAAGTAGCCGGCCTGGAGGGCGGCGTTGAACCGGCCGTTGGCCTCGCGCGCGTCGGCGTCCGCGAACACCGTGTCCTTCAGGGCGGGCATCACCGGGAACAGCTCCGGCAGCCGCTCGTGGAACTCCAGGTCGACGGAGAGGATCGCCGTGATCGGCGCCGTCCGCGTCTTGGCCTTGTTGCCGTCCGCGAGGTGCTGGACCAGCCGCTCGCGGGCCTCCGGCGTGCGGACCAGGGTCACCCGCAGCGGGGACTGGTTGAACGCCGTCGGGGCGAGCTTGACCAGGTCGTAGACGGCCTTGATCTGCTCGTCGGTCACCGGGGCGTCACTGAAGGTGTTGGCGGTGTGGGCCTCGCGGAAGAGCAGGTTCTGGGCGGTCTCGTCGAGCACGAATGCCATGGTGGTCAGCCTCTGATTGTCTCGAAGGGGTAGTTCAAATTCGTACTACTACCTTAGGTGTCCCGCCCGATCCCGCACAACGCGGCCCCCGTGACGCTGCCCACACG
>NZ_VJYK02000163.1 GCF_007097205.2 Streptomyces alkaliterrae
AAACCCGACGACGCGCCCCCGGCCGCGACCGGCCCACGGAGGAGGTGGCGGCGCTGGGCGGTCGCGACGGGCGTGGGGCTCCTGGCGGGCACGCTCGCCGCCGTGCTGCTGACCCTGCAGAACCGGAGTGACGACACCGGCCGTCCGCAGGGCGGCCGTTCCGGGCCGGCGGCGAGCCCCGAACCCGGCGCCGCGGCGCCCACCGCCCCGCCGGTGTTCAGCGAGATGAGCGACTTCGGGCCCAAGGCGCTGGACCGCACCCTGCGGCCGGAGGGCTGGCAGCCGTGGTCGGCCTCCTTCGAACAGGGCGGCGCGGCGGTCGAGTGCGGGCTGGGCGGCGGAGTGCTCCTGTGCAGCCTGTACGACGAGCGCAGGAGGGCGACCTGGCTGGAGGCGAAGAACGCCGCCGACGGCACCCCCCTGTGGCGCTATCCCGAGGAGGGCGGGCTCGGCGACGGCGAACGCGGCGTCGGCCTGCGCGGCTTCGACCTGCACGGCCGGCACGCGTACGTGGCGTCCAGCGACCAGGCCGGCTTCGACGTGCTGGACCTCGGCGACGGGAAGCCGGTCGCCCGGCTGCCGGGCCGGTCCGGGTACGAACCGACGGCGGTGCGGGTGCACAAGGGACGCGTCTTCGTCGCCTACGCCGGGGACGGCGGCGTGGGGGCGGCGGGCAACATGCTGTTCCGCGCGTTCTCCGCCGACGACCGCGAGCAGCTGTGGGAACGCGTGATCCGCAACGCGTTCCCGCAGTCGCTGGACATCGTGGGCGACCGGGTCTGGATCACCGGGCTCGAGGAGACACTGACCCTGGCCCCGAAGACCGGCCGGACCCTCGCCCGGAACCCCGGGAACTGCACACTCCCGAGCCGCGGCGCCCTCTACGTCTCCTGCGACGGAGTGCGGGACGCGCGGACGCTGAAGAAGCTGGACGACGACACGCCGGGCGGCATCGCCGCGGTCAGCCGGGACGGGCTGATCCTCACCAGCTCCCGCCAGTCGCAGGGTGCGCGCGTGCAGGCCCACGACATCCGGGGCACACGCGGCGGCTGGGCGTTCACTGCGGACGCCGACGACCCGGTGGCGGTGGTCGCGGACCGGGTGGTGACACTCGGCGCGCGCGGGGTGCGCGTCTTCACGCTCGCCGACGGCACTCTGGAGGCGTCCGCCGGGACCTTCGCCGGCTGGCCGATCGAAGGCGGCGGCTCCGTGGGACGGCCGGCGCAGCCGGGCACCGCGCTGGTCTCGGGCGGGGCGTTCTACGCCACCTTCGACGACGGGACGGTACTGTCGGCACCGGTGCGCTGACCGGCTTCCGCCCGGGACTCAGCAGGTCACAAGCCCGCTTGGGCCGCCTGACACGGTGTATCAGCGGCGTCCACGATCCGAGATCCGCCCCCCGCCGGCCCGTCCCACCGCCCCTTCCGCGGCGACCCGGAACGGCTCGGGAAGACGATCACATCCCACATGGCAGACCGTTTCGTCTCGGCATGCGGAACGTCGGTGACACACGCCGCGCCCGTCCCTACGATCGACGACATGAAGCGACAGGCGGACCTCACCAAGCGACGGGCAGTTGATCTGTGCCGTATCGCCGCCATGCTCTGTCGCCCCGCCGGCTGACGGCTCCGGCCGTCGGCGGGGAGCACGGCCGCCGGACCGCTCCGCGTGCCCGAGCCCGCGGTGCGCCCGCCCCCGACACCGACCAACGTTTTCCCGCGCCGCACAGCGCTGTGCGTGCCGGGTCGCCGCCCGCCCGCGCGACGACCCGGCGCCACGCACAACCACCCACCGCCATCCCGCTCCGGAGGAGAATTCCATGAGCCGCAGTGACGTCCTGGTGGACGCCGACTGGGTCGAGGCCCGCATCGACGACCCCAAGGTTGTCATCGTCGAGGTGGACGAGGACACCTCGGCCTACGAGAAGAACCACATCAGGAACGCCGTCCGCATCGACTGGAAGCAGGACCTCCAGGACCCGGTCCGCCGCGACTTCGTCGACCAGGAGGGCTTCGAGAAGCTGCTCTCCGCCAAGGGCATCTCCAACGACGACACCGTCGTGCTCTACGGCGGCAACAACAACTGGTTCGCCTCGTACGCCTACTGGTACTTCAAGCTCTACGGCCACCAGGACGTCAAGCTCCTCGACGGCGGCCGCAAGAAGTGGGAGCTGGACTCCCGCGACCTGGTCGCCGAGGTGCCCGAGCGCGCCGCGACCGAGTACAAGGCCAAGCCGCAGGACGCCTCCATCCGCGCCTTCCGCGACGACGTCGTGGCGGCCATCGGCGAACTGAACCTCGTCGACGTGCGCTCCCCCGACGAGTTCAGCGGCAAGCTGCTCGCCCCGGCCCACCTCCCGCAGGAGCAGTCGCAGCGCCCCGGCCACGTGCCGACCGCGCGCAACATCCCCTGGTCCAAGTCGGCCAACGACGACGGCACCTTCAAGAGCGACGAGGAGCTCAAGGAGCTGTACGAGGCCGAGGGCGTCGACCTCGCCAAGGACACCATCGCCTACTGCCGCATCGGCGAGCGTTCCGCACACACCTGGTTCGTGCTGCACGAGCTGCTGGGCCAGGAGAACGTGAAGAACTACGACGGTTCCTGGACCGAGTACGGCTCGCTGGTCGGCGTGCCGATCGAGCTGGGCTCCAACTGACCGCGCCTCCCGGCGGGTTCTCGAACTTCTCCTGACGGTTGAAAGGAAACACCCCCATGTGCGGAGCACAGGCCGGCGGCCCCGACGCCTCCACCATCAAGCCCGGTGAGACCACCATCCAGGGCCAGGTGACCAAGGACGGCGAGCCGATCACCGGCTACGTCCGACTGCTGGACTCCACCGGCGAGTTCACCGCCGAGGTCCCCACGTCCGCGACCGGCCAGTTCCGGTTCTACGCGGCCGAGGGCACCTGGACCGTCCGCGCGCTGGTGCCGGGCGGCACCGCCGAGCGCAAGGTCGTCGCCCAGACCGGTGGGCTGACGGAGGTCGCCATCGCCGTGTGACGGCGGCGCCGCCGCGTGACGGCGGCGGACGGATCGGCGTGAGGGCCGCATCCCCGAGGGTTGGACGCCACGGGATGCGGCCCTCACGCACGTTCCTGAGCCGTGGTCAGTACACCAGCGCGCGCGTGCCCGGCGCCATGACCTCGCTGACGAACACCTGGGCGCCCGCGATGCGCACGCCCTCCAGCACGTCCTTCTCCTCGATGTCCCGCCGCGCCGCGCACTGCGTGCACAGCGTGATCCGGCCGCCGGCCTGGATACCCGCGATCAGGTCGGGCAGCGGTGCGGCGTGCGGCAGTTCGAACTCCTCCGCCCGGCCCGGCAGCGCGAACCACGCCGACTCGCCGGTCAGCCAGAGCGACACCTCCACCCCGCTGGCCACCGCCACGGCCGCGACCGTGAACGCCTGCGAACACCGCTCGGGCGCGTCCGCCCCGGCGGTGACCTTGATCACCAGCTTCTCCGCACTGTCTGCCATGCCCCCACCGTAGTGCCCGCGAAGGTGCAATCGGTTTTGCGATCCGATCGTGATCTCCGCGCGCACAACCGGACACTCCATGTGCTTGTCAGGGGAGTGACAAGAGTTTCAGGAGTGTTCATGACCACCACACCGCAGCCTCCGGAGGAGCCGGCCACGGCGGCGCCGGAGCCCCCCGCTGCCCCACCCGCGCCCGAGGCTCCGCCCGTACCCGAGGCTCCGCCCGCCACCGACGCGGGCGCGCGCCGCCCGCGCGGACGTACCGCACGGCTGATCGCCGCCGCCGCACTGCTCGGCGTCGTCGGCGGCGTCGCCACCGGCTACACCGTCCAGGCGGAACGCCCGCCCACCCCGCTGCCGCCGCTCTCCCAGCCGGACCTCGCCTACCCGAAGAAGCGCCTCCCGGCCGACCAGACCCCCGAACCCCTCAGCGCCGCCGAGGACCGCCGCGTCAAAACCGACGGCGACCTCCGCAAGCTGCTCCTGCCGGTCCCGAAGGGGGCCCGGGAGAACCACAAGTTCACCAAGGACAACTGGCTCTCCATCGGCACGTACTCCGAACGCTTCAGTACGCCGGCGGATACGTTCAGAGCGTTCGGATGGTCCGGCCTCCGCCGCGTGGCGCACCGGGCCTGGGACGAGGGCGACCGCACGTACATCATCAACCTGGTCCAGTTCCGCGACGCCCAGGAGCTCGGGGCCAAGCGGCACATGGAGGAGCAGCAGAACAGCATGCTGCGCGACGGGATGGCGCAGAACGTCGGCTCGCTTCTCGAGGGCACCGAGTGGGGCCGGTACTACGTCTTCGACAAGCCCGTGCGCAGGCCCGGTTACCCGCCGATGTACGCCACGCGCGCCATCGCCCACCGGGGCGACGTAACGATGGACATTTTCGCCTACGACACCCGGCCCATGAGCAAGAAGGACATCCGGACGATCGCGGAGCGGCAGGTGGGCATGCTGTGAACGACAGGACCAAACGGCTCGTCACCACCCTGCTGTCCGCGGCCCTCGTCGTCGGCTCGGTGACCGGCGGCGCCGTCTACACCGGATACGTGGTCAACGGCGCCGACCGAGCGGTGAAGACGGAGGTGTGGCGGAAGCCCGCGAAGGACCAGTACAAGTCCGACACCACCCCGGAACTGTTTCGCGGCCTGGGAGGGGAAGGCCTCCGGCAGAAGTTGTTGCCCGCACCGGACGGCTGGGTTCTGGGCCCTGACGAGGGTGAGTTCGGCAACGACACAGTGCTCGGGAAGCGAGAGGCGGTTGCCCTCCTCAAGGACGAGTCCAAGGGAATGGACACCCGGGAGCGTCGGGAGTACCGCGAGTACGTCGACGACATGGGCGTCCAGGGCGTCGCCCTGCGCACCTACGCGGACTCCGAGGACTTCGACCAGGTCGTTGGCATCCAGATCATCCAGGTGGAGGACCAGAAGTCCATCCGCGAGGTGGTCAGGCTGCGGCGGGCGCTCTTCGACGCCCTCGGTGTCCTTCGGGACGGCCCGAAGATCAAGGGGCATCCCCAAGCGCGCTGCTTCCAGGCTCCGGAGAACTCGAAGTCGGAGCTCGACGGCATGATGTGCGACGCGCACGACGGCGAGTTCATGATCACTCTCACCGCGAACGGCCCCAAGCCGCTGGATCTCAAAGCCAGCGCCGATCTGCTGCGTCGCCAGCTCAACCATCTCAGGTCTCCAGGAGAGTTCGTATGACCGAGCCGACGACGCTGGCAGCACCTGACGAGCCCGCAACGCCCCCGACGGGCTCCGAAGCGGCACCCGCGCCCCGGCCGCCGCGCCGGTTCCTCCGGGCCGTCGCCCGCTGGACGGCGGCTGCGGTCCTCTGCGGCGGGCTGTGGGGCGGTGTCGGCTACGCGCTCACCGTTCCCGACCGCGGCGACCTGCCGGGGCTCGGCACCGAGGACGACGGCCGCTGGCAGTACCCGGAGCTGTCGCTGCCCGCGCTGCCCGAGCGAGTCCCCCTGCCCTTCTCCGCCAGCAACGCCGGCGAGGTGCACCACGCGGACCTGCGCGAGCTGCTGCTGCCCGCGCCGAGGGCGGCGAAGGAACTGGACGGCCTTGACGGCGGCTGGGTGGCCACCAAGGAGTTCACCTCGCTCTTCTCGAAGAAGGAGGATCGGGAGAAGCTCGACCAGCGGCTCACCGACATGGCCGTCCGACACGTCGCCGCCCGGGGCTGGACCATGCCGGACGGCACCGAGTCGCGCGTCTACCTGCTGCGGTTCAACAGCGCCGCCTTCGCCAGCGCCTTCAAGGACGAGCTGATCGGCTTCCAGAATCTGGACATCACACTGAGGAACGCCCACTACTCCCGGTACGACAGTCGCTGGCCTCCCGAGCTTGAGCTGAAGAACCTCGAACTGGACGTCATGAACGAGGACGAGCCGTACGGCAAGGTCCACGTGCGGCACGCGACGGTCCTCGCCGGGGACACCCTCGGCCTTGTCGTCCACTCCCGGAAGGGAGAGGCCGCGGCGGTCCCGTTCCACCAGACGGTGATCCTCCAGGCGCAGCTCCTGGGGTAGCGGCCGGGCGGCGCCCGACAGGGCGCCGGTACCCGTACGGGTCAGGGGCGGTGGACCTCACAGCGCCGCCCCTGACCGCGCGGACTAGACTCGGTCCCGTCGTCCCCTACCTTTCGTGACACACACGAACCGCCCGAGGAGCGCCGTCGTGCTTGAGGCTTTTTTCATCACCCTGATGATCCTGGTCATGGTCGGGACCGCCGCCTTCGCCGGTCTCACGATCAAGAAGCTGTACCAGGGCCAGCGCTGAGCCGCTGAGCCCGCCCGTCGCGGCCGCGTCGGGTCCGTTCCGCCCCACCCGCCACCACACAGACACAGAGCGCCTGATTCGCCATGATCGAGATCCCGTCCGACCTGCACCCCGACCTGGTACCCCTGGCCTTCCTGCTGGGCGACTGGGCAGGTGCGGGTGTCGCCGACTTCCCCGGTGACGAGAAGTGCAACTTCGGGCAGGAGGTCACCTTCAGCCACGACGGTCGCCGCTTCCTGGAGTACGTCTCCCGCAGCTGGGTGCTGGATGGCGAGGGTGAGAAGGTCCGCCCCCTGGAGACCGAGTCCGGCTACTGGCACGTCACCGAGGGACGCAAGCTGGAGGTCGTGATGGTCCGCGACCAGGGCGTCGTCGAGGTCTGGTACGGCGAGCTGGCCGAGGGCAAGCCGCAGATCGACCTGGTCACCGACGCCGTCGCGCGGCTGGCGTCGGCCGACGAGTACAGCGGCGGAAAGCGGCTGTACGGCTACGTGAACAGCGACCTGATGTGGGTGGGCGAGAAGTCCACGCCCGAGGTGCCGATGCGGCCGTACATGTCGGCGCACCTCAAGAAGGTCGTCGACCCCAAGAGCTGGGCGAAGGACGTCGCCGACCTGCCGGACGACGGCATCGCCTTCTTCAGGTAGGCCGCTCCACGGGCCAACCGTTTCTCTTCCGACGCCCCGGTCGGTGCCACGAGCACCGACCGGGGCGTTTTTCGTGCCCTGCTCCCCGTTCTCACTCCTTCAAACCACTCAAAACCGGCCACAATCGGCTTTCAATGACTTGTTCCCCTCGACTCAGGATCATCATTCGAAACGATTCCGATGCGTGTTTTCAGCCAGCCTCACAATTGCCGACAAGTATCACGAGGGCTGACTCGAAAGTGTGGTTCCCGGCGTTTCACTGGTATCGGCCCGCAATTCAATGGATAGATGTGGCACCACACTCCGTCGTTCCAGGGAGACGATCGATGAGGAGCAGGTGGGAACGTGAGGAATTTCTGGGGGCCGCCGAGGAAGCGCGGAGCACCTACCGCGACGCGGGCATGGACGTGATCCGAGGCGAGGACGGACAGGTCCGCGATTCCTTCGAGCGCCCGTGGGTGGACATCGCGTGGTGGGTCTACTACGGGGCCTGGCAGGCCTGTCAGCGCGGGAACAACTGGGGACTGGTCATCGGCGGCCTCCGCAAGGGCGACGTCAGGGACCCGGACGCCGCCGGGATCGACGACGTGCTGCGGGCGAACTTCCCGACGATGGACGAGACCACCAGGAACCTCGGCCAGGGCGCGGTGCTCGACTCCAGGAACTGGTCGATCCTCGTGAACGACGCCTGGCTGCTCGCCGGCGTACACGCGCAGGCGCCGTTCTATCTCGCCTCCCCCCGCAGCGAACAGAACATCGTCGCCGCCGACGGTCGGCTGCGCGTCTTCGGACGGGAGCTGGCCGGCCTGAAGTCGTTCTCCTACGTCTTCGAAAGCAAGAGGCGTCGTCCCGAACTCGGTGAGGTGGCGGTCCCCGGAGGTCGCCAGCGCGCCGATTTCCTCACCTACCAGAAGTACGCGGACAGCTATCAGGCAGGACGACGGTGGCGCGAGCTTATGCGATAGGCAGCGCATCCACCGGCAACGTAAATTCACCAGAGCATGGAGAGAAACAGTGGGCAGCTCACCTTCCATCAGTGAACTGACGAAGGACAGCGAGGAGTTCCGCAAGTACATCGACCAACTGGAGAAGGAGCTGGACCAGCGTTCCAGCGACCGGCAGGAAAAGCTCGACGCCGAGGTCCAGAAGTTCATCGCCACCAACCACTACAACGACCTGCGGGTACTCCAAGAGGACGAGAAGCACCATTTCTCGCAGATGAAGGAGTTCTCGCTCGACAGCATCAGCAAGCTCATCAACACCATCGCCAAGTCGCTGCTGCCCAGCGCCGACGGCGGCGGGTCGGCCGGGGGTACGTCAGGCAAGACCGACAAGGAGGCGGTGAGCGAGGCCAAGGACACGACCAAGAGCGTGTTGGGCGCCAGCGCGGACGTCCTCATCGGGTTCGAGACGCTTGCCGTCGGAAGAGTCCTCAACGTGGTCAGCGAGATCCTCCTGGAGTTCCAGTCGTCCGCCAATGTGGGCTACCAGAGCGAGGTGGGCGCGCACGAGATCGGATACGGCTACCAGCTCTTCCTGTCCTCCGCCGCGGACTCCTTCCAGGGGAAGGGGATCCTGCAGGGCTCGCAGATCGTCGAGTATCTCTTCGCCTACCGGCTCACCCACTCCATCAGTCAGGCGCAGGCCGAGGGGGACGTGCTTCTGACCAAGAGGTTGGAAGACAGCCTTGAGCTTTTTGCGAAGCTCCAGGAGCGGCTGGAGGAGAAGCTGAGCAACGACGAGATCGACTTCGACTCTTTCGAGTCGATGAACAAGCGCTATCAGGCACACATCGACGAGGTTCACCAGAACCTGGACAACCTCAAGCGCGCCGGCTTCTGACCTCCCGTCGGCTGGTCGGCCCGGGCGGTACGACTTACCGCCCGGGCCGTTCCACGTTCTCCGTCGGCGACTTCTCGCCACAGGGCCGCGGTGACCGGCGCGGTCAGCCGGGCCATCGAGCGGTTGTCGTTCGCCCTGCTCCGCAGCCGCCGCCACTCACGCTCGTCGCTCATGTCCGGCCTCCCCCTGTTGTCCCCGGCGCCACCGGAAGAGCTATCAGGGGGTCAGAATCCCTCCCCGGAAAGGGAGTCGGGCCGCCGCGCTCCGAGGGGCGGCGGCCCGTGTCGGCCGGGAGCCCGGCGTCCGCCGGGCACGGTGTCGCGGTGTCAGCCCTCGAGCTTGCTGATGTCCCGGACGGCGCCCTTGTCGGCGGAGAGCGCCATCGCCGCGTAGGCGCGCAGGGCCTGCGAGACCTTGCGGTCGCGGTTGACGGGCGCGTAGCGGCCGCCGAGCGCCTCCCGGCGGGCGGCCAGCTCCTCCTCCGACACCTTCAGCTCGATCGAGCGGCCCGGGATGTCGATGCTGATGAGGTCGCCGTCCCGGACGAGCGCGATGGTGCCGCCGGCGGCGGCCTCCGGGGAGACGTGGCCGATGGACAGGCCGGAGGTGCCGCCGGAGAAGCGGCCGTCGGTGATCAGCGCGCACTTGGCGCCCAGCCCGCGGCCCTTGAGGAACGCGGTCGGGTACAGCATCTCCTGCATGCCGGGGCCGCCCTTGGGGCCCTCGTAGCGGACGACGACCACGTCGCCCTCCTTGACGCGCTTGGTCAGGATGGCGTCGACGGCGTCCTCCTGGGACTCCACGACCACGGCCGGACCCTCGAACCGCCAGATCGACTCGTCGACGCCGGCGGTCTTCACCACGCAGCCGTCGACGGCCAGGTTGCCGCGCAGGACGGCGAGGCCGCCGTCGGCGGAGTAGGCGTGCGCGACGTCGCGGATGCAGCCGTTCGCGGCGTCGGTGTCCAGCGACTCCCAGCGCTCGCTCTGCGAGAAGGCGGTGGCGGAGCGGACGCAGCCGGGGGCGGCGTGGAACATCTCGACGGCCTCCGGGGAGGGCGAGCCGCCGCGCAGGTCCCACTGCTTGAGCCAGTCGGCGAGGCTTGGCGCGTGCACGGAGTGCACGTCCTCGTGGAGGTGCCCGGCGCGCTGGAGTTCGCCGAGGATGGCCGGGATGCCGCCGGCGCGGTGCACGTCCTCCATGTGGTACGAGCCGTTGGGCGCGACCTTGCAGACGCACGGCACGCGGCGGGAGACGGCGTCGACGTCGTCCATGCCGAAGTCCAGGCCGCCCTCCTGGGCGGCGGCCAGCAGGTGCAGGACGGTGTTCGTGGAGCCGCCCATGGCGACGTCGAGGGCCATGGCGTTCTCGAACGCGGCGCGGGAGGCGATGTTGCGCGGCAGGACGGTCTCGTCGTCCTGCTCGTAGTACCGCTTGGTGATCTCCACGATCGTACGGCCGGCGGCCTCGTACAGCTCGCGGCGGGCGGTGTGGGTGGCCAGCACCGAACCGTTGCCGGGCAGGCCCAGGCCCAGCGCCTCCACCAGGCAGTTCATGGAGTTGGCGGTGAACATGCCGGAGCAGGAGCCGCAGGTCGGGCAGGCGGCCTCCTCGATGCGGGCCAGGTCCTCGTCGGAGGTGGCGTCGCTGACCGCCTCGGACATGGCGTGCACGAGGTCGAGGTTGGAGCGGACGGTGCCGTCGACGAGGGTCGTCTTGCCTGCCTCCATGGGGCCGCCGGAGACGAAGACGACCGGGATGTTCAGCCGCAGCGCGGCCATCAGCATGCCGGGGGTGATCTTGTCGCAGTTGGAGATGCAGATCAGCGCGTCGGCGCAGTGCGCCTCGGTCATGTACTCCACGGAGTCCGCGATCAGGTCGCGGGAGGGCAGCGAGTAGAGCATGCCGCCGTGGCCCATGGCGATGCCGTCGTCCACGGCGATCGTGTTGAACTCGCGGGGGATGCCGCCGGCCTCCTTGATCGCCTCGGAGACGATGCGGCCGACGGGCTGGAGGTGGGTGTGCCCGGGCACGAACTCGGTGAAGCTGTTGGCCACCGCGATGATCGGCTTGCCGAAGTCCTCACGCGCTACGCCCGCGGCGCGGAGGAGAGCGCGCGCGCCCGCCATGTTGCGGCCTTGGGTGACGGTGTTGGACCTCAGCTCGGGCATGGTTCTCCACTCCCTGTGACGGGTTCCCTGTGCGGGGTTCCCTGTGACGGGCTCTGTGTGCGTCGCCGGGCCGTCCTCGACCACGTCGACGAGTCTTCCGAGGGTACGCCTCGGATCCATGATCCGGACATCCGGGTCGGATCGTGAGACGGCCGGTCAGCTCGTGGTCACTTCCGGTCGGGGGCGGTCAGATGGTGCTGCACCACGGGCGCGAGCCGGTCGACCAGGGTCTCCGGGTCCGCCGAGGCCAGCGGCTCGACCCGGATGACGTACCGCAGCATCGCCGTGCCGACGAGCTGCGCGACGGCCAGCTCCGCGCGCAACTCCCGGTCCGGGCCGTCCAGGGCGCCGGTCAGCCGCGGCAGCAGCAACCGGGTCACCACCCCTCGGAAGATGGCGGCGGCCGTCTCGTTGCTGACCGCCGAGCGGACGATCGCCAGCAGCGGATCGCGGGTCGACGGGTCCTCCCAGACGCCCAGCACGAAGCGGGTGACCTGCGGTCCCAGCTCCTCCGGCGGCACCTCGGGAAGCCGCCCGAGGCCCCCCCTGACGGGCGCCAGCGCGGTCTCCAGCGCCGCCTCGAAGACCCGCTCCTTCGTGCCGAAGTAGTGGTGGACCAGCGCCGGGTCGACGTCGGCGCCGCGCGCGATGGCCCGCACGGACGCCTTGTCGTAGCCGCGCTCGGCGAACTCGGCGCGGGCCGAGCGCAGGATGCGGGTGCGGCGGTCGGCGGACTCGCTGTCGCCGGCCGTCGGGCGCCCCCTGCGGCGCCCGCCCGACTCCTCGCCGGCGGCGGTCACGAGTCGGCCAGCCGGGACGTCGACAGGTGCAGCCGGGTGAAGGCCAGCGCGTCCGCCAGGTCCGCCTCCCGCTCCTGGGAGGACATCGCCCGCCGGGTGTTGACCTCGACGACGACGTGGCCGTCGAAACCGGAGGCCGCCAGCCGCTCCAGCACCTCGGCGCACGGCTGGTCGCCGCGTCCCGGCACCAAATGCTCGTCCTTCGCCGAGTCCGTGCCGTCTGCCAGGTGCAGGTGGGCGAGCCGGTCGCCCATGGTGTCGAGCATCTTCAGGGTGTCGCTGCGGGAGGTCGCGGTGTGCGAGAGGTCGAGGGTGAAGTGGCGGTAGTCGTCCTCGGTCGGGTCCCAGTTGGGCGCGTACGCCAGCAGCTCCCGGTCCCGGTACCGCCAGGGGTACATGTTCTCCACCGCGAACCGCACGTCCGTCTCCTGCGCCATGCGCCAGACGCCGCGTTCGAACTCCCGGGCGTAGGCGCGCTGCCAGCGGAACGGCGGGTGCACGACAACCGTGGAGGCGCCCAGCGACTCGGCGGCGGCCCTCGCCCGCTTCAGCTTCGTCCACGGGTCGGTGGACCACACCCGCTGGGTGATCAGCAGGCAGGGCGCGTGCACCGCGAGGATCGGCACGCCGTGCTGGTCGGAGAGCCTGCGCAGCGCGTCGACGTCCTGGCTCACCGGGTCGGTCCAGACCATGACCTCCACGCCGTCGTAGCCCAACCGACCGGCGATCTCGAAGGCCGCCGACGTGGGCTCCGGGTAGACGGAGGCCGTGGACAGCGCGACCTTCGGTGCGCGGAGTGCCGAGCGGTTCGAGTCCTGAGCCACGCGTTCAGCCTACGGCCCGCGACGCACGGCGGTCCCCCGACCCCGACAGGGCACGTACCGCCCCCGGTGGGGCCGGGGCATCCCGACACGCGGGCAGGGCCGCCCGGCGCGGCACAGCCGGCACCGCGACTGCCGCGCACCTACGCTCGGGGCAGCACCCCGGGACCCCGGCCCCACCG
>NZ_VJYK02000164.1 GCF_007097205.2 Streptomyces alkaliterrae
GGTGTCCGGCGTGGGCGGGGTCGGGTCGTGGTGGATCGGCGGTGGGTGAACGCCTCGCCGGCTTGGGGTGTTTGGGGTGGTTCTGGGGTGGTGTGCGGAAAGGGCAAACGATCTTCCGGTTCGTTCGATGACCGGTAAGGACCGTCCAGATTTCGACGCATGGCACAGGTCACAGGGCGATCACATCTGTGCTGGTTCCCTAGGTGGGTGGTGGTTTAGGCAATAGATTCCGCTTCAGCCGTACGCGTGTACGGCTCGCGGCGCCGAATCTCTGCGGTGCTCGTCGCGTTCTGGGCCGGATCCAGGGGGTTCCACTGTGCTCAACAAGACCATCGTGAAGCTGGCTGTGCCCGTTGCCATCGGTGCTTTGGCGCTGACCGGTTGTGGGAGTGGCAGCGACAGCGGCGATGGGACGTACAAGATTGCGTTCCAGGGCCCGCTCTCCGGTGAGAACGTCCAGCTGGGCGAGAACATGGAGAACGGGATCAAACTCGCCATCGACGAGGCCAATGCTTCCGGCGACTATGATTTCAAGATCGAATATGTTCCGGTCGACGACATGGGTCAGCCCGACAAGGCGACCGCCGCCGCCCAGAAGGCGCTTGACCAGGAAGTCATCGCGGTCATCGGCCCGGCCTTCTCCGGCGCCGCCGACACGGCCGCCGAGTTCTACAAGGACGCGAAGGTCCCGGCGGTTTCCTCTTCCGCCACCCGTCCGGACCTGACAACCAAGGGATACGACACCTTCTTCCGCGCGGTGCCGAACGACTCGGCCCAGGGCGCGGGAATGGCCAAGTACTTCAAGGAGGCCACGGACGCCAAGACCGTTGTCGTCGTCGACGACAAGACGGACTACGGTGTCGGTCTCGCCGACGTCGCGGAGAAGGCGCTCAACGACGCCGGAATCAAGGCGATTCGCCAGTCCGCCCCGCAGAAGACGCCGGACTACAGCGCCGCGGCCCGCAAGGTGGCGAACACCAAGGCCGACGGAATGATCTACGCGGGTTACTACGAGGACGCGGGCCCCTTCGCCAAGAAGCTGGACGAGGCCGGCTTCAAGGGCGTGAAGATCTCCGGTGACGGGTCCAACGACCCCAGCTTCGTCAAGCTGGCCGGCTCCGCCGCCAACGGCTGGAAGCTGACCTGCCCCTGCACCGACCCGACGCAGGAGGAGGCCACGAAGAAGTTCGCGGCCGACTACGAGAAGGAGTTCAAGCGGGCTCCGGGCACCTACTCCGCCGAGTCGTACGACGTCGCCAAGATGATCATCTCCGAGATCGACAAGCTCGGCGACGACGTCAGCCGTGAGGGTCTGCTGAAGGCCCTGAAGACGGTCAAGTACCAGGGTCTCACCAAGGAATTCACCTTCGACAAGAACGGCGAGTTCCAGAACCAGACGATCTACCTGTACCAGGTCAAGGACGGGAAGATCGAGTACGAGGGCAACATCGACGACCTGTCGAAGAGCTGAGTCAGGGAACGGTTCCCACCACAGGACCGGCGCGGTGCCGCGCGGTGCCGCGCCGGTCTTGTGTCTCCATATCCGGTCATATTGTCCGCCCTTCCTGTTTCCGCTGCGTGGTCGTTGGTTGTGCTGATCGCATGGCGCGGCTGCTTGTTCCCACAAGGAAGTCAGTTCGATGTCCCTTAACGAGCTCTGGGACTACATGGTCCTAGGGGTGGTGCTCGGCTGTTTGTACGCCGTCATCGCCATCGGGTACACGCTTGTCTACGGTGTTCTCCAGCTTCTGAACTTCGCGCACAGCGAAGTGTTCATGTTCGGTGGTTTCGGCGGCCTTCTGGTCCTCACCGCATGGGTACCGGTCGCAGATCCGTCCGGATTCCAGTCGGTGATCTACGTGGCCGTCGGAATGCTGGCCGGTGCCGCGCTCGGCGGTGCCGTCGCCTTCGGGTTGGAGAAGGTCGCATATCGCCCACTCCGGCGACATAACGCGCCCCGACTGGTCTTCCTGATCACGGCGATCGGGGCGTCGTTCTTCCTCTACAACATCGCCGGCAAGCTCTTCGGCCGCAGCTCGATGTCGATGCCGACGATGTACGAGAACAAGACGGTGGTCACGATATTCGGCGCGTCGCTCAACGTGACGCAGCTGTTGATCGTCTTCTCCGCGGTGGCGATGATGGTCGGCCTCGACTACGTGGTCAACCGCACCAAGCTCGGCTCCGGCATCCGCGCGGTCGCGCAGGACCCCGAGGTCGCCTCCCTCATGGGCGTCAACATCGACAAGGTCGTGTCCCGCACCTTCGTCATCGGCGGCCTGCTCGGCGGCGCCGCCGGCTTCCTCTTCGGCCTGAACAGCAAGGTCGTCTACACCATGGGCTTCCTGCCGGGCATCACCGCCTTCGCGGCGGCGGTCCTCGGCGGCATCGGCAACGTGCGCGGCGCGATGCTCGGCGGCATGGTGCTCGGCATGGTCGAGACCCTGACCGTCTTCGTCTGGGGCGACGACTGGCGGTACGTGGCGGGCTTCGCGGTCCTCGTCCTGGTGCTGATGTTCCGCCCGACCGGTCTTCTCGGTGAGCGTCTGGGGAGGACGGCATGAGCGACGCAACGAAGACCACGAACCTGACTGTCGCGCAGCAGTTGCGCGAGGTGCGCTGGTACCAGCAGCCGCGCTGGCGGCGGCTCGGCGCCCTGCTCTCCCTCGGCCTGCTGATGTCGATGGTGACCGGTGTCCAGGGCACGCACAACGACATCTTCTACGCGGTCCGGGAGAACTTCTCCGACGGCAGCGTGGCGGTGTGGCTCGGCCTCGCGCTGCTCGTCTGGGCGGTCCGCGAGTTCGCCTCCGCCCCCTTCACCTCCTCGGCGCGCAAGGTCAAGGGAACCCTGGTCACACCGCTCGGCGCGGTCGGCCGGCTGTGGTCCACCGAACGCTGGGTGCGCTGGGGAGTCATCGCCGCCTTCGCCGCGATCCTGGTGTGGGGCCCGATGGGCCTCTCCCGGTTCTGGCAGACCGTCCTCGTCGACCAGATCGCCATCTACCTGCTGGTCGCCGTCGGCCTGAACGTCGTCATCGGCTGGGCCGGCATGCTCGACCTCGGCTTCATCGCGTTCTTTGCCATCGGCGCCTACAGCGCGGCGTTCTGGACGGGCGCCCTGCCGGTGCAGCCGCCCGTGGTGCTGAACAACTTCCTAGTGATCCCGCTCGCCGTGATCACCTGCCTCATCGCCGGTGTGCTGCTCGGCGCGCCGACCCTACGGCTACGCGGCGACTACCTGGCCATCGTCACCCTCGGCTTCCACGAGATCGTCTACCTCGCGGCCAAGAACCTGGGCGACGTCACCGGCGGCACCAGCGGCGTCAAGGTCGACCGCTGGCACATCGACCTCGGCTTCTGGACCTACGAGTGGAACGTCATCGACCAGATGCCGTTCTACTGGCTGCTGCTGGCGTTCATCGCCATCGTCGTCTTCCTCTTCATACGGTTGGAGCACTCCAAGGTCGGCCGCGCCTGGACGGCCATCCGTGAGGACGAGGTCGCGGCGGCCTCCACGGGCGTGGACACCGTCCGCTACAAGCTGATGGCCTTTGCCATCGGCGCGTCCACCTCCGGCATCGCCGGCGTCGCGTACGCGAGCAAGGTGGGCTACATCAACTCGGAGAACTTCGTCATCCTGCTGTCGATCCTGGTCCTGTCGTACGTGATCTTCGGCGGAATGGGATCGATCCCGGGTGTGCTGTTCGGCGCCGCGTTCCTCGTCTGGCTGCCGGAGTTCCTGCGGGACTTCGTGGACCCGAAGGACCGACACATGTACCTGGGAGCGCTGCTGGTGGTCATGATGATCTACCGGCCGCAGGGTGTGATTCCGTCCCGGCGCCGCCAGCGGGAGCTGGAGATGGCCGAGGCGGGTACCGGTGGCGCGGACGCGACAGGTCCGGCGTCAGGGAGGCAGTCATGACAACGGACGTGCGTACCGACGGCGGGTCCGCGGGGACCACGGCGACGGACAACGGTGACCTGGTGCTCGACGCGGCCGGCGTGACCCTGCGCTTCGGCGGCGTGACCAGCCTCAACAACGTCGAACTGCGGATGCACCGCGGCGAGGTGCTGGCGGTCATCGGCCCCAACGGCGCCGGCAAGACCTCCCTGTTCAACTCGCTCACCGGCGCCTACACCCCCCAGGAGGGCCGGATCACCTACCGCCCCTCCCAGGGCGGCGAACACGAACTGCTGGGCCGCAAGCCGCACCTGGTGAGCCGGCTCGGGGTCTCCCGCACCTTCCAGAACATCCGGCTGTTCGGCGCGCTGACCGCGCTGGAGAACGTGAAGATCGCGGCGGAGACCCGGCTCAAGGCCGGTCCCGTCTCGATCATGCTCGGCCTGCCGAACGCCCGGAAGGCGGAACGCGACAGCGACCGCAAGGCCCACGAGGTGCTGTCGTTCGTCGGCCTGGTCGACAAGCTGAACGAGCTGGCCGGCTCGCTCTCCTACGGCGACCAGCGGCGGCTGGAGATCGCCCGGGCGCTGGCGACCGACCCGCAGGTCCTGCTGCTGGACGAGCCCGCGGCGGGCACCAACCCGACCGAGAAGCTGGAACTCGAGCAGCTGATCCGGCGGATCAACCGCGACCTGGGCGTGAGCGTGCTGCTGATCGAGCACGACATGCGGCTGGTGATGTCGGTGGCCGACCGGGTGATGGTGCTCAACTTCGGCAAGAAGATCGCCGAGGGAACCCCGTCGGAGGTCCAGCAGAACCCGGCCGTCATCGAGGCCTACCTCGGCGCGGTCGCCGAGGAGGACACGGCGGCGGTCGCCGAGACGATCGCCGCGCACGAGGCCGCCGAGACGGACGCCGACACCGACGACACCGACGACACCGACGACAGCGCGGGCGGCTCGGACGGGCCCGGAAAGGAGCGGGAATGAGCGGCGCCGCCGATCTGACGAAGGAGACGGAGCAGACCGGGGAGCGTACCGACACCCCGATGCTCGAGCTGCGCGACCTGCGGGTGTTCTACGGTGCCATCGAGGCGCTGAAGGGCATCAACGTCAAGGTGTACGAGGGCGAGGTGGTCGCCCTCCTCGGCGCCAACGGCGCCGGCAAGTCGACCACACTGCGCACCGCCTCCGGCATGCTCTCGCCGCGCGACGGCCAGGTGCTCTTCCACGGCGAGCGGATCGACGGCATCAAGTCGCACGATCTGGTGCGCTTCGGCATCGGCCATGTGCCCGAGGGCCGACGGGTCTTCCCGCGGATGACCGTGCGGGAGAACCTGGAGATGGGCGCGTACCGGTTCAAGGCGCCCGACCCGGACGACATGGACCGCGTGTTCACCCTCTTCCCCCGGCTGAGTGAACGACGCACCCAGTTGGGCGGCACGCTCTCCGGCGGCGAGCAGCAGATGCTCGCCATCGGCCGCGCGCTGATGGGCAAGCCGGAACTGCTGCTGCTGGACGAGCCGTCGATGGGCCTCGCCCCGCTGATCGTCCGGCAGATCTTCGACATCCTGGAGGAGATCAACAAGCAGGGCACCACCGTGCTGCTGGTCGAGCAGAACGCCTCTCAGGCGCTGCAACTCGCGGACCGCGGCTATGTGTTGGAGACGGGCTCGGTCGCGATGGCGGACGAGGCGTCCGCGCTGCTGGCCGACCCCCGGGTCCGGGCCGCGTACCTGGGCGAGGGCGCCGCGTAACGGCGGCCCCGCCGCCTCTTCGCCCCGGGGCCGGTGTCCACTCCTTCGGGAGGGGCACCGGCCCCTCGCGCGTGCCTCGGGCCGCCGGTCCGCCGACCGCGAGCCGCCGACCACTACCCGCCGGCCGGGGCGGCGGCTCACTCGCCCTTCGGGGCGTCCCGCAGCAGACAGGTCAGCCGGGCCGTGCACACCCGGCGCTCGGACTCGTCGGTGACGACCACCTCGTAGGTGGCCGTACTGCGGCCGCGGTGCACCGGCGTCGCCACTCCCGTCACCACACCCGAGCGCAGGCCCCGGTGGTGCGTGCAGTTGAGATCCACACCGACCGCGATCCGGCCGGGCCCGCCGTGCAGCATCGCGCCGACCGAGCCGAGCGTCTCGGCGAGCACGGCCGAGGCGCCGCCGTGCAGCAGGCCGTACGGCTGGGTGTTGCCCTCCACGGGCAGTGTGCCGACGACCCGCTCCGGCGCGGCCTCCACCACCCGCAGACCCATGCGCTCCCCGAGGTGACCGGCGGAGAAGAGGGAGGGGAGGTCTATGCCGGTCTCGGCCCACTGGTCGATGACCTCTTGGGGGAAGCGGGTGGGGGTCGTCTCGCCCATGGGCGGTCTCCGTTCGTGTGCGCTCGCGTGGTCGAGGGGGCGGCCCGCGGCCGGGTACTCCCGCTCACCGGTGGGCCCGGTACAGGGGCCCGCCGGTGAGCCTGTCCTATCACCGCTCTCCGGAGGTCTCCTCGGTGGGGGTGAGCCGGACGACAAGTGACTTGCTGGTGGGGGTGTTGCTGGTGTCCGCGGTGGAGTCCAGCGGCACCAGCACGTTGGTCTCCGGGTAGTAGGCGGCGGCGCAGCCGCGCGCGGTGGGGTAGTGGACGACGCGGAAGCCCCTGGCCGTGCGGGTGCTGCCGTCCCGCCACTCGCTGGTGATGTCGACCAGACCGCCCTCCGCCACGCCCTGGGCGCGGGCGTCGTCCGGGTGGACGAGCAGCACCCGGCGGCCTCCTCTGATGCCCCGGTAGCGGTCGTCGAGGCCGTAGATCGTGGTGTTGTACTGGTCGTGCGAGCGCAGCGTCTGGAGCAGCAGCCGGCCCTCGGGCACCCGAGGGAACTCCACCGGGGCGGCCGTGAAGTTGGCCTTGCCCGTCGCGGTGGGGAAGCGGCGGCTGTCGCGCGGCGCGTGCGGCAGGGTGAAGCCGCCGGGCTCCCTGATCCGGGCGTTGAAGTCCTCGAAGCCGGGGACGACACGGGCGATGCGGTCGCGGATCGTGTCGTAGTCCCGCTCGAACTCCTGCCAGGGCGTGGCGCTGTCCGGCAGCAGCAGTCGGGCGAGCCGGGCGATGATGGCCGGCTCCGAGAGCAACCCCGGGTCGGCCGGGGCGAGTCGGCCGCGTGAGGCGTGCACCATGCCCATCGAGTCCTCGACGGTCACGAACTGCTCGCCGCCGGCCTGCCGGTCCCGCTCGGTGCGGCCGAGGGTGGGCAGGATCAGGGCGCGGGCGCCGGTGACCACGTGCGAGCGGTTCAGTTTGGTGGAGACGTGCACCGTCAGTCGGGCGCGGCGCATCGCGTCCTCGGTGGCCTGCGTGTCGGGGGAGGCCGCGACGAAGTTGCCGCCCATCGCCACGAAGACCTTCGCCTCGCCGTCCCGCAGGGCGCGGATGGCCCGGACCGTGTCGAGGCCGTGGTGGCGCGGCGGTTCGAAACCGAACTCGGCGGCGAGCGCGTCGAGGAAGGACGCGGCGGGCCGCTCGAAGATGCCCATCGTACGGTCGCCCTGCACGTTGCTGTGGCCCCGAACCGGGCAGACCCCGGACCCCGGCCGCCCGATGTCCCCCCGCAGCAGCAGGAGGTTGACGACCTCCCGGATGGTGGCGACGGAGTGCTTGTGCTGGGTCAGCCCCATCGCCCAGCAGACGATCGTCCGCCGGGAGGCGCGCACCATCTCGAAGGCGGCCCGCACGTCCTCCTCGGACAGGCCGGTCGCCGCGAGCGTGCTCTGCCAGTCCGTCTCGCGGACGGTGTCCACCAGCTCCCGGTAGCCGTGCGTGTGCGCGGCGACGAACTCCTCGTCGACGGCGCCCTCGGTCTCCACGACCAGCTTGTTCAGCAGCCGGAACAGGGCCTGGTCGCCGCCGATGCGGATCTGGAGGAAGAGGTCGGTCAGCGGAGTGCCGGAGCCGAGCAGACCGCGGGCGTTCTGCGGGTTCTTGAAGCGCTCGGTGCCGGCCTCGGGCAGCGGGTTGACGGTGATGATCCGGGCGCCCGCCCGCTTGGCCTTCTCCAACGCGGTGAGCATCCGGGGGTGGTTGGTGCCCGGGTTCTGCCCCGCCACGATGATCAACTCGGCCTGGTGCAGGTCCTCCAGCAGGACGCTGCCCTTGCCGACGCCCAGCGTCTCGGTGAGCGCCGAGCCGGAGGACTCGTGGCACATGTTGCTGCAGTCCGGCAGGTTGTTCGTGCCGTACTCGCGGGCCATGAGTTGGTAGAGGAACGCGGCCTCGTTGCTCGTGCGGCCCGAGGTGTAGAAGACGGCCTCGTCGGGGGAGCCGAGGGCGCGCAGCTCTCCCGCGACGAGCTCCAGGGCGTCGTCCCAGCCGATCGGGCGGTAGTGCGTGTCGCCCTCGGCGAGGTACATCGGCGTGGTGAGCCGGCCCTGCTGGCCGAGCCAGTAGCCGGACCGCTCGGCCAGGTCGGAGAGCGGGTGCCGGGCGAAGAACCCGGGCGTGACGCGGCGCGTGGTGGCCTCCTCCGCGACGGCCTTGGCACCGTTCTCGCAGAACTCCGCGGTATGCCGCCGGTCCTCCTCCGGCCAGGCGCAGCCCGGGCAGTCGAAGCCGTCCTTCTGGTTGACCCGCAGCAGCGTGAGCGCCGTGCGGCGCACGCCCATCTGCCGGTGGGCCGTGCCCAGCGCGTGGCCGATGGCGGGCAGCCCGGCGGCCGCGTGCGGCGGGGCGCCGACGCGGGGGCTGTCCTGGGCGGGATCCTCGGCGGGTGGTCTGCGGCTCATGAGCCCGATCCTGCCACGGCCGCGCGACCGGCGCCCGAGCCTGTGGACAACCCCGCCCGCGCCCCCGGCCGGGGTGTGGCGGGGCCGGTTGTCAGTGGCGCGTGGGAGGATCTGGGACGTGGCACAGACAGCATCGAAGAAGACGGAATCCTCGGCGTCCTCGGCGTCCTCGGCGTCCTCGGGCTCGACCGACGGGCGGCGGCTGCTGCTCATGGACGGGCACTCGCTCGCCTACCGGGCGTTCTTCGCCCTCCCCGCGGAGAACTTCTCCACCACTACCGGGCAGCAGACGAACGCCGTCTACGGGTTCACCTCGATGCTGTCCAACACCCTGCGTGACGAGGCGCCCACGCACTTCGCGGTCGCCTTCGACGTCTCCCGCAAGACGTGGCGCTCGGAGGAGTACGAGGAGTACAAGGCCAACCGCAGCAAGACGCCCGACGAGTTCCGCGGCCAGGTCGAGCTGATCGGCGAACTGCTGGACGCCATGCGCGTCAAGCGCTTCGCGATCGACGGCTTCGAGGCGGACGACGTCATCGCCACGCTGGCCACCCAGGCCGCCGCCGACGGCTTCGAGGTGCTGATCGTCACCGGCGACCGGGACGCCTTCCAGCTCGTCTCCGACCGGGTCACGGTGCTGTACCCGACGAAGGGCGTCTCGGAGCTGACCCGCTTCACCCCGGAGAAGGTGCGCGAGAAGTACGGCCTCTCGCCCGAGCAGTACCCGGACTTCGCGGCGCTGCGCGGCGACCCCTCGGACAACCTGCCCGGCATCCCCGGCGTCGGCGAGAAGACGGCCACCAAGTGGATCAACCAGTTCGGCTCGTTCGCCGAGCTGGTCGAGCGGGTCGAGGAGGTCAAGGGCAAGGCCGGGCAGAACCTCCGCGATCACCTGGAGTCGGTCAAGCGCAACCGCCGGCTCACCGAGATGGTGCGGGACGTGGAGCTGCCCTGCGGTCCGGCCGAGCTGGAGCGGGTGCCCTACGACCAGGAGGCCGTGCGGGGCATCCTCGACGCCCTGGAGTTCCGGCACGCCAACTTCCGCGACCGGCTCTTCGCCGCCGACCCGGGCGCGGCGGCCGAGCAGGCCGCGGAGCCGGCCGCCGGTGTGGAGGTCGAGGGCCGGGTGCTGGAGTCGGGCGGCCTGGCCGTCTGGCTCGCCGAGCACGGAGCCTCCCCGCTCGGTCTGGTCTGCGTCGACGACTGGAAGCTGGGCGCCGGCCGGGTCCAGGAAATCGCGCTGGCCTCGGCCGCCGGGCCGGCCTGCTGGTTCGAGCCGACGGGCCTGAGTGAGCAGGACGAGCAGGAGTTCGCGCGCTGGTGCGCCGACGCCGGCCGCCCGAAGGTGCTGCACAACGCCAAGGCGGTGCTGCGGGTCTTCGCCGAGCACGGCTGGAGTGTCGCGGGCGTCTCGATGGACACGGCCCTGGCCGCGTACCTCGTCCAGCCGGGCCGCCGCAGCTTCGCGCTGGACGCCCTCACCACCGAGTTCCTGGGCCGAGAGCTTCCCCAGCCCGCCTCTGCCGACGGCCAGTTGGCGCTGGGCGCGGAGGAGGAGGCGCAGGCCGACGCGCTCATGGGCCAGGCCCGCGCGGTGCTCGACCTCGGCGCCGCCTTCAACGAGCGGCTGCCCGAGGTCGGCGCCGCCGAGCTGCTGCACGACATGGAGCTGCCCACCTCCGCGCTGCTGGCGCGCATGGAGCGGTCCGGTATCGCCGCCGACGTCGAGTGGCTGCGGTCGCTGGAGCAGCAGTTCGCCGACGCGGTGCAGGAGGCCGTCCGCCAGGCGCACGCCTCGGTGGGCCACGAGTTCAACCTGGGCTCGCCCAAGCAGCTCCAGGAGGTCCTGTTCGGCGAACTGGGCCTGCCCAAGACGAAGAAGACCAAGACGGGCTACACCACCGACGCCGACGCCCTCGCCTGGCTGGCCGCGCAGACCGAGCACGACCTGCCGGTGCTGATGCTGCGCTACCGGGAGCAGGCCAAGCTGCGCACGACGGTCGAGGGCCTGATCAAGACGGTCGCCGAGGACGGCCGCATCCACACCACGTTCAGCCAGACCGTCGCGGCCACCGGGCGGCTGTCCTCCACCGACCCCAACCTGCAGAACGTGCCCGTGCGCACGGACGAGGGCCGCGCGATCCGCCGGGCGTTCGTGGTCGGCGAGGGCTACGAGGCCCTGATGACGGCCGACTACAGCCAGATCGAGCTGCGGGTGATGGCGCACCTCTCCCAGGACAAGGGGCTCATCGAGGCGTTCACCTCCGGCGAGGACCTGCACACCACGGTCGCCTCCCAGGTCTTCGGCGTGCCCGCCGCCCAGGTGGACCCGGAGATGCGGCGCAAGATCAAGGCGATGAGCTACGGACTGGCCTACGGCCTCTCCGCGTTCGGCCTCTCCCAGCAGCTGGGCGTCGGCACCGACGAGGCCCGCAAGCTGATGGACACCTTCTTCGAGCGGTTCGGCGGCGTGCGGGACTACCTCCACCACGTGGTGGAGGAGGCCCGCGCGGTCGGCTACACCCAGACGATGCTGGGCCGCCGCCGCTACCTGCCCGACCTCAACAGCGACAACCGCCAACGCCGCGAGATGGCCGAGCGGATGGCGCTCAACGCACCCATCCAGGGCACCGCCGCCGACATCGTGAAGCTCGCGATGCTGCGCGTCGACGAGGCGCTGACGGCACAGGACCTGTCCTCCCGGCTGCTGCTCCAGGTGCACGACGAGATCGTGCTGGAGATCGCCCCGGGGGAGCGGCAGGCCGTGGAGGAGCTGGTGCGCCGGGAGATGGCCGGCGCCGTCCGGTTGAGCGCGCCGCTCGACGTCTCGGTGGGCGTCGGCGCCGACTGGGAGTCGGCCGCGCACTGACGGCTCGCACGGCCGCACGCACACCCGGAGGCCCGTTTCCCAGGGGTCGTGCGTGCGGCCGGTGGGTGGCGTAGTCTCAGCCGGAGCGTCGCGCGGACGGGGGCGGACAGGGGATGCCGCGCCGCGCGGGTTGACCAGGGAGGGGCGGCCGGAATGGCGGCTGTTGTGCGCAGGCTGCGCAAGGGCATGACGGCGACCGCGGTGGCGGCGGCGGCGATGGTCGCGTTGACCGCCTCCCAGGCGCCGGGGGTCGAGATCTCCGGCCCGGGCCAGGGCAGAAGCGAGCCCTCGCCCGACGGCGACCACCCCGCCACCGGCAACTCGCCCTACCACACCGAACTCCCGCCGCTGGACGCCCCGGACGTGCCCGACGGGCCGCGCGACCCGGACGCGGACACCCCACGGGGGCGCGCCGAGGCGGGCATCCCCGCGACCGTCCTGGACGCCTACAAGAAGGCCGAGAAGGCACTCGCCAAGGAGCGTCCCGGCTGCAACCTGCCCTGGCAACTGCTGGCCGCCATCGGCAAGGTGGAGTCCGGGCACGCCAGCGGCGGCGCGGTCGACGCCGACGGCAACACACTGCGTCCGATCCGCGGCCCGGTACTCGACGGCAACGGCTTCGCGCTGATCAAGGACACCGACAAGGGCGCCTTCGACGGCGATTCCCGTTACGACCGCGCGGTCGGCCCGATGCAGTTCATCCCCTCGACCTGGGCCGGCTGGGGCGCGGACGGCAACGGCGACGGCAAGAGCGACCCGAACAACATCTACGACGCGGCGCTCGCCGCCGGCCGCTACCTCTGCGCCGCCGGCCGGGACCTCTCCCGCCCGGCGGATCTGGAGCGGGCCATCCTCAGCTACAACCGGTCGCGGCAGTACCTGAACACGGTCCTGTCCTGGCTGGAGTTCTACCGCAAGGGCAGCCACGAGGTGCCCGACGGCCAGGGCACCCTGCCGGACTCGCCCGGCGCAGGCAACCCCTCCC
>NZ_VJYK02000165.1 GCF_007097205.2 Streptomyces alkaliterrae
GGCGAGCAGAATCCCGGTGAACTGTGAGTTCGTCCTTCCTCGGCCGGGCGCGGGAGATCGCGGCGGTGGTCGCGCCCACCACCGTGGTCACCGCGCTGCTGTTCTACTTCGGCTATGTGGCCCTGCGTGCCCGGTTCCGCTACTACGGCGTCGATCTGGACCTGGTCGACCTGACGCTGCAGGAGACGCTGCTGTACGGCGTGGAGGTGCTGTACCCGCCGGTGCTGGTGATCGCGTTGATCGGGCTGGCGGTGACCGGGCTGCACGCCGGTGTGCGCTGGCTGCTGTCGGCGCCGGAGCGGGACGTGGCGAGCGGCTGGGTGGGCGTGCTGCTGGTGCTGGTGGGGCTGCTGGCCCTGGTCCGGGGGTTCGTCGGGTTCCTGGTGGCGAGGGTCGGCGCCGGTGAGCACTTCCCGGTGACTCCGGTGGCGCTGGCGCTCGGCTCGGCGGCCGTCGCGTACGGCGGGTGGATGCTGCACACGGTGGCGGCCCGGCGGCGCGCTTGGCCGGCGGAGTCGAACCTGCGGCAGACCGCCCGGCGCTCGGTCGGGTGGCTGGCTCTGGTAGGGGTCGCCAGCGCCTTCTGGGCGACCAACGAGTTCGCCGCCGCGCACGGGAGGGGGAAGGCCGAGGAGTTCGCCGAGGGACTGCCGGCGCGGCCGCACGTCCTGTTGCACAGCAAGGAGCCGCTGCGCGGGGTTCCGTGCGGGGTCGAGCACCGGGACGGCGGGGCCGGCGCGGGGGAGTTCCGGCACCGCTACAAGGGCCTGCGGCTGCTCGTCGAGTCCGGCGGCCGCCTGTTCGTCGTCCCCGCGCACTGGCGGGACGGCCGGGACGGCGGCACGCCCAGCCGGACGCTGGTGGTGCCGTACGGGGACGACGTCCGGGTGGAGTTGCGCCCGACGCCCCGCCTCCCCTCCAGGCCCGACTGCTGAACCCCGCGCCCGGGCGTGCCGCGCCGGTGCCGCAAGGGCCCTTCGGGCCCGTGTGCGGCGGTGGTCGCCGGGGCCGAACGGCCCCGATCAGCGAGACCTTCGGACGTGATCGGGCGCGATCGGCGTTCGGCCCTGTCGGGCGCTGGTAGACAGGTGCTCGGCCGCACCTCGCGGCCGCCTCCCAAGACCCGTACCCTCCAGGAGCGTTCATGCTCTCTCCCGAATCGGCCACGGTCGTCCGCGCCAGCCTCCCCCTGGTTGGCGGGGCGATAGAGCAGATCACCGGTCACTTCTACGACACCATGTTCGGCGAGCATCCGGAGCTGTTGGACGGGATGTTCAACCGGGGGAACCAGGCCAACGGCATGCAGCGGCAGGCGCTCGCCGGTTCCATCGTCGCGTTCGCCGGCTCGCTGCTCACCGACCCGCGCAGCCGCCCGGACGCGCTGCTGGCCCGCATCGCGCACAAGCACGCCGCGGTGGGCGTCAGCGAGGAGCAGTACGCGATCGTGCACAAGTACCTGTTCGGTGCGATCGTCGACGTGCTCGGCGAGGCGGTGACGCCGGAGGTCGCCGCCGCGTGGGACGAGGTGTACTGGCTGATGGCCGGCGCGCTCGTGGCGCAGGAGTCCCGGCTGTACCTGGAGGCGCAGGTACGGCCGGGGCATCCGTGGCGCTCCTGGACGGTGGTGGGACGGCGTCAGGAGACGGTCGACGTGGTCTCCTTCCTGCTGCGTCCGACCGACGGTGAGGCGCCGCCGCCGGTCCGGGCCGGCCAGTACGTCAGCGTCCGGGTGCGGATGCCCGACGGTGTGCACCAGTTGCGGCAGTACAGCCTCAGCTCGGCGCCGGACGGCCGAACCCGGCGGATCACGGTGAAGCGGGTGGGCGGGGACACCTCCCCGCTCGGCGAGGTCTCCAACCTGCTGCACCGGACGGTGCGGGTCGGCGACGAACTGACGCTGTCTGCGCCTTTCGGCGACGTGGTGCTGGAGGACGAGGACGCGCCGCTGCTGCTCGCCTCGGCCGGCATCGGCTGCACGCCGATGGTCGGCATGCTGGAGCACCTGGCGTCGAAGGGCTCCACGCGGTCGACCCTGGTGCTGCACGCCGACCGCTCCCCCGCCGAACACGCACTGCGCGCGGACACGAATCAGCTGGTCAGTCGGCTGCCGGGGGCCCGCGCCCAGTACTGGTACGAGTGGCCCGGTGAGGCCGAGCCGAAGGCGTGGAGCGGGCGCATGGAGCTGAGCGCCCTGGACCTGCCGGACGACCTGCGGGCCTATCTGTGCGGTCCGCTGCCGTTCATGCGGGACGTGCGCGCCCAGTTGCTGGCAGCCGGGGTGTCGCCGCGGCACATCCGCTACGAGGTCTTCGGCCCCGACCTCTGGATCGCGGACGACGACTCCTGACGGCGCCGGACAGGCCCTAGTCGAGTCGGACGGTGAGCAGGAGCAGCGCGTCGTCCTCGGCGGTGAGGCGGTGACGGCCGTCCGGCAGTCCGAGGAGGTCGTGTGCCGACAACCGCCAGGTGGCGGTGCCGCGGACCGCGGACAGCACCACCTCGCCGCGCAGGCACAGCAGACTGGCGGCCGCGGGTTCCTCGTGGGGGGAGAGTTCCTGCCCGGCGAGCAGCGCGATGAGGGTGACCCGGAGTCCGGGTGCGGTGACGAGGGTGCGGGCGGCCCGGCCCGCGTCGGCCGTCCTGGCCGCCTCGAGCAGGTCCTCACCGATCCGCAGGAGCGCGGTGGTCTCGCCCGTGGGGTGGGCGCCGTCGTCGCTGCCGTGGTGCGCGGTGCTCATCGGTGGCCTTCCGGTTCACGTGCGGACGGGTGTGCTCCCGACTGTCGCAGGACCGGGGTGTCCTCGGCGGTAGGGCGCGCGGAGAGGGCGCGGTTTGGTCTGCTTCACCACCCCGACCGGGCGGTCCACGCTCAGGGTGCGGTGGTGGGCTTGCGGTCGAGGGGATCGAAGGAACGACTCGGGGTGGGGTGGAGAGGGATGCCGGGGCGCGGTACGCCGGTGGCGCCAGGCGTCGGCGGTTCCGCGGTCGGCGTGCCGTCGGGGCCGCAGACACGCGGCGCGGAGGGCGGCACGACCTCGTAGTCGGCGACACGCTTGGTGCGGAAGCCGGCGGCCCCCCGCCGCCAGACGGAGGCGTCGGAGAGTGTGATCTCCTCGGGCATCTCGGTCGCCCGCAGCGGGGGGCCCGCGTAGACGGCCAGCAGTGCTCCCGTGCACGCGTCGCGCGCGTCCGCGCCGTACAGCGACTTCGGCAGTGGGACGTGGTGCTCCTTGCCGCCGTCCACCCGCAGTTCGACGCGGGACACGGACTCGGCGGAGAAGTAGTAGTCGGGGTCGGGGCCAGTGGCGTCTGAGGGGCGGCCGGCAGAGCGGTCGGGCATGCCGTGGACGAGTCTCCAGAACTCGACCTGGACGGTGAGCGGCCGGCACAGCGGCCCGCTGTATCCCTCCACCGCCTTGGTGAGCTGCACCTTCTCCGGGTCGCCGGCGGCGGTGTTCTGCGGGCCGCGGAAGCGCAGCCTGAGCCAGCCGGCGGCCTTCTCCGGCTTCCAGCCCCTGTTCTCGTGGCAGCCGTCGGGGCCGGTGGGGTAGGGCGGGCTCGGCTCGGCGGTGAGCGTGGGCGTGGCGCTGGTGGTGGTGGTGGGCACGGTCGTCGGCGACGCCGTCGGGCGGGCGTCGTCGTTCCGGTCGCCTCCGCATCCGGCGGTGGCGGCGACCGCGAGAAGGACCGCGCCGCTCGCCGCGGTCATGAGCGCGGTCGGACCGCTGTGGCGGTGTCGTCGCATGGTCGCCTCCCCCGGGCCCCGGCCTGCCGGCCGCACGGCCTGGCGGCAGGCTAGCCGGTGGGCGGTCCGGTGGGCTGACGACCACGGGGATCTTGACCAAGACATGACCCCGCGTCAGGCCGCTCGGGCGTGTCGGTCGCTCGGGCGTGTCGGTCGCTCGGCGTCAGGCCGTGGTGCGTCTGCGGAGTTCTCCCAGCCTGCGTCCGACGCGGGCCAGGAACGGGTAGCGCTCGTGGCGTTCCTGGGCGCAGCGGTCGAGTTCCTCGGCCAGGCGCACGGACCGCTTCTCGATGTCCAGTTCGTCGAGCATGCGGTCGACCTCGGCCAGGAGAGCGCCGTGCAGCTGCCACTGCCGGGGGTGTTCCTGGACGGTCTCCAGCAGCAGATGGGCCACTCGTTCCCGCGCGGCGCGGGCGGCGGCGAGTTCGTCGGCGAGGCGGTCCTCGGCCTCCTCGGCGCTGCTGCTGATCTGCGTGGTGATCAGCGAGGCGAAGTTCTCCACGGCTGCGGCCAGATGGCCGAACAACTCCCGTAGCGCCTCCGCCACCGGCGGCGGGAACAGGTCCTCGTCCTTGCGTTTTTTCGCCAGGTCGGTGAGCGTGCGGGCGCTGACTCTCAGGACGACGGCGCAGATCTCCAGGGTGTCCAGGCCGGTGCGCAGCACGATCCGGGACAGCAGTCCCTCCTTCACCCGGGGGTTGAGCCGCAGGCTCTCCTCCGCCCGGGCCAGCGAGGCGTCGACCTCGACGATGTCGTGGTCCAGCCTGCGAGCCGCGTGCAGTCTGGCCGCGGCGGCCTCGACGGCGGTGCGGCCGGTGATCTCGTCGCCGAGGTCCCGCATGAGGTCCCTCATCCGGCCGGCCAGGTCCTCGATCGACTCGCCGGCGGACTCCACCCACACCGGCGGTACGAAGACCATGTTGAACAGCAGGCCGACCGCCGCGCCGACCAGCGTCTCCAGTACTCGGCTCACCGCCAGGTCGGTGTGGTGGGAGACGCCGAGCACCAGCATCGCCGAGATCGCCACCTCGGGCACGAACTCGCCGACCCGCACCAGATGGCCGAGCACCAGCGAGGAGATGATCAGCAGGCCCAGACTCCACCAGCTCAGGCCGACCAGAGCGCTGAAGCCGACGGCGATCAGCACACCGGCGATCACGGAGTTGACGCGCCGGATCCCGCTGGTGAGCGTGGCGAAGAGGGTGACCTGGACGACCAGCAGCGCGGTCAGCGGTGCCAGTAGCGGCGGTGGGTTCACACCGAGGAGCCAGCTGGCGACGGCGTAGGAGATGGTGGCGGCGGTGGCCGAGCGCAGCGTCTGGACGACGGCCGGCTCGTTGCGCCGCCGCGCGATCTTGCGCATCGGTTTCGGGACGGTAGCCACATCCTGCTCTTCCCCGCCCGTGGCCGCTTCCGCACCCGCCATCCGACTGCACTCACCCGCACCGACGCGATCGGCGCCGGTTTTGCGGACCCGGTGACGGTGTCCCTAGATTTGATGGTGAGGGCGCGCGTGCGCGTCACCGACTCGGGGCTGGGCGACGGAGAGTGGTCATGGGCTTCCAGGACGCGATGGGCGACGACGTCTACCAGCCGGACGGCTCGGAGATCCAGGAGGACACCGGAATCCTGGACGAGGAGGACACCCTGCTGGGGCGGGAGGTCGACCCGAACATCGAGGGCTACTCGGCGCCCGAGCGGCCGCTCGCGGTGGAGACCTGGGGGACGACGGCCGCCGAGCAGCACTCCGGCGAGCCGCTTGAGAGGCGGCTGGCCCGGGAGCTGCCGGACGTGGCGCCGCAGGACGGCGACGGCATCGGCGACGTGCCCGGTGGGGAGGGCGAGCCACTGGACGGGGAGGTCGGGGACCGGCGCAGCGGCCGGCTGGTCGCCCCGAACGAGGGTGTGCGGGGCGACCACGACCACGAGCTGCTCGCGCTCGACGTGGGCATCGACTCGGCGGCCGCTTCGGCCGAGGAGGCGGCGATGCACACCATCCCGGACGACGAGGTGTGAGCCGCCGCCGGCCCGCGCCGGGCGGCCGCGGCGGCGCTCAGCCGGAGACGACCTCGGCCAGTACCTCCGGCAGCAGCAGTTCCCCGGACGGTTCGGCGGGCCCGGAGAGGTAGAGCTGGGCGTGGAAGCGGCCGTCCGCCTCCAGCCCCTCCGGGGAGAGGCCGGCGGCGGTGACCGCCGCCACCGCGTTGTGCTGCTCCTCGGGGTCGGTGAAGCGGCGCTGCACGTAGGTCGTGTCGGCCCGGACGGTCCGCAGCCCGCGGGCGGTGAGCGCGGCGCTGATGTCGTCGTAGGAGACCGTGCGCAGCACCAGCGCCAGCACCCACACCCGGTCCGGCAGGTGCGCGGCGAGCCTGGCGAAGGTACGGCCGGTGATGTAGCCGACGCCACCCGTCACGGTGACCAGGGAGACGTCCGCGAGTGCGCGACGCAGCTCCTCGCTCGGCTCGTCCCTCTCGAGGTTCTCGGCGAAGCCCTCGTCGAGCAGCCCGGCGGACTCGGCGTAGGCGACGGCGTTCCCGGCCGCGTCGAGGCCGAGCGAGCGCACGGCGTCGTAGCGGCGGCGCTCGGCGAAGTACTCGCGGTCGATCTCGGCGAGGCGGGCGGCGCCCGTCCCGGCGTCGGCCCGCGAGTCGAGCGCGGCGTAGTGGCGGTAGAGGTCCTGGAGGGTGACGGTGTGGTTGAACAGGGCGGCGTTGACGCCGTACGAGCAGCAGACGTCGAGTACCGTCAGCGGCCCCCGCTCACCGGCCGCCACCAGTGGCTTGGTGCCCAGCAGACGGCGGACGAGGGTCTGCGCGTGGTGCGGGATCTGGTAGTCGTAGGGCCGCAGGGCCCGGTAGTAGCCGCGAGGATCGGGCCGGTCGTAGATGTCGTCGAAGGAGGACTTCCCCGAGGGCTTCTTGGGTGGGACGGCCGGCCGATCACGCCCCCGCGCCGTCGGAGACGTCGGGGGTGCCTCCGGCGGCCGGCCGGTGCCGGACTCCGTTGCGTGCCTGTCGCTCCTCATCACAGCCCTCGCTGTCACTCGTGAACCTGACATCACCGTCGTCACCAATGATCGCAGGCCGGGTCCGCCAAGCGCATCAGTCGGCTCTCGGCCATCGATCGGCCGAAGTGTGCCGCTTGCGACCGGCGCGGACCGGGCAGGCGCACAGGTTCACCCGCGCCGCGGCGCTCGGGGCTCGGCGCTCGGCGCTCGGCGCGAGGAGGGGCAGCGGGCAGCGGTCAGCTCCGGTAGAGCTCCTCGATCTCGTCGGCGTGGGCCTCCAGCACCGCCCGCCGTCTGACCTTCAGCGACGGGGTGAGCATCCCGTTCTCCTCGGTGAACTCGCCGTCGACGACCAGGAAGCGACGGATCGACTCGGCGCGTGAGACGGCCTCGTTGGCATAGTCGACGGCCTTCTGGACGTCCGCGAGCAGCTCGGGGTCCTCGCGCAGTTCGGCGAGCGGGGTGTCCGCGGGGCGGCCGCGCACGGCCAGCCAGTGTGCCGTCGCGTCCGGTTCCAGGGTGATGAGCGCGCTGACGTAGGAGCGCCCCTCCCCCAGCACCACGCACTGCCCGACCGGCGGACGGCTGCGCACCCGGTCCTCCAGGACCGCCGGGGACACGTTCTTGCCGCCGGAGGTGACGAGGATGTCCTTCTTCCGGCCGGTGATGGTCAGATAGCCCTCCTCGTCGAGGGAACCGAGGTCACCGGTGTGGAACCAGCCGTCGTGCAGGACCTCGTCGGAGGCGGCGGCGTTCTGCCAGTAGCCGCCGAAGACGATGCCGCCCCGGATGAGCACCTCGCCGTCGTCCGCGATGCGCACGGCGGTGCCGGGCACGGGTTGGCCGACGGTCCCGGGCCGGGGCCGCAGCGGTGGCGTGATGGTGGCGGCGGCGGTCGTCTCGGTCAGTCCGTAGCCCTCGTAGACGATGATTCCGGCCGCGTAGAAGAACAGGTTCAGCCGCCTGTCCAGAGGGGAACCACCGCTGATCGCGTAATTGAGTCGGCCGCCGAGTTCCTTGCGCACACGTCGGTAGACGAGCAGGTCGTACAGCGCCCAGGCGAGGGTGAGCCCCGGCCCGGGTCCCTTGCCCGTGCCGAGGTGGCGGGCCAGGGCGGCCTCGCCGAAGCGGACGGCGACGCGGTCGGCGCGGTCGAAGGAGGCCCCGCGGCCCATCCGCTCGGCGGTGGCCCGGCCCGTGTCGTGGATCTTCTCGAAGAGGTAGGGCACGCCGACCACGAACGTCGGGCGGAAGGAACGCAGTTCGGGACGCAGCTCGTCGGGCTTGATGCTCGGGCAGTGGCCGATCTCGATGCCCGCCTTGAGGCAGGCGATCTGGATGGTCCGGCCGAGGATGTGCGCGAGCGGGAGGAACAGCAGCGTCGACGCCTCCCGCCCGGTCACCTCCCGGAAGACCGGGTGCAGCAGTTCGATGGTGTTGGCGGCCTCGGCGAGCAGGTTGCCGTGGCTGATGACGCAGCCCTTGGGTCGGCCGGTGGTTCCCGAGGTGTAGCAGAGGGTGGCGACGGTGCCGGGGGTGAGGTCGGCACGCCGCCGCGCCAGGCGTCCGTCGGACACGTCACGGCCGAGTGCCGTCAGCTCCGCGAGGCCGCCGGCCGTCAACTGCCACAGCGTTCGCTCCGCCGCGAGTGTCGCGGCGGCCCGGCGCACGGTCTCGGCGTTGTCGGCGTTCTCGACCACCACCAGCCGGGCGTCGGAGTCCTGGAGGATCCACGCCACCTGCTCGACGGAGGAGGTGGCGTAGATCGGCACGCTCTGACCGCCCGCGGCCCAGATCGCGAAGTCCAGGACGGCCCACTCGTAGCGGGTGCGGGACATCAGCGCCACCCGGTCGCCGGGCGCGAGACCGGCCGCGACGAAGCCTCGGGCCACGGCGGCCACCTCGTCGGCGAACTGCCGCGCGGTGACCGGCCGCCAGCCGCCCTCGGTGCGACGGCGCAGCGCCACTCGGTCGGGTTCGCGGGCGGCGGCGTCGAACGGGAGGTCGGCGACGCTGCCGGAGGTTTCCGGCGCGACCAGGTGCGAGGCGCGGGCCTCCCGCACCACGCCGTCCTCGCTGACCACCTCCACGGTGACGCGGGCGGCCAGATCGCTGCGGCTGTGTGCCCTCTTCAGATCCCTGCGTACGCTCATCCTCGGCTCCTTCGGCGGCTGCGGTCCGGGGGGCTTGCGGTGGGTGGGCAGGCCGGGATCGCGGAGCGCACGGGCCGCCGGCTCGGCGGCCCGTGCGCTCCGCGCATTCTTACCGTGCGGTAAACCTACTCAGCCGTAAGGAGAAAGCAATGGGTCGTGCGAGAACCGGTGCTCCGCGTTCCCGGCAGGGCCGGGGGCACTACCCGTGTTCGGGCGACCAGGTCTCGCCGCGCAGCACCCGCTCCATGCCGACCCAGACCATGTTCATCAACCGCAGCGCGACACCGTCCGGAGACTGGCCCGGATGCCGTTCCGTCCAGTCGGTGAGCGAGTCCGCCGCACCCACCAGCGAGTAGGCGACGAAGTCGGCGTCCTCCTCCCGGAGTTGGACCCGGCCGTCGCCGCCCTCCTCCCGGACGCCGTCCCGTACCAGGCCGGCGACCTGCGACAGCACCGCTCGACGGGCCAGCGCGACCTCCCTGGCGATGGACTCGCTCAACTCGGAGGCCTGCCGGTACAGCACCACCCAGCCGTCCCGGTGCTCGGCGACAAAAGCGAAGAACGCGCGGAGTCCGGCGTGCAGCCGCTCGTCGGGACGGCCGGCCTCCCGCGCCGCGTCCTGGAAGGCCCGCACCAGCCGGTCGGCCTCCCGGCGCAGACAGGCGATGAACAATCCCTCCTTCGACTCCAGGTACAGATAGACCATCGGCTTGGAGATACCGGCGAGTTCGGCGATCTCGTCCACCGAGGCGGCGTGGTAGCCCCTCTTGGAGAACACCCGCACGGCCACGTCGATGATCTGCTGCTCCCTGATCCGGCGGGGCACCCTGCGTCTGCGCTCTTCGGTCACCCCGGGAGCCTACCCAGGCGCCGGCGACCCGGCGCGGCCGTGGTGGGCCCCTGAAATACCGGCGGCCACCGGGTGGTTGAGGCGGAGGCGGCCCGACACAGCGGCCGCGCCACATCCTCTGGAGGGATCATGAAGATCGGCATCATCGGCGCGGGCAACATCGGCGGCAGCCTGACCCGCCGCCTCCGCGCTCTCGGACACGACGTGTCCGTCGCCAACTCGCGCGGCCCGCACACTCTCACCGCGCTCGCGGAGGAGACGGGCGCCACGCCCGTGCACGCCACCGAGGCGGCGCGCGGGGCCGAGGTCGTGGTGGTGACCATCCCGCTGAAGAACATCCCCGACCTGCCGTCCGGCCTCTTCGACGAGGCCGCCGAGGACGCCGTGGTCGTCGACACCAACAACTACTACCCGAAGGAGCGGGACGGCCGGATCGCCGAGATCGAGGACGGCCTGCCCGAGAGCCGCTGGACCGAACGGCACCTGGGCCGACCGGTGGTGAAGGCGTTCAACGGCACATACGCCGACGACATCGTCGAACGGCCGCGGCCCGTCGGCGACCCCGAGCGCATCGCCTTCCCCGTCGCCGGTGACGACCCCCGGGCCAAGCGGGTCGTCCGGGATCTGATGGAGGAGATGGGGTTCGACACGGTCGACGCCGGCGGGCTCGACGAGTCCTGGCGGCAGCAGCCGGACACCCCGGTGTACGGCCTGCGCGGAGACGTCGAGCAGGTGCGGAAGGCCCTGGCCGCCGCGTCCCCGGAACGCCCGGCCGCGTTCCGCGCGTAGCCGCGGGCCGTCCGCCGAGGTCGGCGGCGTCCGACCACGGGCTGTCAGACCCTGCGGCTAGATTGCGGGCATGACGGAATTTGTGCTCGTGGCAGGAGCGTGGCTTGGTTCCTCGGCGTGGGACGAGGTGGTGCCCGAGCTGCGCGCGGCCGGACACGGCGCCCGTCCCCTCACGCTCTCGGGTCTCGCCGAGCGGCAGGGGGAACGAGCCGGTCAGCAGACCCACGTGCGGGACGTCGTCGAGGAGGTCGAGCGGCTGGACCTCCGGGACGTCGTCCTGGTCGGTCACAGCTACTCGGGCATACCGGTCGGCCAGGCGGCCGGGCGGATCGGCGAGCGGCTGCGGCACCTGGTGTTCGTCGACTCCAACGTTCCCGTGGACGGCGAGTCGTTCGTGGCGCAGTGGCCGGAGGGCCGGCCGATGGTCGAGGCCGCGATTGCCGCCAACGGCGGCACGTGGCCGCCGTTGGCGGAGGCCTACGCGGGCCAGGGTCTCGACGAGGCCCGGGTCGCCCGGATCCTGGCCGACTCCACGCCGCACCCCGGCCGCACGCTCACGGAGCCGGCCGAACTCGCCCGCCCGATCGAAGAGTTGCCGACGACGTATGTGAAGTGCCTGCTGGCCGGAGAGGAACTTGACGTCCGGGTGACGCAGCTGGTGGCCGGCGGCGACTGCCGGGTGGTCCGGATGGACACCGGCCACTGGCCGATGTTCTCCAGCCCGCGCGAGCTGGCCCGGATCCTACTGGAGGCGGCCGACCCGACCCCCGGCTGACCACTCGGGACTCCGATCCCGAACCCCACCGCAGGCGCCAGTCCCGTTGCCCGCCCGAACAGGGTTCGGGCGGGCAACACGGCCCGGACGGCCGGACGCGGAGCCGGTCAGACGGGACACGCGGCCCGGACAGCCAGGTCGGGCCGAGCGGGCGGCGGACACGCGCCCGGACAGCCAGATCCGACCAGCACAGGTCGGACGGTCACGCGACCAGGCAGCCGGGTTCCGGCCGGCGTGGGCCGCGCGGGCGGCCCGGGCGGCAAGTCCCGTCGGCGCGGGTCGGACGGAGGCGCGGCCCGGGTGGGCAGGTCCGGCCGGCACAGGTAGAAGGGACGCGCGGCCGGACCGGCACAGTCCGGGTGGTTGGGTGGCTCCGTGGCCGGGGCTGTCGCGGCGCCCGGTGTGCCTGAGCACTTCAGTTGGCGAGTGAGCGTGTGAGTCGGCGAATTGAGCGGCCGCGTGTCACCCCGTGTCGATCCTGCTCGACTCGTCAGATCGGATACTCAGCCACGGGCACTCCGAGACGAGGCAGGGAGGGAGCCCCCGGCGACCTCTCGCGTCAGGACCACTCACTGGAAGTCGCTGTACTCAGGGTCAGTCAGTCTCGTGAAAGTGATCGCGGTCGTGCACCCCGACATCCAGTCTTCCGAGTCTTCACGATGCTCCGCGGCGTCGCAGATGTCTTCGGCGCTGCCTTCCCCGCCCTTGACCGTCAGCTCCAGTACCCCGACGACCTTACCCCGATCGAACGCTTGTGTGTCGGTGGCCTTGTCACGAGCGTTCTGGAGCAGGAGAGCCCCGACGCCCTCACTGTTCGTGGGTAGGGCAACCGGTTCGTCGGCAGCCGTTTCCGACGGAGTCGGTTCCTCGGAACTCTCTGAACTCGCGACTGTCGACGGTCCCGGTCGATCCGACTGGCTATCGCTGCAGGCCGTCGTAGTGGCCACCAGGAGAGCAAACATCCCCCATGCAGCACGCTTGATCACTGCGCCCCCTCGTCAGGCTCGTGTGGTCCTCTATTGAACCCTGGAGGATCGTGAGACTTGACACGGCCGCCCGTTCAAGTCGCCGACGCAAGCGCTCAGTCACCCCCGGGCGCCGGGCGGATGAGGGTCGGGTGTGTGGGAATGGCCGGCCGGCCCGGCCGGGCTCAGCGGGGTTGGTCCGGGTCGGCGCGGTCCAGGGC
>NZ_VJYK02000166.1 GCF_007097205.2 Streptomyces alkaliterrae
CGGGCGGGGGGCCGTAGCGGTTGATCAGATTCAGATGGTCGTACTCGTCCCACCGGGGGTCGGTGATCGGTTCGGCCGCGATCCCGGCGGTCGCGGCGAGCAGCCGCGCGGTGTCGCGCTGTCGCCGCAGGGCGCCGCTGACGAGCAGCGGGTTCCGTGGTGTGCGGCGCAGGAGTTCCCTGCCGAGCAGCCGGGCCTGGGCGCGGCCGGTCTCGGACAGCACGTCGTAGTCGGCGGCGCCGAACGATGCTTGGCCGTGGCGGACCAGGTGGACGACGGGCACGTTGCGGTCCCTTCCGGGAGCGGGCGGTGGGCGGGCGGCGGTGAGGAACCGTCAGCCGTCGGCTCGGCGGATCGCCGCGCGGCAGCGGCGCTGCAGGTGGTGGACGGCCGTCCACAGGTTGCGGAAGGCGGGATTGCGGGTCTGGCGGTGGTGGTAGCGGTAGTAGATCTGCTGGGCGATGGCGGCCAGCCGGAACAGGCCGTACACCTCGTAGAACGCCCAGCCCTCCACGCGCAGCCCGCTTCGCTCGGCGTAGCGCCGCACGATCTCGTCGCGGGTGAGCATGCCGGGCAGGTGGCTGGGCTGTCGGCGGGTCCGGACGGCGAGCCGTCCGTCGTCGGCCTGCACCCAGTAGGCGAGGGCGGCGCCGAGGTCCATGAGCGGGTCGCCGAGGGTGGCCATCTCCCAGTCGAGCACGCCGGCGACGCGCAGTTCGTCGTCGAGGACGAGGTTGTCCAGCCGCCAGTCGTTGTGGATGACGCTGACCGCCGCGTCCGCCGGCTGGTTCGCGGCGAGCCAGCCGGTGACGTGGCGGAAGCTGGGTACGTTCCAGGTGCGGGCCTGGTCGTAGCGGCGGGTCCAGCCCTCGATCTGGCGCTGCACGTAGCCCTCGCCCCGGCCGAGGTCGGCGAGTCCGGCGGCGGACGGGTCGACGGCGTGGAGTTCGGCGAGGGTGTCGACGAACCGTTCGGACAGGGCGCGGGCGCGCGCGGGTCCGAGCTCCAGTCCCTCGGGGACGTTCCGGCGCGGAATCGTGCCCTCGACGCGGTCCATGACGTAGAAGTCGCAGCCGATGACGTCGTGGTCCTGGCAGAGCGCCCGCACCTTCGGCACGTACGGGAACACCGGGGCCAGTCCCCGCTGCACCCGGTACTCGCGGGCCATGTCGTGGGCGGAAGAGGCCTTCCGGCCGGCCGGCGGCCGACGCAGGATCAGTTCGGTGCCGGGGTAGCGCAGTAGGTAGGTGAGGTTGGAGGCACCGCCGGAGAACTGGCCGATCTCGGGCGGCCCGCCGGTGAGTTCGGGCAGGCGTTCGCTGAGCCAGGCGTCGACGCGTGCCACGTCGAAGCCGTCCTCGCCGCGTACCGGGCCGGGCTGGTTCATCGGGCGTCGCCTCCCTTCTTCTCCTCCCGCTCTGCTGCGGACGACCGGCGCTCGTCGCGGTCGTGGGCGTCGAGCTTGGCCCTGGTCCGCTGCCAGGCGCGGCGGATCGGCCGGTCGGCGAGCGGCGGGACGAACCGTTTGAGTGCGGCCGCGACGCGACCCTCGCGGTGGGTGTGGACGAGGAACCGGCCCCGGTCGACGGCCGCCACGACCGTCTCGGCCAGTTGCTCGGGAGTGACGGACCCGTTGCGGATCATCCGTTCGGCTGACGCGGCGAGTACCGGGTCGGGGCTGCGCAGCCCGGCGCCCAGGTTGGTGGGGACAAAGCCCGGGCACACCACGCTGGTTGACACCCCGTACGGCGCCAGCTCGTGGCGCAGCGTGTCGGAGAGGGAGATGACGGCCGCCTTCGAGACGTTGTAGGAGGCCATGCCGGGCAGGTTCATCAGCCCGGCGAGTGAGGCGATGTTGACGAGGTGGCCGGCGCGCTGCTCCTTGAGGAGCGGGACGAAGACGCGGCAGCCGTTGACCGTGCCGCGCAGGTTGATGTCGAGTATCCAGTCCCAGTCGGCGGCCTCGAGGCGTTCGATCCGCCCGGCGGCGGCGACGCCCGCGTTGTTGACCAGTACGTCCAGGCCACCCCACTCGCGTTCGCACCACTCGCGGGCGGCCCGCCACTCCTCCTCGGATCGCACGTCCAGCCGCAGCGACTCCACGCCGCTCGCGACCGGCCGCTCGGGCGGGTCGAGGTCCGCGACGACAACCCGGGCGCCGAGCGCTGCGTACCGCACGGCCAGGGCACGGCCCAGTCCTGAGGCGCCTCCGGTGACCAGAACCCGTCGGCTCATGACAGCTCCTCCTCTCGGGCGGCGTCGCGGTGGCGGCGCAGTTCGGCGCGGGCGACGACTCCCAGGTGGACCTCGTCGGGCCCGTCGGCGAGCCGCAGCGCGCGGGCTCCGGCGAGCGCGGCGGCCAGGGGGAGGTCGTCGGAGAGTCCGGCGCCGCCGTGCAGTTGCACGGCCATGTCGACGACCTCGTACGCCATCTCCGGGACGGCCGCCTTGACCTGCGACAACGCTTCGTAGGCGCCGAGCGGCCCGTGCTGGTCGAGCAGCCAGGCGGTGTGCAGGACGTGCAGTCTGGCCTGGTCGACGCGGATGCGGGCGCGGGCGATGCGCTCCCGGTTGCCGCCGAGGTTGGCCAGCGGGCGGCCGAACGCGGTGCGGTCGAGGGAGCGGCGGCAGGCGAGTTCCAGCGCGTGTTCGGCGAGACCGATCATGCGCATGCAGTGGTGGATGCGTCCGGGGCCGAGGCGCCCCTGGGCGATCTCGAAGCCGCGTCCGGGGCCGGCGATGATCGCGTCCAGCGGCAGCCGGACGTCGGTGAAGGAGACCTCGCCGTGGCCGTAGGGCTCGTCCTGGTAGCCGAAGACGGACAGCATCCGCTCGATCCGGACGCCGGGCGTGTCGGTCGGGACGAGCACCATCGAGTGCCGGTGGTGTCGGTCGGCGTCCGGATCGGTGACGCCCATGAAGATCAGGAAGCGGCAGCGCGGGTGCCCGATGCCGGTGCTCCACCACTTGCGGCCGTTCAGTACGACGGTGTCGCCCTCGATGCGGGCGGTGGCGGCCATGTTGGTGGCGTCGGAGGAGGCCACCTCGGGTTCGGTCATGCAGAACGCGGACCGGATGTCACCGGCGAGCAGCGGTTCCAGCCACTGCTTCCGCTGCTCGGGGCTGCCGTAGTGGTAGAGCACCTCGGCGTTGCCGGTGTCGGGGGCGTTGCAGTTGAAGACCTCGGGGGCGAGGAGGGAGCGGCCCATCTCCTCGGCGAGCGGCGCGTACTCCAGCGCGGTGAGCCCGGCGCCGAGCTCCTCGTCGGGGAGGAACAGGTTCCACAGCCCGGCGGCGCGGGCCTTGGCCTTCAGCTCCTCGACGACGGGCGGTACGGCCCAGCGGTCGGGCTGGGTGCGCAGCTCGCGGTGGTAGTCGGCTTCCCGGGGTTGGATCTCGGCCCGGACGAAGGCGGCGACGCGTCGCGTGTGGTCGCGCGCCTTGGGCGAGGGAGTGAAGTCCACGATCAGTACCGTCCTGTGTCGGCTACCGGGGAGTACGAGGCTAGGGCCTTCCTGAGCAATGCTCAATAGTGCGTGGGAATCCCTACCCGCCGGCGACCCCCTCGCGGTCAGTCGTCGGGCGTCGGAGCCAGCATCCGCTCCAGGCTCGCGACCAGGAATTCCACCAGTTCGTCGGCGGAGACCGTCCGGTCATCCGCCTCGATGGCCATCTCCTCGACCATCGCCAGCCAGCCCCGCACCACCAGCCGGGTCAGCGGGTCGGCGGCGGGCCGGCCCACCGCCTCCAGCACGCGCTCGCCGATCACCCGGCGGTTGTTCTCGAAAACCTCCAGCACCAGCTCGTCGCCGCCCGCGCCGGTCCGGACCAGCGCCACGTAGTTCTCCCGGCGGCGCTGGACGAAGGCCACAAATCCGGCCACGATCCCGCGCACCCGCTCGCGCGGCGTGCGCGCCTCCTCCGGCGCCCTCGCGTGCTTGAGCACGCGCTGGGCGGCGGCCGTCACCACCGCCACGTAGTAGTCACGCTTGGTCGGGAAGTACCGGAACAGCAGCCCGCGCGAGATCCCGGCCTCGGCTGCGACCTCGTCGATCGACAGCTCGTGGATCGGCCGCGTCACCAGCAGCTTCAGCCCGACGCCGATGAGCTGCCGCCGACGCTCCTCGGCGGTCAGACGGGTACGCGTACGAGCGGTTTGTGCCGACATGCCGTGGACACTAGGTTTCGGCGACGCAACGCCGCAAGGTGGGTCGCCCTGGGGGCTCACCGCTCCGCCGGGCTCCAGGCGGTGGTCCCGAGTCGGCCGCTGCTTCCCAGGTCCACCGGGCCGTCCGGGCGGAGCTTCACGGCGGGCGCCCCCGGGTGCTGCGCAACCTCCAGCCACGTCCCGGTGAGCGGCGGGCGTGAGAGGTCGTTGTAGGTGTTCCGCCAGACGACGGTGGCGGTCGCGCTCTCCCCCGGCCGCAGCGTCAGCCGTCGCGGCCCCGGGTCGGGCAGTGCGGTCACCGGGCCCGGGCCCTGCCCGACGGTGACGTCGAGCGGTTCGCCGTCCGCGTCCAGCACCCGCGCCGCCGGATAGCCGTTCACGGTGAACGCGGACGGGCCGCAGTTGGTGAGCGTCACGCTCAGAGCCCGCAGCCCCATGGCGGCGTCGGTCGGACTCAACCGGTACTCCCGCCCGTCCGGCTGGCAGCCGGGCGGTGCGGAGTCGGTCGGCGCGGACTCGGCGGCCGTGGGCTCGGGGGAGGGCGTGGCCGTGGGCTCGGGGGCGACGTTCTGGTTGCCGTCGGCCGAGCCGCAGGCGCCCAGCGCGAGGGTCAGGGCCAGGGCGAGCGCGGCCGGGCCCCACCTCGGTACGGTCATCCGGCGATCGTGCCAGAGCCTTCCCGGAGGCCTCGCATCCGTTTTTCCTCGGGCTTCCTTCGGGCTCGGGCGGCCGTCAGGGCAGGTTGTCCCGCAGGGCGGCGAGGTAGTTCTTCATGAAGTGGTCGCGTACGCCGTCGGAGGCGGGCGCGAAGGGGTCCGCGGTCACGCCCTTCACCCGGTCCATCAGGCCGCCGGTCACCGTCATCCGGTCCCGCACCCGACCGGAGGAGTCGATGTAGCGGACGGCGTCCACGTGGGTGTAGACCGGTTCCGGCGGCATCTGCGGCACGATGTCGTTGTTGTTGACGAAGCGGTACGTCCGCTCGGTGAACGCCTTGTTGTACGCACCGGCGAGGAGGCGGTCGCAGGTGCGCGGCTGGCCGAAGGTGTAGACGCCGTCGGCCAGGAGCCGCGGCTCCTCCAGGTACAGCCGGGCCGCCGCCAGCATCGCCAGCGCGCCGCCCAGGCTGTGCCCGGTGAACCACAGCGACTGCCCGTTCGTGCGGAACTCCTGCACCGCCTCCAGCACGTCGGGGAACACCGACTTCAGCGCCTCGCCGAAGCCGTAGTGCATGAAGCCCGTGCCGCCCGGGCCGGGCCACGGTGGTGTGTTGACGTCGCTGAGCCAGTCCCTCAGTTGGGCGGGTTCCGTCCCCCGGAAGGCCGTGACGATCATGTCGTCGCTGGCCATGGTGTACGCCTGGGTGTCCTCCAGCGGGAAGGGCGGCCGGAAGGCGGTGTGGTGGTGGCGGACGCGGTCGAAGCCCCACTCCCGCGCCTGCTGGTCGATGGTCGCCTCGTCCTGGTAGGCGAGTTGTGCGGCCTGGGCGAGGCCGTAGGCGTGGCTGATGCTGTACTCGCGGTTGCGGTGGTCGATCGCCGTGACGGTCAAGGTCGGCGCCTTTCCTGCGGGTTCGTGTGGTGCCTGCCGCCCAGCATTTGCCCACGACCGGGGCCGCGAGCCCCCACCGATCGAACATCCACTCGATCAGATGATCGAAGTGACGGTTCTTCAACCCGTTCGGCGGGCGCAAATCACCCGCACACCACCGCCCGCGCGCCCCCGGAACGGGAACGCGCGGGCGGTGAGTACGTCGGACGAACCGTCAGTCCGCGGTGACCTGCCGTCGCAGATACGCCCAGAGGATCTCCAGCGTCACACCGGCCGCGACGGCGATGCCCACCGCCGTCAGCGGCGCCTGCGTGCCCACCAGGCTGATCTGGAAGAACTCCTGGAGGAACGGCACGGTCAGCACCACCGCGAAGGCGAAGGCCATCGTGCCGACCAGCAGCAGCCGCCACCAGGTGTACGGCCGGGCGATGATCGCCAGCGCCCACAGCGCGACGAGGAACAGCGTCAGACAGGCGACGGAGGTCTCCGCCTCCAGGTTGTCGTCGTACACGCCGCGCGCCATCAGATAGGCGCTGAACGTGGCGACGGCGGCGAGCGCACCGGCCGGGATCGCAAAACGCAGCACCCGCCCCACGAAGTTCGACCTCGCCCGCTCCTTGTTCGGCGCCAGCGCCAGGAAGAACGCCGGGATGCCGATGCTCAGCGAGCCGATCAGCGTCAGGTGGCGCGGCAGGAACGGGTACGGCACCTGGGCGAGCACGACGATGATCGCGAGCAGCGCCGAGTACACCGTCTTGGTGAGGAAGAGATTGGCGACCCGCTCGATGTTGCCGATCACCCGGCGGCCCTCGGCGACGACCGACGGCAGCGTGGAGAAGTTGTTGTTGAGCAGCACGATCTGCGCGACGCCGCGCGAGGCCGGGCTGCCGGAGCCCATCGCCACCGCGATGTCGGCGTCCTTGAGGGCGAGCACGTCGTTCACGCCGTCGCCGGTCATCGCCACGGTGTGGCCGCGGGACTGGAGGGCGGCGACCATGTCTCGCTTCTGCTGCGGCCCGACCCGCCCGAAGATCGTGTTCTGCTCGACCTTGTCCGCCAGCGCTTCCGGCTCCCGCTCGGCGTCCGGCAGACCGCGCGCGTCCACCGGGTGCTCGGCGCCGCGCAGGTCGAGGCCGCGCGCGACGGCGCCCACGGAGAGCGCGTTGTCGCCGGAGATGACCTTGGTGTCCACGCCCTGGTCGGCGAAGTAGCGAAGCGTCTCGGGCGCCTCGGGGCGGATGCGCTGCTTGATCACCACAAGCGCCGCGGGCGTGGCGGCGCCGGGCGCGGCGGACGGTTCGGCGAGCAGCACGTCCAGCGGCGTGGAGCAGCGGGCCAGCAGCAGCACCCGCAGTCCCTGGCCGCCGTACGCGTCGGCGTCGGCGAGCGCCGGGTGCCCGGCCGGCAGCAGCACGTCGGGGGCGCCGAGCAGCCAGGTGCGGGTGTCGCCGGCGTTGTCGGTGAGGGTGGCGCCGCTCCACTTGCGGGCGGAGGAGAAGGGCGCGGAGTCCTCGACGGACCAGCCCTCGGGCGCCGGGTAGCGGTCGATGATGGCCTGCATGCTGGCGTTGGGGCGCTCGTCGGAGGTGCCGAGCGCGCCCAGCACCTCGGCGAGCCGGGCCTCGTCACCGGCGTCACCGGCGTCACCGGCGTCACCGGGCTCGCCGGACGTGACGGGGTGCACGCCCTCGACGTCCATGGACGCCTCCGTGAGGGTGCCCGTCTTGTCGAGGCAGACGGTGTCCACCCGGGCCAGACCCTCGATCGCCGGGAGCTCCTGCACCAGGCACTGCTTCTTGCCCAGCCGGACGACGCCGACCGCGAACGCGATGGACGTCAGCAGCACCAGGCCCTCGGGCACCATCGGCACCAGACCGCCGACCATGCGCCGGATCGCCTCCGGCAGATCACCGTCGTTGATCATCAACTGGCTGATGATCAACGCGATGCCGGCCGGGATGATCACATAGGTGACGTACTTGAGGATCGTGCTGATGCCCTGCCGCAGCTCGGAGTTGACCAGCGTGAAGCGCTTCGCCTCCTCGGCGAGCTGGGCGGCGTAGGCGTCCTTCCCCACCCGGGTGGTGGCGAAAGCACCCGTTCCGGCGACCACGAAGCTGCCGGACATCACCGTGTCCCCGGGCTCCTTGACCACCGGGTCGGCCTCGCCGGTCAGCAGCGACTCGTCGACCTCCAGGTTGTCCGAGCCGATGACCGCCCCGTCCACGACGATCTTGTCGCCGGGGCCCAGCTCGATCACGTCGTCCCTGACCACCTCGGACGCGCTCAGCGAGACCAGCACCCCGTCCCGCCACACCGACGGGCGGGTCTCGCCGACGATCGCCAGCTCGTCCAGCGTCCGCTTGGCGCGGACCTCCTGGATGATGCCGATCACGGTGTTGGCGAGGATCACCCCGCCGAACAGCGCGTCCTGGATCGGCCCGACGATCAGAATGATCACGAACAGCACGCCGATGATGGCGTTGATCCGGGTGAAGAGGTTCGCCCTGACGATCTCGCCGAGGCTGCGGCTGGAACGGCTGGGCACGTCGTTGACCTGGCCCGCCTCGACCCGCGCGGCCACCTGGCCGGCGTCCAGGCCCTGCCCCCTCGCCGCTGGAACGGTCTCCCCGGTCACCGACCGGGTCGGCGAGCCCTCCAGCTCGTCGACCGTCTCCAACCGTTCACTCATGTGCGATGTCCTCCGCGTTCTGCACAGCGCTGCCGACGGCCACGCCGGGGCCGTCCGGTCGACGTTAGAGCGTGGGCGGGCGTTCGCACCATTCGCCGTCACCCCGAACGGTCGCCGCACGGGCCGCCGACCCGACCGCGCGCCCGCCGAAGAGGACGCCCGAGGCGCCCCAGGAGTTGCCCGCCACCTGCGAACCCCGCTGACCAGCGCTTCCGTCGATCACCACGCTCACCGCACAGCTTGCGCGCCGCACCCCGCCCGCCCTATGGCGCAGTTCACACCCGAGTCGCTCAACCCAGGGCGAAACCGTCCGCCCGGCCCGCGCGTCCCAGGCGACGGACGACGCGGCACAATGCCGGAGTTCGATCACGACGACGGCCGGGCGGGCGGCCCGGCGGAGGCTCGGGGGAGACGATGAGCGACACCCTGTACGCGGAGAGGTCCTGGAACCGGCTGACAAACACGGTCCAGCTCAGCGCCGAGCACCTGAAGGCCGGCGGACGGCGCGTCCCGATCGCCGAACTCAACCTGCTTGCCATGGCCGACGCGCACCGCCACGGCCGCTGGCTGGGCGGCGGCGGGCTCTACCGTCCGCTGGAGCACCTGTCGGCCGGACCCGGCTCCGTGCCGGTCGCGCGCGCCTGCGGCGCCATCCGGCCGGTACGGGTCAAGCACGCGAGGCGGTTCGCCGACGAGCTCGGCACGCTCGCCCTCCGCCTCTCCGGCGGGCCGGACGCCGTGGCGTACGCCGCCGACCAGGCCGCCCGGCTGGGCGTGCCGCTGTGGATCGCCCGGCGCGCCGCGCACACCCCGGCCGGACCGGTGACCGTCGCGGTCGACCGCCGGCTGGTCCGCGTCGACGTCTTCGCCGACGGCCTGCCGCCCGTCCGGCTCCGGGGCCCTTACGGCCTGCGCGCCGCCCGCCCCGACCCCACAGCCGACCTCACCCTCACCGTCGGCGACGAACGCGCGGCGTTCACCGTCCGTCAGTCCTGGCGCAAGACCCGCCGCTCGGTGTCGGTCCGCACCTCCGCCGGCCACTGGGAGCTGGTCTGGCGCGACCGCGTCTGGTCCGCGCTCGTCCGCGACGGGCGGCCGGCGGCACAGCTCTCCTCGCCGGGCGCCGCCGGTCAACCGCCGAGCCAGGACGGGATTCGCCCGCTCGCGGCGGTCCGCCACCAGAGCACCGACCCCATGGACGCGCTGATGGCGCACTTCTTCGGAGTCGCCTGCGGACTCGGCGCGCACGTCGGCCAGCTCCGGTTCGGCGCCCGCCGCGAACAGCCGGACCCCGGCTCGGACGCCGCCTGGACCGGCCCCTGGTACACCGACGTCGGCACCGACTCCGACGACTGCGGTCCGGCCGCCGACGCCTGCGACGGCGGGGGCGGCAGCTCGGACGGCGGCGGTGGCGATTCCGACGGCGGAGGCGGCGACGGCGGCGGGGGAGACTGACCCGGCCCCCGGCCCCCGCGCGGGGGCCGGGGGCCGCAGTTCAGCCGGGGGGCCGCGGTTCAGCCGGGGGTTCCCGGTTCAGCGGTACGCCCGGGACGCGGTTCAGCGGTACGCCGGTGGCACCGAGACGTCGACCGCCACCTCCGGAACGCGGGCAGGCGCCCCGACCGGCGCTCCCGCGCCGACCAGCGTGGCGACCAGCCGGGCCGCCGACGTGCCGATCCCCGTCGGCCCGGACGGCAGGCCGCGCGGAACTCGGTGGTCCTCCGCCAACTCCTCGGCGCCGTACCGGCGGCACTCCCGGTGCCAGTTCAGGATTCCGGCCAGCCAGTTCTCCAACTCCCGCACGTATCCGGCCAGCACCTCCCGCGCCTCCGCGTCGAGGCCGAAGTCGTCGTATACGACCGGGAGTTCGTTTTCGGCCACGTGCTGGAACTGCTGGAGCCGCGAGTTCATCAGGTCGTCCACGATGCGCAGCGCGGTCGGGTAGTCGCAGTCGAAGAAGTTCTGCACGACCAGCAGCAGGTTGTGCAGCTCCCCCTCGTACTCGATCTCCTTCTGGTACGAGAACACGTCGTTGAGCAGCATCGCGTAGTCGGAGGCCGAGTTCTCCAGCGACCGCATCGGACCGCTGCGGTAGACCTGGGGCGGCACCCGCTTCCCGTGCCTGATCCGGCACAGGCTCATCGTCAGGTCGGACCCGAACGTCGCGCGCCGCATCTCCAGGTAGTCCACCGGGTCGGGCACCCGGTGCTGCGCCTGGTTGGCCAGCTCCCACAGCCAGCTCTGCGTCATGTCGACGATCGTCTCGCGGAACTCGGCGCGCGCCTCCGGCGCCATCGGTCCGGCCGTGCGCCCCCACAGATCGCCGAGGCCCCGCTCCAGCGCGTTGACCGGCTCCGGGAGGGGTGCGGACGGCTCCAGCGGCATGAACTCGGCCAGCCGCTCCGTGCACACCTTCGCGCCGACCAGGTCGCGCGGGCGGCCGAACACCACCGGGTAGTAGTCGTCGCCGTAGGTGCCCCAGGCCAGCCAGTCCGAGGCCAGGTCAAGCTCTTCCTCGGTCGCCTCCGGGTGCAGACCGGCCGCGCACAGCGGCAGGTCGTAGCCGGCCGCCGCCTCCCTCGTCCACACATGCGAACCGGGCACACCCGGTTGCTCCCGCAACATCCCCATCCGCTCACACCACTCGACGGTGTGCCGGCGCGAGGCCTCCAGGTGCGGGCTCAGCGACAGCGGGTACGACAGCGTGAAATCCGGCAGCAGGGAGGGGCCCACCTTCTGGAACGGCACATGGGCGTGCCGACGCGACCGCGCCGCCTCCGAGCGGGCGGCGAACGGCTTCACCGTCGCCGCCGAGGTGCCGATGCCGCTGGGCACGGGGATCGTCCAGGTGCCGGGCGCCGCCTGCCCGCCGCCGTTCATGTACCGGCTGGAGCGCATGTGCCACTCGTGACCACCGGACTGCCAGTCCTGCAACCCCTTCACGTACGCGAACACATCCGCGCACTCCCGCGGGCTCAGCCCCTTCTCCACGAACAGCCCCGGCAACTCCGTCACCGCGGTGCTCTCGAACTGGTGAAGCCTGCTGGTCAACAGGTCGTTGACGGCCTCGGCCGCCTCCTGCGTCCCGCAGTCCAGGAAGGTCTCCAACACCAGCACGCCGTTGCTCAGTTCACCTTCGTCCTCCTTCTCCCGCTGGTACGAGAACAGGTCGTTGCGCAGATGGACGGCGTCCGAGAACGCGTCGCGCAGCACCCGCAACGGGCGCGAGGCGGCCACCGACGGCGGCACCTCCGCCCGCGCCGCGAACTCCACCAGCCCCGCCGACCAGGGTGCGCCACCCACCTTGCGGCGCATCTCGATGTACTCGACCGGGTTCGGCACCCGGCCGATGTTGATGTTCGACAGCTCCCACAGCGACTCGTTCAGCAGGTGCTCGGTGCTCTCCGCGAACCGCGCCCGCCACTCCAGCGACATCTCCGGCACCGTGCGCGCCCACAGATCCGCCAGGCCCGCCTCCACCGGGTTCGTCGGCTCGGGGAAGCCGTCCGCCAGGTCCATCGGCATGAACAGCGGAAGCCGGTCCAGGTAGGCCTTCCCGCCCGCCCGGTCCTGGGAACGCTTGAACGTCTCCAGAAAGTGGTCGTCGAAGAAGAACACCCACACGTACCAGTCCGTGACCAGGGAGAGGTCGGGGCCGGTCGCGTCGGGGTGCGTGTAGGCGCACAGCAGCGCGTAGTCGTGCGCCTCCAGGTCACGCGCCTCCCAGATGCCGGAGCCCTCCAGCATCCCCATCTCCCGCGCCCACGACCTGGTGTGGACACGCGCCTCCTCCACGTGCGGATTGAGCCGCGCGGGATGCGGCATGTAGAAGTCGGGAAGTTCGAATGGCTGTGACACCGGCGGCCGGCCCTTCCTTCGGGTACTACGGGTGCGTCACACGTACGCGGGCGCGCGAAGCACGCACCCACACGGCGGAACGGCCCAGCTCTACCCCGCCCGACCACCCCGCTACCCGAACGGCCCACAAC
>NZ_VJYK02000167.1 GCF_007097205.2 Streptomyces alkaliterrae
GGGGAGGCCGACTCGTAGGCGCTCCACGTCCGGTGGGAGAGCCACCACAGCAGGCCGGTGACGGCGACCGGCAGCAGGGCGGCGACGACCAGTCGGCGGCCGGGGGTGCTCCACCAGCCGCCGCTGTCGGCGGCCAGGAAGGACAGCCAGGAGGTGTTGTCGGCGCAGCCGGGCGAGCCGGCGCACTGCCAGGCGACCAGGTCGAGGGCGAGTTCGCAGGCGGCCGCGGTGAGCAGGACGGTCAGGGAGAGCGCCAGCAGCCGGGCGAGCACCGAGTAGACGACCTGAGCGCGGTGCCGGCGGGGGGCGGCGGGACGCATCCAGTAGGCGAGGTTGGCGATCATGAAGGGGAGCAGGATCAGCCACAGGGCGCGGGCGCCGTTCCCGGAGGTCAGACCGGACCAGCAGTAGGCCTCCGGCACCGGTCTGTCGCCGTACTCGCCCGGTCGTTCCTCCGCGTCGACGTCGTCGGTGCGGCGGTGGATGCCGGCGGTCGCGTCACCGGTGACCAGGGTGGTGCGCGGATCGTCGAGCATCTGTTGCGGTGTGACGCCGCCGACGCCGTGCACCAGGAGTTCCAGTGCGGGGGCGGGCGCGGTGCGCGGCTTGGCCATCGTCTCCCCGGGGTGTGCGCGCTGCAGCACTCCCGCCCATCATGACAGCCGCGACGGTCCCGTCACAGACCCCGACGCGCCTGGCCGGACGGGGAGTTGACCGGTGGTCAGACCGTCGCGGGGTCACCAGTGGCCGGTGGCGAGGAAGTTGTCGATCGCCGCACGGTAGGGGGTGACGTCAAGTCCCTGCTCGGCCAGCCACTCGTCCGAGTAGTACTTGTCCAGGTAGCGCTCCCCCGGGTCGCAGATCAGCGTCACGACGGAACCGGTGCGGCCGGCCGCCACCATCTCGGCGACGATCTTCAGCGCGCTCCACAGCCCGGTACCGGTGGAGCCGCCGGCACGTCGTCCGATGGCGGACTCCAGCGCACGGACGGCGGCGATGCTCGCGGCGTCCGGGACCTTCATCATGCGGTCGATCGCGCCGGGCACGAAGCTGGGCTCCATCCGGGGCCGGCCGATGCCCTCGATCCGCGAGCCGCAGTCGCTGACGGCGCCGGCATCGTTCTTCACCCAGCCGTCGAAGAAGCAGCTGTTCTCCGGGTCGGGGACGCAGATCCTGGTGTCGTACTGCATGTAGTGCACGTAGCGGGCGATGGTCGCCGAGGTGCCGCCGGTGCCGGCGGCGGCGACGATCCAGGCGGGCTCGGGGTAGCGTTCCAGCCGCAACTGCTGGTAGATGGACTCGGCGATGTTGTTGTTGCCGCGCCAGTCGGTGGCCCGTTCCGCGTACGTGAACTGGTCCATGTAGTGGCCGCCGGTCTCCCTCGCCAGGCGGGCGGAGACCTCGTAGACCGTCTGCGGGTCGTCCACCAGATGGCACCGGCCGCCGTGGAACTCGATGAGGCGGGTCTTCTCCGGGCTGGTCGTACGGGGCATGACCGCGATGAAGGGCACCCCGATCAGCTTCGCGAAGTACGCCTCCGACACGGCCGTCGAACCGCTGGACGCCTCGATCACCGGCCGTCCCGGCCGGATCCAGCCGTTGCACAGCCCGTAGAGGAACAGGGACCGGGCCAGCCGGTGCTTGAGGCTGCCGGTGGGGTGGGTGGACTCGTCCTTGAGGTAGAGGTCGATGTTCCAGGACTCGGGGAGCGGGAAGAGGAGCAGATGGGTGTCCGCACTGCGGTTGGCGTCGGCCTGCACCTTTCGCACGGCCTCTTTCAGCCAGTCGCGGTAGTGCGGATCGGTGCGGTCGACGTCGACGGTGGGGACGGGGTCCTGGAAGGCACCGCCGGCGGCCTGTTCTGTGGTGCTCACCGGCTGATGATATGCGGCGCGGGACCTTCGGGCCCTGGTTGGCGGTCGCGGCGGAGGTGCAGAATTCTCTCAGTGAGCGCCGCGTGAAGCGGTGACTGCGAGGAGGGGCGGTCGATGATGGCTGAGCCGGAGTTCGAACAGACAGGGGTGCCGATCGGGCGGCTGCTGAGGTCGTTGACCAGGGCCGGTCAGGTGCGGGTGCAGGGCGGTCGGCTCGTGTTGCTCACCAGCTACGGCCGGGAGATCGACAGCGCCCCGGTGGACGAGGTCAGCGTCAGCGCCTCGTGGCTGCCGGGCCATGACGTGACGCTGGCGACCGTCGGCCGGACGCGCTACGCGCTGGGGCTGACCGCGCCGGTCCGGGAACGCCTCGCCTCCTCGCTGCGGGACGCCCGGGAGCGGGCGGCGAAGATGGCGTCGGGGAACCGCCGCACCGCAATGCCCTGATTCGGGCGATTTGCACATTTGTGTGAGCTGGATCACCCTGAGAGGCCGGGGCCCGTGTCCGGCGCTCCTTCCTCGGTACCGGACGGCCGCCCCGCCCACGCATGTCGCTGCCCCGGCCTCAGGGAGTCGCCGTCGTGATCACTCACCCCGCGTCGAGCCGGCACTGCGCCGTGGAGTTCCAGGCGCTGCCGTCGCGTATCGGCCAGGTCCGTCACATCGTCTCCACCCAGCTGCGCTACTGGGGGCTCGATCCGCTGATCGACGCCGCCGCGCTGGGCGTCACCGAGCTCCTGGCGAACGTGCACCGGCATACCGGGCCCGACAAGCACTGCACGGTCGAACTCGTGCTGCTGTGGGACCGGTTGACCGTCTCGGTACGGGACCACGATCCGCGACTGCCCCGACTGCGCCCGAAGACCTCGCTGGGCACCAGCGGGCGCGGACTGGCACTGGTGGCCGCGCTCAGCTCCAGCTGGGGAGCTCGGGTGCAGCGCGGCGGCTCGGGGAAGGTCGTCTGGTTCACCCTGCCCGCGCCACCGACCGCCGGAGCGGGCCCTCAGGCCGAGGCGCCGCCGACCGCGGCCACCGCCGGCGCGGTCGGCCCGGACTCCGAGCAACTGCCGGCCTGAGCCCGGCCGCTCCCCCGCGCGTCTCAGACTCAGAGAGTGACGGCGAGGCCCACGTGCGGCCTGCGGCCGAACCGCACCAGCGCGCCGCCGAGGTCGGTCAGCCGGAACTGCCAGCCGTACTTGCGGGCCATTGCCCGGCGCACCCGCCTCAGCTCCGCGGCCTCCATGACCCGGCCGGTCCCCTCCGCCGAGGGCGCTCCCTCGGCGATCCTGCCGCGCACGTCGCACACCTGGACCCGCACCCGCTTGTCCCGGCGCAGCCGTTTGACCTTCCAGGCGTCGTCCCGGGTCCACACGAGCAGTTCGCCGTCGTCCTCCACCGCCCACACGGGCGTGGCGACCGGGGTGCCGTCCCTGCGGTAGGTGGTCAGACTGACGTACCGGGCGTCGGAGATCTCCGCTGGAATCATCCGCTCAGGCTACGCGCGGCGCGCGGCGGCAGCGGCGCCCGGCACCGTCAGTAGCGCTCGACCCAGCGCGCCCGCCAGCTCGGCGAGGGATCGGCCTCCGGGCCCGTCCAGTACTCCGTGCCCGCGACGACCAGCCCGGCGCGGACCGTCCAGAACGACGCCACCCGGAAGACCCCGACACCCTCCATCGGCACCTCAACCTCACTGGCGACCGCCCCGCCGCCCTCGCCCGCCGGGCCGCCGCCCACCAGGCGCAACACGCGTATGGACCAGCCCTCGGGATACTCCCGCTGCACGGCGAGGAAGTTCTCCCGACCGCGCATGCGCTCCCGGCTGACCGGCCACTCCACGACGACCCCCGGGTCCAGGACCGCCTCGGCGGCCGGCCAGTCCCTGGCGTCCAGCGCCCGCCACCACTGGTCGACCACTGCCACGGCCGATGCGGACGAACCGGCCGACGGCCGGTGGGACTTCGCTGTCACGGCGCCCCGACCTCCCCCACGAAGTGGCCGAGCTCGTCTTCGGCCACTCCGCCAACCCTCGCACGGGGCACTGACAACGCCCCGGCTGCTCGCGCCGCTCAGGCCTCCTGGACCCGGAGGGGGTCGTCCAGCACCGGCTGCCACGCCAGTTCGGCCGCGCCGACCAGGCTGTTGTGGTCCAGGCTGCACGGCAGTACCGCGAACGTCTTGCCCCGGCCCCACAGGCTGCGTGCGTCCAGCACCTCGCGCAGCCGGTCGCCGTCGTACCGCAGCAGTTCGCGGTGCAGGCCGCCGAGGATGATGCGGTCCGGGTCGAGGATGTTCACCAGCCCGGCGAGTCCGAGCGCCAGCCGGTCGACGAGCCGGTGCGCGGCCGCGCGCACGGCGGGGTCCGCGTGGTACTCGGTCCTGAGCAGGGAGAGCGCCTGGCGCAGCAGCGAGACCTCGGGGCCCGGCCGCCGGCCGGCCGCCTCCAGCAGCGCGAGCGGGTCTGTCTCCACGTCGAGGCAGCCCCGGCTGCCGCAGTGGCACGGCCGCCCCTCGGGGTCGACGGTGAGGTGGCCGACCTCCAGCGCCAGACCCGAACTGCCGCTGTGCAGACGGCCGTCGACCACCAGGGCGCCGCCGACGCCGCGGTGTCCGGTGGCCACGCACAGGAGTTGACGGGCGCCGCGTCCGGCGCCGTGCCGGTGTTCGGCGAGCGCGCCGAGGTTGACGTCGTTGGCCGCGACTCCGTCGTCCGCTCCGGCGCTGATCCCGGCGTCGGCGAGGCAGCGCCGGAAAACCTCGCGCACCGGCGCGCCGGGGGCCCACGGCAGGTGCAGCGGGTTGAGGGCCGTGCCCTCCGGCTCGGCGACCGCGGACGGCACGGCGAGTCCGGCGCCCACGCAGCGGCGTCCGCTCTCCTCGAGCAGCCGCCGCCCGGCCGCCACCACCTCGCCGAGCACCTGGGCCGGATCGGCCTCCACCGGCCCGCAGCCGGGCGCGGTGGCGACGACGCGTCCGCCGAGGCCGACCAGCGCCGCGCGGAAGCCGTCGGTGTGCACCTGGGCGGCGAGGACGACGGGGCCGGTCGGGTCGACGGCCAGCCGGTGGCTGGGGCGCCCCTGCGCGCCGGCGGTGCTCGGGCTGGAGTCGACGGTGATCAGTCCGAGGCCCTGCAACTCGGCGGCGACCGCGCCCGCGGTCGCGCGCGTCACCCCCAGTTCGGCGGTGAGGACCGCGCGGGTCGGCGCGCGCCCGGTGTGCACGAGTTCCAGCGCCGGCCCGAGCGCACTGCGGCCCCGGTCGGGCCTGGTACGAGTCTGGGTCACCGCACCATTCTTGCTTTGTGCCCCCGTGAAACAAAACAGGGTTGGACCACAGCCGTCACGGGCGCCCCACGGGCTGGCAGAATCCGCCCATGGAGACGTCCGACTTCATCACCGTCCTCGGCCGGGAAGGCCGGTCCCTGGTCTCGGCCGCCGAGGAGGCCGGCCTGGACTCCGAGGTGCCCACCTGCCCGGGCTGGCAGGTCAGGGACCTGCTGCTGCACGTGGGGCGGGTGCACCGCTGGGCGACGCGACATGTCGCCGAGCGGCTGACCGAGCCCGCGGGGCTGCCGGAGGACGCGGTGCCGGACGACCGGCTGGGCGGCTGGTTCCGGGACGGTCTCCACTCCCTGGTGGGCGCACTGGACGACGCGTCCGACGGACTGCGCTGCTGGACGTTCCTGCCGGGCGCGGGCGACGGGCGCGCCTTCTGGGCGCGCCGGCAGGCTCACGAGACGACGATCCACCGGATCGACGCCGAACTCGCCGAAGGCCAGGCACTCTCACCCGTGGACCGCGACCTGGCCGCCGACGGCATCGACGAGTTGCTGGCCGGTTTCCACTCCCGCTCGCGCAGCCGGGTACGCAGTCCGCGGCCGCTGACACTGCGGGTGCGCACCATCGACGGCGCCGCCTCGGAGGTGTGGACGATGCGGCTGACCGGGCGGGAGCCGTCGGTCAGCCGGGGTGAGGAGGGCGCCGCCGACTGCGAGCTGAGCGGCCCGGCGGAGCTGCTGTACCTGGCGCTGTGGAACCGCCTGCCGCACAGCGGCGGTCTGACGGTGACCGGCGACGCCGACGTACTGCGGCTGTGGCGGGAGCAGTCGGCGATCCAGTGATTACCAGCCGGTAACTTGTGTGGTAGCTTCGGCCTATGCCCAGCTGGAGCCCGAAGACCCTGCGCCGTGCGATGAACTGGTGGCCGCCCTACCGCTTCGCCGGTATCCGAGTGCTGCACATCGCCGACGACTGGAGCAGCGCCCGGGTGCGACTGCGCCTCGGCCGCCTCAACCGCAACTACTTCGGCACCCACTTCGGCGGCTCGCTGTTCTCCATGAGCGACCCCTTCTGGGCCCTGCTGACCGTCTCCCGCCTCGGCAAGGGGTACGTGGTCTGGGACAGGGCCGCCGAGATCGACTTCGTCTCGCCCGGGCGCGGCGAGGTGTTCGCCGACTTCAAGCTCACCGAGGACCGGCTGGAGGAGATCCGCGCCGCCACGGCCGACGGCGGCAAGGCACTGCCCTGGTTCGAGAACACCGTGACCGCGAGCGACGGCACCGTGGTCGCACGCGTCCGCAAGCAGCTCTACGTCCGCCGCAAGTAGCCGCCGCGGCCCTGCGCCCGGACGAGAGCCGCCACCGCGCTCGTCCGGGGTGCGCCGCCGCGGATACCCGCGCCCGTCAGGCGCGGTCCAGTGAGGAGACCAGACGGCGGGCCAGCGGGTGGGTGCGGACGATCTCCGCCGGCGTGGTCTGCCCGCGTGTCACCCGGGCGAACGCCCGCCACGCGGGCGGAAAGCCGGTCAGCGCGGCGTGCAGCACCCCGGGGCGGCGGGCGAAGGCCGCCAGCATCCGGCGCCCGACGCCCATCTCCACGCCGAGCCCCGACCTGATCGCGAACGTGTAGTTCAGCGCCTGCCGACGCGCGTCCACCGCGTCGCCGGTCTCGGCCAGCCGGGCGGCCCACTCCCCCGCCAGCCGTCCCGAGCGCAGCGCGAAGGAGATGCCCTCCCGGCTCCAGGGCTCCAGCAGCCCCGCCGCGTCGCCGCAGACCAGTACCCGGCCCCGGGAGAGCGGTGAGTCGTCGGCCCGGCAGCGGGTGAGGTGGCCGGAGCTGACGCTCGCCTCGAAGCCGGCGAGTCCGAGCCGGTCGACGAAGTCGTCCAGGTAGCGCTTGGTGCGCTCGCCCTCGCCGCGCGGGGCGATGACGCCGACGGTGAGTGTGTCGCCCTTGGGGAAGACCCAGCCGTAGGAGCCGGGCAGCGGCCCCCAGTCGATGAGCACCCGGCCGGCCCAGTCCTCGGCCACGGTGGCCGGAACCGGGATCTCCGCCTCCAGCCCGAGGTCGACCTGGTCCATCCGCACGCCGACGTGCGCGCCGATGCGGCTGGCGCTGCCGTCCGCGCCGACCACCGCGCGCGCGAGCAGCGTACGGCCGTCCGCGAGTACCACCGCGACAGTCCGCCGGTCGGGTACCGCGCTGCCGTGCTGCTCGACGCGGGAGACGGTGACGCCGGTGCGCAGCTCGGCGCCCGCCCGGCGGGCGGCCTCGGCGAGCCGGTGGTCCAGGTCGGCGCGGTTCACCAGGCCGAAGAGCGTGTTCCGGGAGCGCCGGGTGCGGGCCAAGCGGCCGTTGAGCGAGAACGTGACGGCGTTGACCCGGTCCCGCAGGGGTAGTTCGACCCCGTCCGGCAGCGCGTCCCGGGAGAGGCCGATGATGCCGCCGCCGCAGGTCTTGTACCGGGGCAGTTCGGCCTTCTCCAGCAGCAGCACCCGGCTGCCGGCCCGCGCCGCCGCGTACGCGGCCGAGCTGCCGGCCGGTCCGGCACCGACGACGATCACGTCCCACACCACCGCGGCCTCGCCGCCGTTCGCCTCCGCGTCCGCGCCGGCCTGGGTGTTGTCACTGCTCACGATGTGTCTCTGCTCCCGCCTGACCCGACCGTCCGGTGCCTCGTCCGGACGGCTGACTACCGCATCCCGGGGACCGTTCCGGCCGCTTCCGGGGGCCGGTCGGACGGCGCGGGCCCTGTGGCAGGATCGGCGACGTCCGGAGCCCCCGCCGGTGCGGCCGGTGATCCCGTACGCCCGGCCCAACGCAGCAACCGCTAGGAGCGTTCCCTCATGGCGCACGAAGCAGTGGCGGCCACCGTCGCCTCGCTGATGCCCCAGGCCCGTCACGAGCTGGCCGAACTCGTCCGGTTCCGGTCGGTGGCCGATCCCGCGCAGTTCCCGAAGAGCGAGTGCGAGGCCGCCGCGCGCTGGATAGCCGACACGTTGGAGGCCGAGGGGTTCACCGACGTGGCCCTGCTCGACACCCCGGACGGGACACAGTCGGTGTACGGGCTGCTGCCCGGGCCGGTCGGCGCGCCCACCGTCCTGCTCTACGCCCACTACGACGTGCAGCCGCCGCTGGACGAGGCGGCGTGGCTGTCGCCGCCGTTCGAGCTCACCGAGCGCGACGGGCGCTGGTACGGCCGCGGCACCGCCGACTGCAAGGGCGGCTTCGTCATGCACCTGCTGGCGCTGCGCGCGCTGAAGGCCGCCGGTGGGGTGCCGGTGACGGTCAAGGTCATCGTCGAGGGCTCCGAGGAGCAGGGCACCGGCGGCCTCGAACGGTACGCCGAGGCGCACCCGGAGCTGCTGACCGCCGACGCGATCGTGATCGGCGACTCGGGGAACTTCCGGGCCGGGCAGCCCACCGTGACGGGCATCCTGCGCGGCATGACGCTGCTGCGCGTCCAGATCGACACCCTCCAGGGCAACCTCCACTCCGGCCAGTTCGGCGGCGCCGCCCCGGACGCGCTGGCCGCCCTGGTCCGGGTCCTGGACTCGCTGCGCGGCCCGGACGGTTCGACGACGGTGGACGGCCTGGAATCGGACGCGGAGTGGGACGGCATCCAGTACCCGCCGGAGCGGTTCCGCGAGGACGCCAAGGTGTTGGACGGCGTGGAGCTGATCGGCTCGGGGACGGTGGCCGACCGCATCTGGGCCCGGCCGGCCGTCACCGTGCTGGGCATCGACTGCCCGCCGGTGGTCGGCGCCACGCCCTCGGTGCAGGCGCGGGCGGCGGCGCTGGTGAGCCTGCGGGTGCCGCCGGGCAGCGATGCGGCCAAGGCGACGGAACTGCTCACGGCGCACCTGCACCGGCACACACCGTGGGGCGCGCGGGTCGCGGTGGAACAGCTGGGCCAGGGCCAGCCGTTCAGCGCGGACACCGCCAGCCCCGCCTACACGGCGATGGCCGACGCGATGCGGGAGGCCTACGACGGCGTCGAGATGGCGGTGGCCGGCCAGGGCGGCTCGATCCCGCTGTGCGGCACGCTGGCGACGCTCTATCCGCACGCCGAGATCCTCCTCACCGGCCTGAGCGAACCGGAGGCGCAGATCCACGCGGCCAACGAGAGCGTGTGCCCGCGCGAGTTGGAGCGCATGTCGGTCGCGGAGGCGCTGTTCCTCGCCAGGTACGCGGCCGGTACGGCGAACGGCGACTGAGCGGGAGCGGCGGTCAGGTGCCCGGGCAGGACGGCACCGGACCGCCGCTCCCCGCTCTCGCCGAACGGGTCCGGTCACCCGCCCTCGCCGACCGGTACACCCGACTCGAGGTAGAACGTCCGGTGGCGGGCGCGGGCCCGCAGCGCCCAGTGGAGTCGACGCAGCCGGGCCGGCGGCAGCATCCGCGCGGCCTCCTCCTCGGTGACCAGGCGCCAGCCCCTCAGCTCCGAGCGCGGGAGCAGCAGTTCGTCGACCGCCCCGGCGGGCAGCCGTCCGCCGTCGAAGAGCAGCCGGAGACCGCCGAACGCGGGCGGCGCCGGGGGCTCCCAGTCGACGACCAGCAGCCGCGGTTGGCGGTGCAGGACAAGCCCCAGCTCCTCGGCGACCTCCCGCACTCCGGCACGGGCCGGTGCCTCGCCGCGCTCGACGATGCCGCCGGGGAACTCCCAGCCCGGCTTGTAGGTGGGGTCGACGAGCAGGACCCGGCCCCGGTCGTCGAAGAGGAGGACACCGGCGGCCACCGTCTCCCCGACGGGCGGCGGGGTCTGCACGATGTCGCACCGCCCGGCGCCGGCGGCCAGCGCGTCGGCGACGGCCTGGGCGCTCTGGCGCGGGGTGCGGTCACCGGTGGCGACGGTGTGGGCGTCGGCGCCGAGCCAGGTCCGGGCCTCGCGGTAGGCGCTCAGCTGCCGCAGACACCAGGCGCGGGCCGACTCGCCCTCGCTGGCGGCGAGTTCGTCGATCCGCAGCCGGAGTATCGTTTCCGCTGCGTCCAGCAGGAAGTGCCGTACCGGAATGCGCCGCGCGGCCAGCGCACCGAACACCTCGTCCCGGTGCTCCTGCCGCAGCAGCGGCAGCGGTGTGACGAGCGGTCCCGGCACCTCGGTGAGCAGTGCGGCGGCGGTGTCCACGAGCAGCCGCCGCCAGGAGGGCAGCTCGTGGACGGAGTCCACCTGCGTGAGGCGCTCCTTGGGCAGCAGTCCGCGCAGTCCGGCCTCGACCGGTGCGGGGTCGTAGAGCGTGCTGCCGGGAAGCAGTTGCACCAGTTCCTCGGCCACCGCGGTCTTGCCCACGCCGTAGGCGCCGTTCAGCCAGACGATCACCGTTCCCCCATTCCCTCGTCCCCCGCGTCAGCGACCGCACCACACTGCCACGGATACGGCCGCGGCTCAGGGGGGCACGCGTGGGAGCGCGGAGGCATCGGGTGCGTGCGCCGGTGCTACCGCGATGCTCCCGCCGGTTCGGTTGGATCTCCGATCACTGTGCCGACCAGGGCCGATGTCACGCGACCGAGGCGCGCACCGGCCGGTACGCGCCTCGGTGGGCGGGCCCCGCGGACAGGTCCGCCGTGCGGGTACCTCAGGGTGGTCGGGGGCGGACACCGCCTCAGCGGGTGGTGGTGAGGGCGGCGCGGCGCGGCGCGGCGAACGCCTCGAGCGCCGCGCGGTCCAGCCCGGCCCGCCCGGTGACCTCGGCCTCGCCCAGGGCCCCGCAGTCCAGCCCGCGCAGCAGGTAGCCGCTGAGCGCCTTGGCGGTCGCCGGCTCGTCCATCACGTCGCCGCCGGCGTGCGCGGCGTAGGCGGAGAGCCGGTCGGCGGCCTGCTCGAAGCCGTCGCGATAGAAGGCGTAGACGGCCGCGTAGCGGGTCGGAAGGTGGCCGGGGTGCATGTCCCAGCCCTGGTAGTAGGCGCGGGCCAGCGAGCGGCGGACCAGCCTGTGGTGGAGCTGCCAGGCGCTGTGGACCTGCTCGGTCGGCCCGACCGGCAGGACGTTGGTGGAGCCGTCCGAGAGGCGGACACCGGTGCCGGCGGCGGCGACCTGCATGACGGCCTTGGCGTGGTCGGCAGCCGGGTGCTCCATCGACTGGTGGGCGGCGCTGACGCCGCAGCAGGCGCTGTAGTCGAAGGTGCCGTAGTGCAGGCCGGTCGCCCTGCCCTCGGCGGCGTCGATCATCCGGGCGACCGTGGCGCGGCCGTCCGCGCCGAGGATCGACTGGCTGGTCTCGATCTGGATCTCGAAGCCGAGCCGGCCGGTCGGCAGGCCGTGGGCCTTCTCGAAGTGCTCGCACAGCCGGACCATCGCCGTGACCTGCTCGGGGTAGGTGACCTTGGGCAGGGTCAGCCGAAGGCCTGCCGGCAGCCCTCCGGCGGCCATCAGTCCGCTGAGGAACACGTCGAGAGTGCGGATGCCGCGGTCTCTGACCTCGGCCTCCATGCACTTGAGGCGGATGCCGACGTAGGGCGCGGCCACGGCCGGGTCGGCCTTGGCGCAGGCCTCGGCGACAAGAGCGGCGGCGCGGGCGGCGTCGTGGTCCTCCTCGGCGTCCTCGCGGGTGCCGTAGCCGTCCTCGAAGTCGATGCGCAGGTCCTCCACCGGCTCCCGTTCGAGCTTGGCGCGGACCCGGTCGTGCACGGCGTCGGCGAGGCCGGCGGGCAGGTCCAGCACTGCGGCGAGCGCGGCGGCGTCGGGGGCGTGCCGGTCGAGCAGGTCGAGCGCCTGGTCGCCCCAGGTCCGCACGGTGTCGGCGGCGAAGACGTCGCCGGGCACGTACACGGTGTGGACCGGCTGACGGGTGCCCGGGTCGCCCGGGTAGCGGGCGGCCAGCTCGGCGTCGACGGCGGCCAGCGCGGCGCCGATCTCCTGGCCCACCGCGCTCCCGAAGGTGGTCGCGACCGTCTCGCCCTGCGTCATCAGCTCTCCCCAGAGAAATCAACAAAACGTTGAAGTTGTGTCTGGGAAGCTAGCCCGCCGCCGACCGGACGTCAACACCCGACCCGCTCTCCGGGGCACGCCCGCACGACGCGCCGGGGGCGGTGCGGCCGGTCGGAACCGGTCACACCGCCCCCGGGACGGGACGTCCGCCGAGTCCGGCGGCTGTCGGGTCAGCCCTTGCGGGTCTTTACCTCTTCGGTGAGCTGGGGCACGACCTCGAACAGGTCGCCGACCACGCCGTAGTCGACCAACTCGAAGATCGGCGCCTCCGCGTCCTTGTTCACCGCGACGATCGTC
>NZ_VJYK02000168.1 GCF_007097205.2 Streptomyces alkaliterrae
CTGGTAGGGCGTGGGTGCATGCGGGGGCGCGTACGGTCCCGTGGGCGCCCCCTGGTACTGCGGCGGCGGGTAGGGCCCGCCGGGGCCCGGCGCGGGCCCGGGGGCGGCGTACGGCGTGACGGGCGGCCCGCCGGGGACCTGCGGCGGCACGCCCGGCGCGCCCTGCGCGCCGGCGGGATACGGCTGCGCGGGTGCGGCCCCCGGGATCTGCGGCGGGGCGCCCGGCGCGCCCGGCGCGCCGTGCGCGCCGGGGAGTTGTTGGGCGAGGAAGCCGCGGACGACCTCGATGGCCGTCTCGTGCACACCCGCCAGGTGGTGCAGCTCGGTGTGCTCGCTGGTGAGCACCTGCGTGACGACGCCGAGCTGCGACTGGATGAGCCGGAGCTGGTCCTCGCGCAGGCTCTGCATCACCAGCCGGGAGTCCTCCGGGTGCTGCGCGAGGTGCATCGCCCAGGCGGCGACCCCGCCCTGCGAGAGGTGGTACTGGTAGAACTCGATCTTCTTCGCCTCCAGCGCCTGCTGCTCCAGCTGGTGCTGGCCGCTGAGCATGGCCTGGGCGTGCTGCTGCCGGAGCTGCTGCTGGACGCGTTCGTCGACGACGGCGTCGTACCGGATGCCCTCCTGCGTGGACAGGACGGCCTCGGCGGCCACGTGCCCGATCGCCTGGAGGTTCTTCTGGTGGTCGATGCTGGCCCGGTCGCGGCGCAGCCGCACGGTGTGGTCGACGCGCAGTCCGACCGTCTCGGCGAGCGGTCCCGAGGCGGTGAGCGCGTCGATGAGGGCGCGTTCGGCCTCGGCGCTGTTGTTGATGTCGAAGCCTCGGGTGACGGGCCGGGCGCGGCGCTGGATCTCGTCGAAGAGCAGCCCGGGCACGTTGCGGTGGCCGCTGGCGACGAACACCTCGGGGGTGACGACCTGCCAGGTCAGGTCGACGTCGGCGCCGAACTCGAAGGCGTCGTTGTCGCTGGGCAGGTCGAGCTCCGCGCGGACCCGGTGGACGCCTATGTCGACCTCGTAGACGGCGGTGTAGCCCCGGCCGGCGAGTTGCGGCCGCTGCGGCGGCATGTACGTCTCGTAGGTGCCGCTGGACGTGGCGTAGACGTGCGCGTTGTCGAACCGGGCGGGGTGCCGGTTGGTGAAGGTGTCGAAGCGGGTCAGCTTGCGTACGGTGAGGACCGGGTCGACCAGCTGGGAGTGCCGGTCGGCGGCCTGCTGCCACTCGGGGGAGTAGCGGAAGTTGGCCATGTGCTCTGGCGTCTTTCTGTGTGCGGGCCGACGGCGCGGCCCGGTGGTGCGTCGGCGGAGGTGGGGCGGTGCTGTCAGCGGGCGGGGGCGAACGAGAGGTGGGCCAGCAGTCGCGCGGCGGCCTGCCGGGGTCTGCCGTCCTCGTCGGGCGGCACGGTGCGCAGCCGGTGGGTGAGCCGGGCGTGGTCCGTCGCGTCCTCGACGAGCGCGGGCAGCAGGGCGGCGAGCGCCCACTCGGCCGTCGGGTCGTCCTCGGCGACGCGCAGCCAGTCGCCGAGGATGGCGAGCGCGGCGCGGGTGTGGCGGTGGTCGCGGAGCGCGGCGCGCCACATGACGGCGATGCCGTGGCGTTCCTCGGCGTCGGCGGCGGAGTCCCGGGCGGCGGCCTGGCCGTAGCGGTCGAGGAGTTCCGGGCGGCCGTGCGGGGAGCCGGTGTCGCCGGGTTCGCCGTCGCTCCAGCCGGCGGCGGCGAGGAACGCGCGGAGCGCGAAGTCCCGCGCGGAGCGTTCGCCGGTGACCGCGTCGAGGAGTTGGGCGAGCACCGGCGCGCGGGCGTCGGAGAGCAGCAGCAGCGCGGCCGACTCGGCGGCCTCCGCGAGGAGTTCCCGCTGGTCGTGGCTGTCCTCGCCGGCCGCCGCGTCGCGCAGCGCGCGCAGCGCCTCGGTGGGGCGCTCCTCGCCGAGCAGCGCGTACGCGCGGACGGCGGTCCAGCGCAGCGGGAACGGCTCGTCGGCTCCGCACCACGACCGCACGATGCGCGGGACGCCGGGCGCGCCCATCGCGTGTGCGAGGGCGAGCGTGTTCACGGCGACGATGCGGCGGTGCGGGCGCGGCGAGGTCGCCCAGTCGTGGACGAGCAGCGCCATCGCCGACGGCAGGTCCCTGGCGGTGAGCACGGCCGCGGCGGCGGCGGCCCGCGTGCGGACGAGCGGGCGGCCGTCGTCGGCGAGTTCCCGCAGCCAGCCGATGAGCCCGGGGCGGGCGGAGGGGTGGCCCGTCCACACCTCGCGGAGCAGCACGAGCGCCGCCCGGCGGTCCTCGAAGGCGGCGTTGAGCTGCGGCACCGGGCCCCACTCGGTGGGTTCCTCGGCGGTGTACGTGCGGGCGCGGGCGAGCTTGACGCGGCTGCCGACGGACGTGCCGAAGACCGGCACGCGGGGCGGCTCCAACGGGTCCTCGGTGCGTTGCAGCAGCGCGTACAGCAGGTCGCCGAGCTCGGCGGTGAGCGCGTAGGGGGCCTCGTCGAAGACCGCGAGGGCGACGAGGAACGCCTTGTCCCGCAGATGCAGCTCCGGGTCGTCGAACCACTCCTGCACCTGGCGTTCGACGGTGGCGCGGGAGAAGTCGGCCAGCGCCTCCTCGCCCTCCTCGCCCCGCACGTGCCGGGCGGCTAGCTCGGCGAAGGCGGCGACCTCCCGGGGCTGCGGGGCGTGGTGGAGGAACGCCTCCACGGCCGGGTGCCGGACCAGCCGCCCGGCGGCGGTCTCGTCGGTGAGGTGGCGCAGGTGCGCGTGGAGGACGTGCCGGGCCGGCGGCGGGTACCAGCGGGCGATGGTCACGTGTTCCAGCCGGGGCTCCGGGCCGGTGATCACCACGAGGTGGCCGTCGTGTTCGACCAGCGCCTCCCTGGCCGCCATCAGCTGGGCCTCGCGCAGCTCGCCGGTCCGCTGGTGGTCGAGTTCGCCGAGCAGATAGCCGCAGGAGGCGTCGAGCCGGGCGGCCAGCTCGCCCGGCGGGGTGTCGCGGTCCAGGGCTCGGACGGTCTCGACGCCCAGGCGGTGGAGCAGGACCAGGGCGGCGCTGCGGCGCCCGGAGTGGCGGGGCCCGGCGAGGACGAGCAGCCGCTCGGACCGCAGCCGTTCGACGAGCCGGTCGAGCACACCGCCGTCCGCGGTGTCGCCGGGCTGGACGTCGCTGAAGCACGCGGCCAGCTCGTCCAACGTGTCGGCGGGTATCTCGCCGGAGGCCGCGCCTGTCCGGCCGGTGCCGAGCTGGTAGACGGTCTGGCCGACGATGACGTCGCCCTCGACCCGACCGCCGGTGAGAGTGTGCTGGTCGCCTCCGACGACGTCGCCGTCGAAGCGCGCCGACTGGCCGAAGGTGAAGGACGGCCGGTGGCGTAACAGGTCCTGGCGGGCCCGCCAGGCGCTCTGTGCCTGTTCCGGTTCGTCGGCGGCGGAGCGTTCGCCGCCGTCGCCGTCGTCCGGAGCGGTGTTCTCCGGGCGCTGCTCCGGCTCGCCGTCCTCGCTTGCCGGAGGGGCGGCCCGACCGGCCGCTTCCTCGGGATCGGTGGAACTCATGCCTCTTCCTCGTCCTGGTGGTGCGGGTTCTGCCGGTGCTGCGGGCTCTCACGCCGTGCCGGGGGTTCGGCGCGCGGTGCGCGGCGGCGGCCGCCGCCGATGTACACGTCGCCCTTGACGACGGCCCCCTCCTGCGTCCGCTTGTCGCCGGTGAAGACGTCGCCGCCGAAGCTGGGATTTCCGTGGAACGTGAATCCCCCGCCGCGCCCGCTCGCCGGAGCGCCTGCCGCGGGCGCGGCGCCCGCCTGGGCGCTACCGGCCGGAGCGGCGCCCTCCGGCGTACCGCCCGGCGGTGCCTCGGCGGCCGGGCCGCGCGCGTTCCCCTGCGACGCGCGCGGCCCGGGGCCGTGCAGCCAGGCCCGCAGCCGGCCGTTCTTGCTGTCCGGTGTGACGGCGGTGAACTCCTCCGGCGGGATGCCGGGGTAGCCGTGCCGGACGATGCCCTCGTACACGCCCGTCGACACGCACAGCGCGAAGTCGTCGGTCCGCTCCCGCAGGGCGGCCCGCAGTTCGGCGCCGTCCAGCAGCCGGGCGGCGTGGTTGAGGTCGGAGCCGACCCAGCCGTCGAGTTCGTCGACCGCGACGTAGCCGGTGGCGAGCACGGCGCGCAGCCGGATCTGGGCGCTGCTGGACGCCATCCGGTTGACCGCGCGCAGCAGCACCGGCGTCTCGGTCAGCAGCGCCCGCAGCAGCGCGGGCAGGGAGGCGTCGGCGTCGAGGAGTTCGATGAGCCCGTCGCCCCGGTCGGCGCGCCGGTGGGCGGTCTCCTCGACACCGGCGGCGGCGAGCGTGCGGTCGGCGACGTCGTAGAGCATGCGCCGCAGGTAGGCCTGCTCGACGTCGTCGCGGTCGCTGTAGCGCTCGATGTCGAAGAGCAGCATGACGCGGCTGACGGGATCGCTCATGGTCGATGGCCCTCTCGGATGGGTTGCGTGGACGGGTGGCGCGGATGGGCGGCGCGGGTGGTGGCGCGGCCGGTGTGTCGAGGGTGCCGCCGGCGCGGCCGGTCGTGTGAGGGGAAACCGCCCCCACCGAACGGGTAGGAATACCCGGACCGTCGGCGGGGAAGGGCGGTCAGGGCCGGTTGGCGGCGCAGATCTTCCGCAGCACGTTGGGGCGGAGCAGGACGGTGGAGCGCCGGCCGGTGGCGACGACGCCCTCGCGGCGCAGTTCGGTGAGGAACTTCTTCACGGACTCGCTCGACGCGCCCACCGAGCCGGCCAGTTCCTCCTGGCTGAGCGGCACGGTCAGTTCGATGCCGCGTTCGGTGCGGTGGCCGTGGGAGCGGGCGAGTTCCAGCAGCAGGGCGGCCAGCCGCTCCTTGACGTCGAGCGAGGCGTACTCCAGGCGGCGCCGGTCGGCGGCCCGGGTGCGGTCGCTGACCAGCGACAGCAGGCGCAGGGCGGCCTGCGGGCGGGCGGTGAGGAAGTCGCGGAAGCGGGCGTGGTCGACCGCGACCGCGTGGACCGGCTCCAGGGCCACCACGCTCGCCGAGCGGGGGCGGCCGGTCAGGGCGGCGGACTCGCCGATGACGTCGCCGGGGCCGCGTAACGCGAGCAGCGCCACGTAGCCGCTGGCCGCGCGGGCCGTCACCTTCGTCCAGCCGCCGAGCAGCAGGAGGATGTGCGCGGACGGCTCGGCCTGGTGGATGAGGTGGTCCCTGGCCTGGTAGCGCAGTTCCCGGCCGAGGCCCAGCAGCGCTATTCGGTCCTCGCGTTCGAGGCGCGCCAGGAAGGGGACCTGGTCGTCGAGACCGGTCTCCTCGGCGCTTGACACTCCGGACATGCTGACTTCCCCCGAGTTCCCGGAGGAGGCCACGGGTGTCCTGTTGACGCCGGGCCGCCGCCGTGCGCTCGATCTTCGTGCGCACAATGTAGTGGAGCGAACACCCGTTGGACATGCGGAAGGCGTGACGGACCGTTTCTGGAGGCTCCGCGGGGCGCGTGCCGGGTGCCGCGCGCCGTCCGCCGCCGTCGTGTGTTGCGATTTTGTCCCCCTGTGAGGGGGAACTCACCGCGCGCCCCGAGCGTCGGGGATGATGGGGGAAGAATCGGCCGAGGGCGGGGAGGTGCTGGGGATGTCGCTCAACTGGCAGGGCGGTCAGGGCCAGCCCGGACACAATCCGATGATGCGTGCTTCGGACGCCGACCGGGAGCGCGCCGCCGACGTGCTCAAGGCCGGTTACGCGGAGGGCCGGCTGAGCAAGGACGAGTACGACCAGCGGCTCCAGCGGGTGCACAGCGCGGCCACCTACGCCGAGATCCAGCCGCTGATCGTCGATCTGCCGCAGGGGCCGGTGCCGATGTCCGGGCCGCAGCCGGCGCCGGTGCTGCCCGTGACGTTCCAGGGGCATCCGCGGCCGCTCGCGCCGGTGACGCCGTACTGGGCCGCGCCGCCGCCGGTCTCCAACAACGGCAGCGCGGTGGGCGCGCTGATCTGCGGGGTGCTGGCGCCGATGACGTGGGGTGTCACGGCCGTGCCCGCCGTCATCCTCGGCCACAAGGCGAAGTCCGAGATCAAGCGGACCGGTGAGCGCGGTGAGGGTTACGCCACAGCCGGGCTGGTCATCGGCTACCTCGCGATCGCCTTCTGGGGTCTGCTCATCGTGTTCGGTCTCGGCCTGGCGGCCGCGTAGGCCTGCCGCGACTCCCGCTGTCTCCGTCTTTCGGGCGGGTTTGGCGGCAGTGCGGCCCGGGCAGGTTGCCGGGTGGTCCGAGTGAGCGGGCGGGGGCGCCGGTGCCGCCGGACCGCTTCGCCGTGCCTCGTCGCGCCCGTTCTCTTTTGACCCCGGCGTGTGCGGTAGGTACGCTCTGACCTTGTGCCTGGGGTGTCCCCTGCGCTCTTCCCGCGCTCAGCGCCGGGGAGCGGACGGGAGACACCGGATCTGCACGCTCTCCCCATGGTGGAGCCCCGCCCCGGCGGGTTGTGCGGTCTACGACACACCCGACCGCGTGGGTCGGAGGTGACTCAGGTTAGTTTTACCGAGACTGGCACACAGAAACCGGAGAGACTGTGCCTACGATCCAGCAGCTGGTCCGTAAGGGCCGGCAGGACAAGGTCGAGAAGAACAAGACACCCGCGCTTGACGGTTCCCCGCAGCGCCGTGGTGTCTGCACGCGTGTCTTCACCACCACCCCGAAGAAGCCGAACTCGGCGCTCCGCAAGGTCGCCCGTGTGAAGCTCAGCAGTGGCATCGAGGTCACCGCGTACATTCCGGGTGAGGGCCACAACCTGCAGGAGCACTCCATCGTGCTCGTGCGCGGCGGCCGTGTGAAGGACCTGCCGGGTGTTCGCTACAAGATCATCCGTGGTTCCCTCGACACCCAGGGCGTCAAGAACCGCAAGCAGGCTCGCAGCCGCTACGGCGCCAAGAAGGAGAAGTAAGAATGCCTCGTAAGGGCCCTGCCCCGAAGCGCCCGGTCATCATCGACCCGGTCTACGGCTCTCCTCTGGTGACGTCCCTCATCAACAAGGTGCTCCTGCACGGCAAGCGCTCCACCGCCGAGCGCATCGTGTACGGCGCCATGGAGGGTCTGCGGGAGAAGACCGGCAACGACCCGGTCATCACCCTCAAGCGCGCGCTCGAGAACGTGAAGCCGACCCTCGAGGTCCGCTCGCGGCGTGTCGGTGGCGCCACCTACCAGGTGCCGGTCGAGGTCCGCCCCGGCCGCTCCTCCACTCTCGCGCTGCGCTGGATCGTGGGCTACTCCCGCGCCCGCCGTGAGAAGACCATGACCGAGCGTCTGATGAACGAGCTGCTCGACGCCTCCAACGGCCTCGGCGCTGCTGTGAAGAAGCGCGAGGACACCCACAAGATGGCCGAGTCCAACAAGGCCTTCGCGCACTACCGCTGGTAGTCGCTACCCACATCGAGACCGAGAGAAGACTGAAGCCTTATGGCTACCACTTCACTTGACCTGGCCAAGGTCCGCAACATCGGGATCATGGCCCACATCGACGCGGGCAAGACGACCACCACCGAGCGGATCCTGTACTACACCGGCGTCAGCTACAAGATCGGTGAGGTCCACGACGGCGCCGCCACGATGGACTGGATGGCGCAGGAGCAGGAACGCGGCATCACCATCACCTCGGCCGCGACCACGTGTCACTGGCCGCTGGACAACGTCGACCACACCATCAACATCATCGACACCCCGGGTCACGTCGACTTCACGGTCGAGGTGGAGCGCTCCCTGCGCGTGCTCGACGGTGCCGTGACGGTGTTCGACGGTGTCGCCGGTGTGGAGCCGCAGTCCGAGACGGTGTGGCGTCAGGCGGACCGCTACGGCGTTCCGCGTATCTGCTTCGTCAACAAGCTCGACCGCACCGGCGCCGAGTTCCACCGCTGCGTCGACATGATCGTCAACCGCCTCAACGCCCAGCCGCTGGTCATGCAGCTGCCGATCGGCGCCGAGGCGGACTTCCAGGGCGTCGTCGACCTCGTCCAGATGAAGGCGCTCGTCTGGTCCGCCGAGACCAAGCTCGGCGAGGCCTACGACGTCGTCGACATCCCCGACACCCACACGGAGGCCGCCGCCGAGTGGCGCGGCAAGCTCCTTGAGGCCGTCGCGGAGAACGACGACGAGATGATGGAGCTGTACCTGGAGGGCCAGGAGCCCAGCCAGGAGCAGCTGATGGCGGCCATCCGCCGCGTCACCCTCGCCTCCACCGGCGCGGAGGGCACCACCACGGTGACCCCGGTGTTCTGCGGTACCGCGTTCAAGAACAAGGGCGTGCAGCCCCTGCTCGACGCGGTCGTGCGGTACCTGCCGTCGCCGCTGGACGTCGAAGCTGTTGAGGGCCACGCCGTCAACAACTCCGAAGAGGTCATCACGCGCAAGCCGGCGGACGAAGAGCCGCTGTCCGCGCTCGCCTTCAAGATCATGAGCGACCCCCACCTGGGCAAGCTCACCTTCGTCCGGGTGTACTCCGGCCGCCTCGAGTCGGGCACCCAGGTGCTCAACTCGGTCAAGGGCCGCAAGGAGCGCATCGGCAAGATCTACCGCATGCACGCGAACAAGCGTGAGGAGATCGAGTCGGTGGGCGCCGGCGACATCATCGCCGTGATGGGTCTCAAGCAGACCACCACCGGTGAGACGCTCTGCGACCCGGCGAAGCCGGTCATCCTGGAGTCCATGGAGTTCCCGGCTCCGGTGATCGAGGTCGCCATCGAGCCGAAGACCAAGGGCGACCAGGAGAAGCTGGGCGTCGCGATCCAGCGGCTGGCCGAGGAGGACCCGTCCTTCCAGGTCAAGACCGACGAGGAGACCGGCCAGACCATCATCGCCGGTATGGGCGAGCTGCACCTCGACGTGCTGGTCGACCGTATGAAGCGCGAGTTCAAGGTCGAGGCCAACGTCGGTAAGCCGCAGGTGGCCTACCGCGAGACCCTCCGCAAGCCGGTCGAGAAGCTCGACTACACCCACAAGAAGCAGACCGGTGGCTCCGGTCAGTTCGCGAAGGTGCAGATCTCGATCGAGCCGCTGGAAGGCGACGGCTACGAGTTCGTCAACAAGGTCACCGGTGGCCGCATCCCCCGGGAGTACATCCCCTCGGTGGACGCCGGCTGCCAGGAGGCCATGGAGTTCGGCGTCCTCGCCGGCTACCCGCTCACCGGCGTCCGCGTGACGCTGCTGGACGGCGCCTACCACGAGGTCGACTCCTCCGAGATGGCGTTCAAGATCGCCGGTTCGATCGCCTTCAAGGAGGCCGCCCGCAAGGCCAGCCCGGCCCTGCTGGAGCCGATGATGAAGGTCGAGGTCACCACGCCCGAGGACTACATGGGCGACGTGATCGGTGACATCAACTCCCGCCGTGGACAGGTTCAGTCCATGGAGGACCGGGGAGGTGCCAAGCTCGTCACGGGCCTGGTCCCGCTCTCCGAGATGTTCGGCTACGTGGGTGACCTGCGCTCCAAGACCTCCGGTCGCGCAAGCTACTCGATGCAGTTCGACTCCTACGCCGAGGTTCCCAAGAACGTCAGCGAGGAGATCGTGGCGAAGGCCAAGGGTGAGTGACCTCGGCTAGCAGCCGTCGTCACAGCCTTTAGGCTGTAGCAAAGGCAATCGGGGCAACCGGGCGGGACGCCTTCCGCGTCCCGCCCGGGAACCCCGGCCGCCAGCCCTTTCAGAGCGAACGGGTCAAGGGCATCCCCCTCGGGGTCCTGGCCGGTTCGGTAAGACCACCTGAACCCTTCCGCAAAGAGCGGAGGGCGTACAGCACCAGTCCACAGGAGGACCCCAGTGGCGAAGGCGAAGTTCGAGCGGACTAAGCCGCACGTCAACATCGGCACCATCGGTCACATCGACCACGGTAAGACCACCCTTACGGCGGCCATTACCAAGGTGCTGCACGACGCCTACCCCGACCTGAACGAGGCCTCGGCCTTCGACCAGATCGACAAGGCTCCCGAAGAGCGCCAGCGCGGTATCACCATCTCCATCGCGCACGTCGAGTACCAGACGGAGTCCCGGCACTACGCCCACGTCGACTGCCCGGGTCACGCGGACTACATCAAGAACATGATCACCGGTGCCGCCCAGATGGACGGCGCCATCCTCGTGGTCGCCGCCACCGACGGCCCGATGCCGCAGACCAAGGAGCACGTGCTCCTGGCCCGCCAGGTCGGCGTTCCGTACATCGTCGTCGCCCTGAACAAGGCCGACATGGTGGACGACGAGGAGATCATGGAGCTCGTCGAGCTCGAGGTCCGTGAGCTGCTCACCGAGTACGAGTTCCCGGGCGACGACGTTCCGGTCGTCAAGGTGTCCGCTCTGAAGGCCCTCGAGGGCGACAAGGAGTGGGGCAACAGCGTCCTCGAGCTGATGAAGGCCGTCGACGAGTCGATCCCGCAGCCGGAGCGCGAGGTCGACAAGCCGTTCCTCATGCCGATCGAGGACGTCTTCACGATCACCGGTCGCGGCACCGTCGTCACCGGCCGTATCGAGCGCGGCATCCTCAAGGTGAACGAGGAAGTCGAGATCATCGGCATCAAGGAAGAGAAGACCAAGACCACGGTTACCGGCATCGAGATGTTCCGGAAGCTGCTGGACGAGGGCCAGGCCGGTGAGAACGTCGGTCTGCTTCTCCGCGGTATCAAGCGCGAGGACGTCGAGCGCGGCCAGGTCATCATCAAGCCGGGCACGGTCACCCCGCACACCGAGTTCGAGGCCCAGGCCTACATCCTGTCGAAGGACGAGGGTGGTCGCCACACCCCGTTCTTCAACAACTACCGCCCGCAGTTCTACTTCCGTACCACGGACGTGACCGGCGTCGTGACCCTCCCCGAGGGCACCGAGATGGTCATGCCGGGCGACAACACCACCATGTCCGTCCAGCTGATCCAGCCGGTCGCCATGGAGGAGGGCCTGAAGTTCGCCATCCGTGAGGGTGGTCGGACCGTGGGCGCCGGCCAGGTCGTCAAGATCACCAAGTGATCTTCGGCCCGTAGGGCTGTACCGCGATACGGCAAGGGCCCGTACGACGTCTCACGTCGTACGGGCCCTTCCGCGTTTTGCGCGGTTCCGCGGTCAGCCGGTCCGGGCCACGATGAGCAGCAGCGCACCGCGCAGCCCGAGCCGCCGCACGTCCTCCTCCGTCAGCAGCAACGCGGGAGCGTCGCCCCGAAGTCCACGCAACGCGGACGTTGGTTCCGGAGGGGAGGAGCCCCAGCGGACGGGCGCCGAACCGAGCGCCGGCGCCCGTCCGTCAGGGCCGTGTCACGCCGTCGGCGTGCCCTGACCGAAGAGGCGTCGCTCGTCGCGCAGGGTGAAGGGAGTGGTGCGCAGGTCCACGACGCTGATGCCGAAGATCCTCAACTGCAGCATCAGTTCGGTCTTCAGGTCGTACCCGGCCGTCAGCTCCCAGGCGGGCTCTCCGTCCGACGCCGCGCTCGCGCGACCCCGGAGCTGCACGGAAAGGTCGCCGCCGACTCCGGCCGCGTCGTACAGGGAGACCTTGGCCCTGGCGCCGATGACGGCCTGGGCGGTGGCCGACCCTTCGACGCGCGGCTGGTCGCCCTCGGTGCGCTGCTCGGCGTGGCGGACGGGCTGCCAGCCCTGGGCACGGTCGTAGCGGGCGCCGATGTCGAACGAGCCCGTCGTGCGCTGGTCGGCATCCAGGACGATGCGCCCGTCGGCCGTGAAGCGGTATACGAAGACGACCTCGGTGTTGACGACGACGGGCACCGGACCCACCCAGAAGGTGTGCCGGCCGGTGACCGCCGCGAGCGGCCGGGTGATCTCTCCGGAGTCCACGGCCCGGCTCACCTTGCCGTGGACCTGCCAGTCGTATCCGTACGAGCCGCCCAGCCCGACGGCCGCCCGCTCGGGCAGGACGGACAGACCGCGCCGCTTCTCGTACTGGAAGAACACCTCCGGGGTGAACCGCACCTCACCCGCCAGCCGCGCGGGTGAGCGGTCGGTGGCCTCGATGCCTGCGGGCAGCGGCACGTCCAGGGCGAGGCGGAGCGTGGTGAGCGGTGTCGCGCCCTCACGCGGCAGGCCGGGCGCCGTGGTCTGCGGCGGCGCGGAGGAGGGGGACGAGGCCTCCGCGGGCGTGTTGAGCGTGGGTGACGGCGACGCGGACGGCGCGGGAGAGGTCGTGCCGGTGTCCGTGTCCGTACCGGTGCCTGTGCCCGTGCCCGTACCGGCGTCCGTGTCCGTGTCCGTGTCCGTCGGAACGGAAGAGGACGGGGCGTCCGTCGGCGGAGCGGGGG
>NZ_VJYK02000169.1 GCF_007097205.2 Streptomyces alkaliterrae
GACCAGTGGGACACAAAAGGCCCCACCCTCTGCCACGGCACAGCCGGCATCCTCCAAGCCGCCAACCACCACAACCCCCAACTGGCCCACCACGTCGCGATTCCCCAGCCGCACTCGGCTGCCCCAGGGCTCCTCAACGGCACTGCCGGTACAGCGCTCGCCCTCGCCGACCACGGCGGCCTCCTTGCTCACCCCAGGACCACGACCTGGGATGCTGTCCTGCTTCTCTCGTGACGCCCTGGCCCCAAGGCGGTTGGTGAGCGAACGGATCTCCCGGTGAAGTGGCGGCCCTGACGCGTGCAGTTCAAAACCGTGACGTGTGTCTCATCTCTTCACGGATGCGGACTTTCGGTGACTGAGGGGTGATGATCTTCTTTGCATGTCCAGACCAAGGGGGTTACAAATGAAGAAGCTTCACAGACTGAGACCCGGTATGCCGACCCGGCATGTAGCGCATGCCGTCATAGGTGCTCTGGTGGTCGGGTGGGCTGTGACCGGGGAGACCGTCGCCAGCGCCGAGGCCCCTACCGCAGTGCCTGCGGCGGCTGACTCGGAAAGCTCGGAGGACGCTGCAATCGGCGCTGCGCGAAGGCGCGCAGCCGCGACAGGTGAACGCTCTGAAGTCGAGGCTCTGCGGACCGAGAGTTCGACCACCTACGCCAACCCGGACGGCTCGTTGACGGAGGAGTCGACCACAGGTCCGATCCGGGTTCGAGACGCACGTGGTGAGTGGCGCAAGGTCGATACCACGTTGGTGTACCGCGACGGGGTTGTGCGGCCCAAGCAGGCCGCGACCGATATAGCGTTCTCGGGTGGAGCCGACGCCCCCCTCGCGCAGGTGAGCGCGGGTGAACAGAGCTTCGGCATCAGCTGGGACGGGGAGCTTCCCCGGCCCACGCTCCGGGGCAACACCGCCCTCTACCGCGATGTGCAGGCCGACACCGACCTCGTGCTCACCGCGCTACCCGAAGGCTTCTCCCATCACTTCGTACTCAAGAAGCGGCCGAAAGAGAAGGTGGAACTGCGCATACCCGTGGTCGCTGAGGGCCTCGACCTCAAGAAGACCGCGGACAAGCGACTGCTCTGGAAGGACGCTGACGGCGACGAGGTGGCGACCGCACCCGTCCCCGTCATGTGGGGTGCAGCCGAGGGAACTGCCTCGGGTGAGCCGGAGAAGGTCACGGACGTCGCCGTTTCGGTAGAGACCAGCCGGGACGAGCAGACTCTGGTGCTGAAGCCGGATGACTCGTTCCTCGCGGACGAAGGCGTGAAGTACCCAGTGGTGGTAGACCCGACCAACACGCTGCTGGGCCCCGCAACCGACACCTGGATCCAGGACAGTGCCTACCCGTCCTCTCAGCGCGGATCGACCGAACTCAAGGCGGGAACGTACAACGGCACCGAACGGGCCCGTTCGTACCTGAAGTTCAACACCACCCGGTTCGCCGGTAAGCGCATCGTTGACGCGAGCCTACGGCTGTACTCGCACTGGTCGTCCTCGTGCTCGACCGCGAACTCCGGTATCCAGGTCCGGCGGATCACCAGCGACTGGGACCCTTCCGCCATCTCCTGGTCACGGCAGCCGAGCACGACTACTGCCGCCGCCTCAGTGTCCAAGGCAGCAAAGGGATACAACTCAACCTGTCCTGCCGGACAGGTGTCATGGAACGTCAACGGCATCGTCCAAGCCTGGGCTGACGGTCAGCCTGACCACGGGCTGCGGTTGGCCGCTGTTGACGAGACCGATCCGCTCACTTGGCGACGCTACCGGTCCGCCAACTACGTCAGTGGATCGCACGACGCGGCGAACGAGCCGTCTCTGATCGTCACTTACAACTCCGTTCCCGGGGCCCCCACCGCGCTGGGCCTGAGTCCGCTCAAAGCCGACACCATGCTGACCACTGCCGGAACGCTCACCCCCACCCTGCGGGCAAAGGTGAGCGACAGCGACGCGCAGAGCTCATTGGTCACCGAGTTCCAGGTGCAGCCGGACCCGGCGTTCGCCGACACCACCTATACGTGGACGGGTAAGACCACAGCGTTTGCACCGGGCGCTACGGCCACGGTCCAGGTCCCCGCTGCCTCAGCCCTCCCTGATGGCGCTCACCTGCGCATGCGCGCCCGCACCAGCGATGGGGTCGATACCTCGGCCTGGTCGGGCTGGACCGTCTTCCGCGTGGACGCGACCGCCATTGCGCCCGCTGACCCTCCCGCGGCGTTGCAGACCGGAGCGACGGACACACCCACACCACTGGTCTCCGGCATCGTCACCTCGCCGAACGGTGGCATGGTCGAAGCCCAGTTCCGCCTCCGGAACCCAGAAGGCACCGAAACACTGGGCACCCAACTCGTCGAGAACGGTCAGCGCGCAAGCTTCCAGATACCGGCTGACCGCCTCACAGGAACAGGCCCGTTCGCCTGGTCGATGAGGGCTTGCTACGCGAGCAAGTGCTCCGCCTGGACCACGTTCGCCTCAATCGCAGCGGGGTCATCCGGCGGCCTGCCGACCCCTCCAGTCCCTATGTCCTCGGCCACTGTGCCACTGAGCACGGCAAGCGCCTGCGTCGGGGATAGCGGGTGCGTCGGACGGGCCGGCACTCCGCTCAGAGTCGGAGAGATATCGGGTCGAAGCTGGCGCACGTACCTCAAGGCAGACCTGTCAAAGCTCCCTGCTGGCGCGCAGGTGACCAACGCAGTGCTCAACCTCCACACAAGCGGAACGACACCTCGGGTGGCCGTGCACGCACTCAACGAGGAGTGGACGACTGAGGGAACAGGCGACAGCCTGGACGCCGTCAGTGCGCCCGAGGCCAACCTGATGGCCACTGCTCCTTGGGAGCTAGATGTCACCGCGCTGGTTACAGGCTGGACCGACGGCGCAAATGTCAACCACGGTCTCGTTCTCCGCATGCCCAAGGACGCTGCGAGTGGTGCCGGCATCAGCTTCAGTTCGGCCACGCTCACGGTTGAGTACGGAGTCGCCACAGCGCCGTCGACGCCGACCGGACTTCGCGCTCGCGCCGGAGACGGTGGTGCCCTGGTGACATGGAACGCAAGCAAGGACAGCGGGTACAACGACTCGGTCCTCACCTACGAAGTGTCCGCCGTAGACGCCACAGGCGCGGTGGTCGCCAAGAAGACCACCGAAGGCACAGACGTAGTTCTGACCGGCCTTACCAACGGAACGTCGTACACCTTCCGGGTTACCGCTTCGAACCCGTACGGCACCAGTGGAAGGGTCACCAGCGGAGCGATCACGCCGGTAAGGGCTTCGCCGGACGGCGCGTCGTATGTGCAAGCGGTCCGGGAGTACCTGCAAGCCAGCGCATCGATGACCACTGGCGCCCATCACACCGCCTCCAGCGCCACACGCGGGCGTCCTAACGCCGCACGCTACTCATCGCTGCTCAAGGCGGAGGAGTCGTGGCTGATCGACACACGGGATGCGTTGAATGCCGACGACCTCACCTTCACATCCATCACCTCGACAGTGTCCGACGCCCTGGTGATGCCTGCCGGCGACGGCTCGGTGGCCGTTCGTGCCAAGGTAAGAGAACAGCGGTTCCTCGCTGACTCACCTGCTGATCCGGAGACGAGCGAGGAGACCGTGCTCTTCTCGTTCGCCGGAGACACCCCTTCGCTGCGCAGCAAGATGGACGCAACCCAGTACGAGCAGAAGCTCCCTCGAGGTGAGGAGGCGTTCATCATGACGACGTACGGAACCGTCGAGGACGGGGCGCCCTCGGTTCGACCCTCCTCAACCGGTGGCCTGGTCTCAGAGCAGCGTCTCGAAGGCCCGCTCTTTGTCACGCCGTTCGCCATCATCGACGCCAAGGGCACGTCGAAGTGGGCGAGGGCAAACTACAACGCACCCCATGAGTACAGCCAGAACTGCACCAACTACGTCTCCAAAGCCCTCTACCACGGCGGCGGCATGCGCATGAAGGGCACGAACAAGGACAAGAGGAGCATCAATGTCTGGTGGCGGACCAAGCACATAGCACCGCCACACTCTGGAGGTGGCATCTACTACAAGAACTCCCACACCTGGACGGTTGCCGACCACTTGCGTAGGTTTCTTGAGAAGCACAGCAAGGGTGTGGTGAACACGGAGACCAAGCAGCAGCACGCCAAGGTCGGTGACGTGGTCTTCTTCAAGTGGGGTGGCAAGGGGACCTGGGACCACGCCGGCGTGGTCACCAAGATGTCCAAGGGGAAGGCATACGTGAGTGCGCAGAACAAGAACCGGCTGGACCAGCGTCTCGACGTCTACATCAAGAGCAAGAAGGGCACGTGGGCGGACATCGTCCGCGTCGAGCCGAGATGGTACTGATGCTACGGACCCGCGTATCCAAGCGAACAGTGGCTGTAGCGGCTGCCGTGTGCGTCTGCCTTGCTGCTGCCGCTTGGTGGCTTCTTCGTGACCCGACGCCCTATGAACTACGGGACGCACCGAAGGTCCAGGTGACGGTTCAGCCGGCAAAGTCTCGCTACCCGGACGTGAAGGAGATGGCGCAGGAGACCGAACTGGTGATCAAGGTGTACCTACAGCGACTCCAAGCCGGGGACGCCGCTGACCTCGCACGTATCGGCGCACCCTGGTACACCGGCCGGGAGCAGGCGGCGCATAAGCTGATCTCGCAGTACGGCGAACGTGCCAGTGCGCCTGTCAAAGCAGTCGTGGCCGACCCGGTCGTGCCGTACATGACGTACGTCAACCTCCACTTCGCTGATGGAAGCAAGCAGAGGATTGACCTCTCCAAGGACGGGCGCGTGTGGTGGCTACAACTAGGCGACGGCGACCCCGTGAAGCCCTAGGAAACGGCGAAGCATGACCAGGGCCGCCGCCCACGGACGAGCCATCCGTGGGCGGCGGCCCTGACTCGTCGGCATCATGTTTGTGCCGACAAAGACACGAGCTGCAAAGACCTGGCCAAGGAGGCTTATGCGTGAGCGGCTGGGCGCCTACGGGGCGTCAGCGTCTGGATGGCGTGGCACGGGCTGGGCGTTCTGGCCTCGCGTCCCCGGAACGAGAGGGACCACCCGGACTCTTCCGGACGGTCCTGACCAGGACTTTTAATCCATTGGTTGTGGGTTCGAGTCCCACACGGCCTACTGACCGCAGTGACGGGGGAACCGCCTCTGACCTGCTACGCAGCGTCCGGATCGGCTTCGGCCGACTCGGGCGCTGCTTCGTCTTCCGGCTCATGCGTGAGCGATGCGTGAGCGGAGGTGTCCTCGACCCCGTCCTCCGCCACCGGCTCCGCCTCCTCCGCCGTCGCCTCCTCAGGGACATCCCGCCGCTTCCTGGGGACGAGCCCGGTGGCCTTCTCGGCGATCTCGCGGTCCAGTTCGGGTAACAGGCTCGTGTAGGTGTCCGAGGTGAGCGCGATGGTCGAGTGCCGCAGCGTCTCCTTGACCGAGTGGATGTCACCGCCGCCGCCGTGCGTGAGGGTCGCGGCGACGTGCCTCAGGTCCCGGAGCTTGATGGGCGGCAGGTCCGTCAGCGCCAGAACGCGGCGGAAGCTCCTGGAGATCGTCTCCCGAACTCCACGCCCGCCAACCGACAAGCGACACCCACCGAGCCCTCACCAACGACGTTCGCACCGCTGTCCCCCAGCACGCCGAGCGCATCCTCACCGACCCGGCTTGGCCAGCACTCGCCACCGTCCTCGCCGACGCCGAAGCCGGCGGCCACAAACCCCACCAACTCCTCAAGGAAGCCGCCGAGCGCCGCGAACTCACCACCGCACGCCAACCCGCCCGCGTCCTGATCACCCGCATACAACACACCAGCCGCAACCCCGCACCCAACCTCCGCGCCGAAGCCGCCCGCCGCCGCACGACGGCAGGCTTCTACATGGCCAACCGGCAGCTCACGTCCTGAAAGTCGGCAGGGCCCCCAGCCCCTTCGGGACAGCGCCGACACCGCTAGCTTCGCCCGCGCCGGTTCCTCGCTCGTAGTTGGCAGCGTGCCCTGGGCGCGAACGGTCAAAGCACCGTGCACCAGCGGTCAACAGCGGACCCGCGGTTCAGTGACATTGTCGACGGCGCGGAGAGGAGACGGGCTCGGTTGGGCCCGTCAGTCCGTGCACGTGAGTGACCGACTGAGCCGGGTGCGCCGTGATCAGCACGCTAGGTCTTGGTGTGTCCGGTCAAACTCTGGACGGAGAATCCAGTGAATCTGAAAGAGGAAAGTTTGAGTAGAAGGCGACTACGCGCGAAATCCTTCACGCGTAGTCGCCTCCTCGCCGCGACCGTCGCGATCGCTGCGGCGCTCACGATGTCCACTACGGCCGCAGCGGCGCACAGCCCGCACCCTGGACCCGTTAAGGCCCACGGATGCCAGGTCACGATGAAGACGCCGCGTCTGCACTCCGTAAACCAGGTGAATGCGATGGCAAGGGTGGACTATTGCTCCAGCAAGACACCTGTCGTGACGATCTACCTGGCCTACCGGACGTACCAGAACGGCAAGTGGTCGGGCTGGAACCGCTACCTCCTGGGATCTGGGTGGAACCTCCACCCAGAGAAGAACTATGACATTCATGGGTTCAATCACCCGGACAAGTTCCAATGTGTCCGTGGTGTAACCCGCGTCATGCATGCGACCGTGGTCAAGATTGGGATCGACAACGTGCACAGCGGCACTGCGCACCGCTCGGACCGGACGATCACGTCCTTTTGCTAGGGGCGCATCGTTCCTTGCTTAGGAGAGGGGGAGGCGCTCGGCCGGTCCGAGTACGGGCTTGCTCGGACCGGCTGTCGCGGTTCAGGGGCGTGCTGTCAGGCGCCTGGACGCACCTGGGCGAGGAAAGCGGCGAACTGCTGGTGAGTGACCAGCAGGGCCGGGCCATTGGGAATCTTGGAGTCGCGAATCCCGACCGCACGGTAGGCGGTGTCGGTCAGGTCGGCGACCTCCACGCAGTTGTTGCCGGTGCCGCCGCTGTAGGAGGACTTGCGCCAGTGGGCGCCGGCCAGTTCGGTGGCCTTCGAGGTGCGGGTGTGAGTGGTCATTCGGTGATCTCTCGCGATAGCAGTTTCAGGAACCTCGGGGTGTCCTCGGGCGGCAGGGACGACGCCACGAGCGCGTTGAACCTGCGGGAGAACTTCCCGACCTCGCGGGGTGTGTCGGTGACCGACGAGGCACCCCACGCGTTGTCGACCTGGACCGTGGACGGCAGGGTGTCGCCCAGGTTCAGGATGCTGAAGTCGTTCACGGCCAGGTAGCCGCGCACGGTCTGGGGGAGCACCTGGACCGTGACGTGGTCCAGCGCCGTGAGCTTGATGATCTCGTCGTACTGTTCGCGCATGATCTCGCTGTTGCCGACGATGTAGCGAAGGGCGGGCTCGTAGAGCACGGCCCACAGCCGCAGGGGTTCCTCCTCCCGTGTGAGGGCTTCCTTGCGCCGCATCCGCACGTCGACGTTCTGCCGGATGAACTCGGTCGTGGTTTCCTCGATCGGCTTCATCGTCTCGTACAGCGCCTGGGCGTACGAGCGGGTCTGCAGCAGTCCGAGCACCAGACACGGGTGGAATGCCTGGATCTCGATGGCGGCGGACTCGATACCGACGAAGCGCGGCATGCCGGAGGGCATCGCGCCCTTGTACTGCGTCCACCACTCCCGGCTGGAGGACTCGCGCTGGATGGCCATCAGGCGTTCGATGTCCTCCTCGTCCTCGACGTGGTAGCGCGCGAGGAGCGTGCGTAGGTCGCCGGAGCTGCGCAGGTCCCGCAGCCCGATCTCGACGCGGTAGAGCTTGGTGTCGGACAGCGGCAGACCCTCGACCGCCTCCTCCAGGGTGAGCCCGGCCTGCTTGCGCAACTCCCTCAACTCGTGACCGAGTTCGATCCGCCGTGCCGTCGGTCTTGCCCGTGCTGCCACGTGTCTGCCTCCCGGCCTATGTGCGAGCCGCCGCTGCCGATGTGCGGAGTGTGGCACGCCAAGTGCTGGTCGAAACAGCCCATGCGCTTGCCCTGGCATGTACCACTTTCCCGCAGGTGCGACTTCCCGTGCGGTTTCCCTTGCGGTTCCACTATGCCGACCGCCACCGTGAACGTGCGCCCAGAAAACCGAAGTTGGTCGACGGCGTTCGTAGTACTGCCTGCTTCGGCGTACGTGCCCGACGAGCAGGCCACCAGCTCCTGTGCGGCTCACCCTTGGGAGGCGGTATGCCCGTGTGCTCCAACCCCAGCGAACCCCTCAGGTACTCCAACACTGCTGCCGCCGGGCAACCGACCACGCCGATAGCGGCGGAGGCCGCGGACTTCCGCGCCGCCCACGGCCCGCCCGCGACCTGGGACGCGCAGGAGTTCGAGGTCTACCTGGACCTGGAGCGCGTCGGCACCTCGGCGACGAAGCAGACGGGAGACGCCCCCACATGAGGACATCGAAGGCAGCCCCCTTCCGCGTCGGTGACCGCGTGCGCGGCATGTCCTACGTGCACCCCGACCGGCGACGTTGGGAGAAGCCGGAGCCGTTCGAAGGCGTGGTGGTGCAGGTCGGCAGCGGATACGCCGGCGTGGACGCCGAGCACTCCTTCGTATGGACCCGGCTTGCCGATCACACCGAGCGCCAGTCCCTCATCTGCGAGACCGAGCTGGTGCAGCCGGCCGGAGCCGAGGAGGCGTCCCGCTGATGCCCTCCCGACACCGCAAGCCCAGGCCGGACTGCGACGGCGTGTTCGTTGGCGTCGCGCTGGTCGCGGCGAACCTGTTCGGCCTCGGCTTCGCCGCCACCCAGGTCGCTGGCGAACACTCCGTGAGCGCGGCTCGCGTGGCCGACGTCCCGCCCACCGACGGCTCGCCGGACGCCCGCCCCGCCCCGGGAGCGGCGGAGGAGTGAAACCCCGACCGCGCGGCCGCCCAGCGCCCTGTCCCGGCCGGGTGAACTCCGCCCCGGCCGGGACAGGCACCACGCGGGATGTCCGGCTCTCCAGGACGAGAGCGGTTCGAACAACGAGAGACCACGTGTCGTAGTCGAGTGGTTACATGACCGAGTCGAGAGGTGGCGCGATGGAGGACGACGGGATGACAACTGAAGTCGACAGGAGCACCGAGGAACTGCGGGTGCGCATGGTGAAGAGGCTTGTGGAGCGCGGGGTGATCGTGTCCCCTGCCGTCGAAGCGGCGTTCCGTGCCGTACCTCGCCACCGGTTCGCCCCGGAGGTGTCGGCGGCGGAGGTGTACGAGGCTCCGGAGGCGATCTTCACCAAGCGGGCAGACGGGGGCCGCGCGGTCAGTTCCGTCTCGGCGCCCTGGCTGCACGCGAGGATGCTGGAGGCAGCAGAACTGGCGCCAGGGATGAACGTGTTGGAGATCGGTTCCGGAGGCTGCAACGCCGCACTCCTGGCCGAGATGGTCGGCCCCGGCGGCTCGGTGACCACCGTGGACATCGACCCTGACATCACCGACCGAGCCCACCGGCTACTGGCGGAGACCGGCTACACGCGGGTCGCGGTCCGTACGGCTGACGGCGCGCAACCGCTGGGCGAGGCCCCGGCCGGGGGATGGGACCGCATCGTCGTCACCACCGGGGCCGCCGACCTCCCGGACGCGTGGTTCAGCCAACTGGCTCCGACGGGACGGCTGATCGTCCCGCTCCGCTTCCGCAGCCTTTCCCGCACCCTTGCCTTCACCTGGGAGGGCGAGCACCTGCGCAGCGACACGACGGTCGTCTCCGGCTTTCTGGCGATGCAGGGGACCAGCGCGCAGGCCCCGCGCGTGGTGAGGCTGGCCGACGCCGACGTACGGCTCATCGTCGACGAGGACCAGCCCGTCGACGACCTGGCACTGAGCCAGGCGTTCGCCGACCCCCGGCAGGAACGGTGGACCGGAGTGGAGCTGACCGGCTCAGAGGGTTTGCTGCCCCGCCTGGACCTGTGGCTGGCCGGCGCGGTCACTCCCTACGGTCGACTGCGCGCCACGAAGGCCGCAGCCGAACGCGGCCTGGTCGGCTGGGTCCTGGGCAGCGGCGCGGGCGCGGTGTGGAACGGCGACTCACTCGCCTACCTCACCCTGCGCCAAGCCCCCTACACCCCCGAACACTTCGAACTGGGCGTCACCGCGCACGGCCCCACCAAGGACAAGCTCGCCGCCGACCTCGGCGACGCCGTCCGGCAGTGGGACGCGACGGCACGCCACAGCGGCGACCCGGTCGTGCACGCCTATCCCCGCCGAGGCGCCGAGCAGCCAGTGGGCGTGGTGATCGAGAAGCCCAGCGCCCGGCTGACTGTCACCCCATAGCTCGGACCGGCCCGACCCGTGGCCGATCCGTACCAACGGTCCCCGGACAGAGCCCGGCGACCTGACCGACAAGGAGGACGGAATGACACTGCCCCTTGCACCACCGCCCCAGGAGTTGGCGGATGCCTTCGACCTCGACCTTCAGCAGCGCTCCATCGGCGAGCTGACCGTCTGGCTGAGCGACGGAGACGAGGAGGAAGACGCGGGCGACACCACCGGCGACGGCTGCGGCGAATCCCCGCCCCAGGGCCCGACCACCGGCTGCTGAGCCAGCGGTACGGCACCAACCGGCCGGGTGCGGACGCGCACCCGGCCCCCTTCCCTCCCCTCCGATCAGGCCCTGAAACGAACGGGTGGTGTGATGCCCCGCAGACTCTTCTCCGCGCAGCCAGTGGCCATGGCCCGCATACCCCTGCGCCCCCACCAGGACGAGAGCACCCTGACTGACGGGCTCCTGGCCGAGGGCATGTTCCTGGCCAGCCGCAGTGCCGAGCAGGCCCTGGAGCAGGGAGAAGAACGGGGGCGGGCCACGCTCCGGGCCTACGACGTCCGTTCCCGCCGCCGCACCACCCCGCACGGGGTCTTCGCCGGAGTGACGACGGCGTCCCTCACCGCAACGACGACCACCCTCCGGGTCAGTTCCGCGCACCACGCCGTCACCACACCGAGCCCCGCATGGCTGACCGCCGTCGCCCGCCGACTCCTCGACGAGGAACCTGGCCTCCTCCCCGCACTCAGCCTGACGACTACGAACCTCGTTGCCCGACGCGGAGGCCGACTGGAGGCCGAGCACCCGGCCGCCGACGGCGCCGAACTCGGCAGCGTGCGCGAAACTGCGGTCTCCCGCTGGCTACTCCAAGCATGCGCCGACGGCGCACGAACCGCCGACGTCCTCGACCAACTCGCCCACCGCTACCCGACAGCAACGAGGGCGGACATCACCCACGCAGTACAGAACATGATCGACGCCGGACTGCTCCTCTGCGACGTCCTCCCGACCGACCTCCGAGACGATCCGGTCCGGCACCTCCTCAACCGCCTCCTGACAGACGCCACGGCAGCCCCCGGCCTGACGCGGTTACGCGCTCTCCTCGCTGACGCCGACGCCCACTCTCCCGGCGCACCACAGCGGCGCACGCTGCTGTCGGCAGCCCGAGACGAGACGGACGCCCTCCACCACACCGCCCGCCCGCTGGTTGTCGACACCCTGGCGAACGCGGAGATCGTCCTTCCTCCCTCGGTAGGCGACCAAGCCGCCCTGGCCGCGTCGGTGCTATGGCGCATCGGCCACCGCAAACCGCCACTGACCGACTACCACCGCCGGTTCTGCGCCACCTACGGCCGCCACCGACTCGTACCCCTACCCGAACTCCTCGATCTCACGACAGGACTTGGACCACCCCCACCGCACGACGCGCTCGGCGTCGAGGAAGAACTCGGCCCCACCCGCACCGCCGCGCTGGCCACCCTCCTCTCCGACGCCCTTCGCACCCACGCAACGGAGATCGCCCTACAGGACCGCCACCTCGACCAACTCGCGCACCACTCGACGCTCCCACCACCACGCACCGCCGAAATCCACATCCAACTCCTGAGCGGACCCGACCACGACCTACGCATCGCCGTATGCCCCGGAACGGGCTCCCAGGACGCCGGGGCCGCACCAGGCCGCTGGGCACGTTGGCTACCCGACCTGGTCCCACCCGAACCGGAAGACGACGGCACCGGCCCGATGGTCGCCGAAATCGTCTGCCGCGCCCGCACCGCAGCCTCCGGCGCCCTCACCACCGAGACCCGGGCAGCCCCCTGGCGCATCCCACTCGGCGTACCCACACGCCCCGGCGACCTACTCCCCGAAGAACTCGCGGTCACCACGACCGGCGACCACCTGACGCTGTGGTCCACACGGCACGACCGCCTCGTCACCCCCGTCCTCTACAGCCGCATCGCCCCACGCCTGCTGCCCCCGGCCGCCCGCACCCTCCAGCTACTCGGCCATGCCGGGGCCCGCCCTC
>NZ_VJYK02000017.1 GCF_007097205.2 Streptomyces alkaliterrae
GGGGTACCGGGGCCTGGCAGAAGACACAGCGGTCGCCGATGAGTTCGAGGCCGCACCAGTGGCAGGTGGACCGCCGCACCGAGCAGACGATCTGGTAAAGCATCGACACGTCGGGTATGGCCGCGGCGAACTCCACGAACCGGCCGGTGCCCCACCAGCGGCTGGATTCGGGCGGCGCGGTGGCGGGTTCGAGGGAGGCCACCCGCCACTGGTCGGCGAGCTCCCCGGTGACCCAGTCGCCGTTCAACTGGCCGGTGGCGACGGTCAGCCGGGTGGCGTAGCCGGGGCCTTCCAGCGTGGCCTCGCCGCCGACCCTGACAAGTTGCGGGACGGGGGCGGCCAGCACGCCGAAGCGGCCGCCGGGCAGCCAGGACCTGGCGTGCGCGCGGAGCGGCACGGGGAGGCGTCCGAGCCGGGCGACCGAGCCGAGCAGCGCGCCGGCGTGCACGTAGTGCGCCAGCAGCCGGACGGCACCGGCGAGCACTCCGGGGCTGAGGTCGGCGGTGGACAGCTGCCGCAGTTGGCGGACGAGGACGGCGAGGCCGAGCGGCGGCAGGTCGGAGCGGACGAGTGCGACGCGGTCGCTCTCCAGAACGGACCGTACGGTGTGCAGCCGTTGGCGGGCGGTGGGGTCGACGGCGGCGCCGTAGAGGGCGATCACGTACCCGTGCTGGTCGAGCAGCATGCGCATGGCGCTCAGTGCGTCCTCGAGGGACTGCTCGCCGGCCGGGGGCAGGATGTGGGCGGGGGGTGTGTGCGGTTCGGTGGCGCCCAGTTGGAGACCGGCACAGGTGACGGCTATCGCGGTGCTCACGTGGGACGTACCGTCCTTCCCCCCGGGGCCCGGCGTTCCGCGCGGACCTCACCAAGCGTGCTGCGGCTGTCACGCCAGACTATCGGCGCGAGCGCCGCCGGTGAACCTTTCCCGGAAGCTCGTCCGTCCCGCCGACGTGCGACTTCCCGCGCCGGAGCGGGTGTATCCGCCAACAGGCTTGTCGGCACGGGGGGTTGACACGGTGAATGGTCTGGACCAGCCTGCTCGTCAACGGTTCTTCGGTGGCCACCGAACAACGCGTCCCCACACGCGTACCCCCACACCCCCACAGGAGGCCGACCGTGCGACCCCTTCGACGACCCCGCCTCGGGCTGCCGCTCGCGGGCGCGCTCGCCCTCGTCCTCGGCGCCACGCTCGCCGCCGGCGCGCCCACCGCCGCCGCCGGCACCCCGGACGACACCCCGGCGGCCGAACGCCCGGCGGCCGCGGCCTCGGTGCCCCGGCACGCGGTCACCGGCTACTGGCAGAACTTCGACAACGGCGCCACCGTGCAGAAACTGCGCGACGTCCAGGACGACTACGACATCATCGCGGTGGCCTTCGCCGACTCCACCACACGGACCGGCGAGATCGAGTTCAACCTCGACCCGCGCCTCGGCTACTCCTCGGACCAGGAGTTCCGGAACGACATCGCCGCCAAGCGGGCGGCGGGCAAGGCCGTGATCATCTCCGTCGGCGGCGAGTTGGGCAACGTGATCGTCAACGACGACGCGTCGGCGCGGCGGTTCGCCGAGAGCACCCACGCACTGATGCGCGAGTACGGCTTCGACGGCGTGGACATCGACCTGGAGCACGGCATCAACGCCACCTACCTGTCCCGGGCGTTGCGTCAGCTCTCCGGCCTCGCCGGCCCCGGCATGGTCCTCACCATGGCGCCGCAGACGCTGGACATGCAGTCGACGGGCAGCGAGTACTTCAAGCTGGCGCTCGCCGTGAAGGACATCCTGACCGTCGTCAACACCCAGTACTACAACAGCGGTTCGATGCTCGGATGCGACGGCAAGGTGTACCACCAGGGCTCGGTGGACTTCCTTACCGCGCTGGCCTGCATCCAGCTCGAAGGCGGCCTCGACCCCTCCCAGGTCGGGCTCGGCCTGCCGGCCTCCACCCGCGGCGCGGGCTCGGGCTACGTCGCACCGAGCGTGGTGACGGCGGCGCTGGACTGCCTGACGCGCGGCACCCGCTGCGGCGGCTTCACCCCGCCGCGCACCTACCCCGGCCTGCGCGGCGCGATGACGTGGTCGACGAACTGGGACGCGTCCGCGGGGAACGCCTGGTCCTCGGTCGTCGGCCCCCACGTGCGCACGCTCCCGTAGGACGCGCACGTGGCGACCCGGGCGCGGGCGGGCGGACTGAGCAACCGCCCGCGCCCGGCGGTCACCAGGGCAGGTCGCGGACCTGTTCGACGCCCCTGAGTGCCTGTCCGGCGGGCCGGAGCGGCGTTGCGACGCCTGGCCGGACAGGCACTCAGGGCTTCGGCAGGGCGCAGCCCGGCAGGGTGAGGTCGACCCGGCTGTCGGCGGTGACGCAGGTGGTCAGCGCGTGGACCTGCTGGCCATAGGCGACCCCGCGCCGGGTGGTCGTGTCGCCGTTCTTGGCCACCTCGCACGGGCTGTGCAGGGCGCAGGGGGTGCCGTCCCCTCGGTTCGCGGTGCTGTTGACGCCGATCACCCGGCCGGTCGCACGGTCGACGACCGGTGCGCCGGAGGTGCCCGGTGTGGTGTCGCAGCCGGCGGTGTAGCGCAGGGAGTCGCGCATCACCCAGCCGTCCTCGTGGAGTTCGTGGACAAAGCCGTCGAGCCGGCAGCTGTAGACCCGCTTCCAGTAGCCGGAGACGACGTCGATACGCGCGCCGGGGGTGCCGCGTGCGGTGGCGATCTCCAGCGGGCGGACGCCGTGGCGGTCCTCGATCTCCCGGTAGCCGGTGGTGAGTCGGTACACCGCGAGGTCGGTGTCGGTCATGGTGGCGTAGACGATCCGCGCGGCCCGCAGGGTGGCGGCCTCCCGGCCGTCGGCGGCCAGCAGGGTGACGGAACGGCTGGAGGGGCGGTCGAGGACGACCTCGCCGGGCTCCGGGATGCCGCCGCCCTCCAGGCAGTGGCCGTTGGTGAGGACGAGGGCGGGGTCCTCCGGCCTCGCGTCGGGCGTGCTGACCAGCGCGCCGGAGCAGTTGCTGAGCGCGACGGCCCCGGCCAGGTCGGTCGCGGCCGCCCTCCCGCTGGGCGTCACCGCGGCGGCCGGGGCGGCGGTGGCGGCCAGCGGGAGGGCGGCGGTGGCGGCCAGCAGCGCGGCGAGCGAGCGGCGCAGGGGGCGGCGCGCGTGGGCTGATCGCGCTGCTCGTGCTGTTCTCGCCATGGGGTGTCCTCCCGTGCGGACGGCGCTGCCTGGCGGTTGCGTCAGTACGGGAGAACGCCGGGCGCGCGGCGGCCGTCACGGCCGGGGGCGTCGATTGCCCCGATCCGGTGACGTCCGACCGGGCCCGGCCGGCCCCTCAGTCCAGTACGGCGAGCGCGTCGATCTCGACCAACAGCCCGGCGGGCAGCCCGACGTACACGGTGGTGCGGGCGGCCGGCACCGTCACTCGATCGGTGAAGTACTCGTCGTACACGGCGTTGAACTCGGCGAAGTGGTCGGTGTCGGTGAGGTAGACCCGCACCATCACCGCGTCCTCCCAGCTCGCGCCGCCTTCCTCGAGTACCGAGGCGACGTTCTCCAGCGTCTGGAGGGTCTGCTCGCGCAGCCCCGGGCCGACCGGGGTGGGCGGCCGGCCCGCGACGGCCGGGCCGAAGCCGACCTGTCCGGCGACCTGGAGGATGTTTCCCTTCCGCACGCCGTGGGAAAAGCGCGCGGGCGGGGTGGTGTGCGTGGCGGGCGTGACGGCGGTCTTCGCTGCGGCGGTGTCGGTCATGGTCGCTCCAGGCGTGTCGGTCGGCTGATCAGGAAGGTCTTCCCCCGGCAAGGGGGCCTCGGTCAGGTGGGCTGCTGCTCGCCGCCGAGCGGGCGCCCGGCGTACTCCGCGCTGATGTCAGCGGCGGCGCGGCGCACCTGCGGCAGCAGTGTGAGCAACTGCTCCGCGGACACCACCACGTTGGGCGCGGAGAGGGACAGCGCGGCGATGGTGCGTCCGTCCACGCCGGTGATCGGTGCGGCCACGCAGTTGATGGACTCCTCGTGGCCGCCGAAGTCCGTGGCCCAGCCCTGCTCGCGCACCTTGGCCAGCTCGGCGAGGAAGGCGGTCGCGTTCGGTGTGGAGCGCGCGGTGTAGCGGCGGTACTCCAGGCGCCCGGCGACGGCTCGCCGTTCGGCCTCCGGCAGGTCGGCGAGCAGCAGCTTGGCGACGGCGGCGACCGTGACGGCGACGGGTTTGCCGATGCGGGAGTACATGCGCACCGGGTAGCGGCTGTCGACCTTGTCGATGTAGGTGACGTCGTAGGCGACGTCGTTCTCCTCGCGGACCGCCAGGTGCACGGTGTGCCCCGTGCGGCGGTTGAGCTCCAGCAGATGCGCCTGGGCGACCTCCCGCACGTCCAGGTTCTCCACCGCCTGCTGGGCGAGCGCGAAGAGGCGGGAGCCGAGGCGGTAGCGCTGGTCGGGTCTGCGGTGCACCAGGCCGTGCTCGTGCAGGGTGCGCAGCAGTCGCAGCGCGGTGGACTTGTGCACGCCGAGGTGGCCGGCGACCTGTTCGAGGTTCGCGGGTCCTTCGGCGAGCAGCGGGAGGATGCTGAGCGCGCGGTCGACGGTCTGGCTCATGACGGGCTGCCTTCCGGTGTGTTCTCCGCCGTGGCCCAGTCGCGGGCCAGTCGCAGTGTGGCCCATGTGGGGTCGTCGAGTGCGGCCAGCCTCTCGACGAGGGCGCGCGGCGGTGGTCCGGCGTGGTCGCCGGGCACGGTGAGGGCGGCGGCGGCGGCCAGATGGCCGTGTCGCAGCCGGAGGGGGAGCGGCAGTCCGCGCAGGGTGGCGGACAGGTAGCCGGCGGCGAAGGCGTCCCCGGCGCCGACGGGGGCGACGACGTCCACCCGGGGCGCGGGCACGTGCACGACCTCCGGCCGGGTCCCGGCGGTGAGCACGGTGGCGCCCCGGCCGCCCTCCTTGACGACCAGGGTTGCCGGTTCGGGCAGTGCGCGGCGCACGGCGTGCGGGCAGGCGCGGGTTCCCCAGGCGTGCGCAGCCTCGTCGGCGCCGACGAAGACGAGGTCGGCGCGGGCGGCCAGGTCGCGCAGCAGCGCGGGGTCGCGGCCTCGCCACAGGTCGGCGCGGTAGTTGACGTCGAAGGAGACCAGCGGGCGTGCGGGGCGTGGCGCGGTGAGTTCCCGCACCAGGTCCAGGCAGCCGTCGGAGAGGGCGGGGGTGATGCCGGTGAGGTGCAGCACCCGGCCGGAGTCGGCGGCGGCCGGGTCGACGTTGGCCGGGCAGAGGGCGGAGGCGGCGGAGCCGGCGCGGTAGTAGGCGACCTCCAGTGTGGCGCCGCGTTCCCCGTCGGTGCGGAAGTACACCCCGGTAGGGCGGTCGGGGTCGCGGTCGACCCAGGTGGTGTCGACGCCGGCGGCGGCGACGGTGGCCAGCAGATGGTCGCCGAAGCCGTCGGCGCCGAGTCGGCTGATCCAGCGGACGGTGTGGCCGGCGGCGGCGAGCGCGCAGGCGACGTTGGACTCGGCGCCGCCCACACCGCGGGCGAACAGCTCTGCCCCGGCCAGGGATGTCGGCCGGTCCGGCCGGAGGGCGACCATCGACTCCCCCAGGCACACAAGATCCACGGGATACGGGCTGCGGCTGGTCACGGCGCGCATGCTAGAGCAGCCCGCTGCGCTCCGCACAACGTCTGTTGCAGTGCACGCAACCGGCCGGTGCGCGCCGTCACCTGCCCGGAGTACGGTTCGGCCATGCCCAACCTGGAAAGCCGAAACGATCTGGAGAGCCGGATCAGCCGCAACACGAGCCGTCTGCGCGCGGAGGTCGTCGACCACCGCTTCAAGGGGCTGCCCCCGGACGCGGACGGCCGGACGGTCGGCGAGCTGGCGGACGAGCGCCGCTCCCTGTTCAGCGGCGGCTTCACCACACCGGTGCTCGCCCTCTCGGCGGAGGCGCTGGAGTACAACCTCTCCGCGCTGCAGACGTACGCGGCCCGCCACGGTCTGGCGTTCGCGCCGCACGGTAAGACGTCCATGGCGCCGCAGCTCTTCGACGAGCAGCTGAGGCGCGGCGCGTGGGGCATCACCGTCGCCAACCTCGCCCAGGTGCGGGTGTGCCGGGCGTTCGGCGTGCAACGGGTGTTCCTCGCCAACGAGTTGGTGGACGCCGCCGCGCTGCGCTGGATCGCCGGCGAGCTGGCCGCCGACCCGGACTTCACGCTGGTCGCCTACGTCGACTCGGTGCGCGGGGTGGCGCTGATGGACGAGGCGTTGCGGGCGGCCGGTGCCGGGCGGCCGCTGGACGTGGTGGTCGAGCTGGGCGCGGGCGACGGCGCCCGTACCGGTGTGCGGGAGGAGAAGGACGCCGCGGCCGTCGCCGAGGCCGTCTCCGCCGCCTCGACGCTGCGGCTGGTCGGCGTCGCCGGGTACGAGGGCGAGGTGCCCGGCGCCACCGAGGAGCGGGTGGCCGCCTGGCTGCGCCGGCTGACCGCGCTGGCCCGCACGCTGGACGCGGCGGGCCACTTCGCGGGCCTGGACGAGATCGTGGTCAGCGCGGGCGGCAGCGCCTGGTTCGACGCGGTGGCGGAGGTCTTCCAGGACCCGGCGGAGCTGTCCGGGCTGTCGGCGCCGGTGCTGCGGCTGCTGCGGTCTGGCGCGTACGTCTCGCACGACGACGGCCACTACCGGGAGTTGACGCCGTTCAACCGGGTGCCCGACGAGGGCGGGCTGCGGTCGGCGTTCGTGCTGTGGGCGCAGGTCGTCTCCCGGCCGAGCCCGGGTCAGGCCTTCCTCAACGCCGGGAAGCGGGACGCCGCCCACGACCTGCGGCTGCCCGAGGCGAAGCTGGTGCGGTCGGCGGACGGGGTGGTGCGACCGGCGAGCGGGCTGATCGTCACCAAGCTCTCCGACCAGCACGCGTGGCTGGCGGTGGACGCCGACGCGGACCTCGCCGTGGGCGACTGGGTCGGGCTCGGCATGTCCCACCCGTGCACGATCTTCGACCGCTGGCAGCTGATTCCGCTGGTCACCGCCGACGGCACGGTCACCGACTACGTGCGCACCTTCTTCTGAGGAGACCATGGACGCGCGGCTGGACACCGTGATCCGGGGCGCCCGGATCGTCGACGGCAGCGGGGCACCGGCCGGGCCGGTCGGCCCGGAGGTCGGGCTGCGGGACGGCCGGATCGCCGCGATCGGCCGGGGTCTCACCGGTCGTCGTGTGGTGGACGCCGAAGGCCTGGTGCTCTGCCCGGGCTTCGTCGACATGCACGCGCACAGCGACCTCGAGCTCCTCCGCGACCGCGACCACTCGGCGAAGCTCGCGCAGGGCGTCACCCTGGAGGTCGTCGGCCAGGACGGGCTGTCCTACGCGCCGGTGGACGACCGCACCCTCGCCGAGGTGCGGCAGGCGGTCACCGGCTGGAACGGCGACGGCGACGACATCGACTTCGACTGGCGCGACGTGGCCGGCTACCTGGACCGGCTCGACCGGGGCGTCGCCGTCAACGCCGCCTACCTCGTCCCGCACGGCACGGTCCGGATGCTCGCCGTCGGCTGGGCGGACCGGCCCGCGACCGACGGCGAGCTGGACCGGATGCGGACGCTGGTCGCCGAGGGCCTGACACAGGGCGCGGTGGGCCTGTCGGCAGGGCTGACCTACGCCCCCGGTATGTACGCCGACACCCGGGAGCTGACCGAGCTCTGCCGGGTCACCGCCGCGCACGGCGGCTACTTCGCCCCGCACCACCGCTCCTACGGCGCCGGCGCGCTGGAGGCGTACGCCGAGATGGTGGCGCTGGCCCGCGCCTCCGGCTGCGCCCTGCACCTCACCCACGCCACTCTGAACTTCGGCGTCAACGAGGGCCGGGCCGGTGAACTCCTGTCCCTGCTCGACGCGGCGCTGGCCGACGGCGTCGACCTCACCCTGGACAGCTACCCCTATCTGCCCGGCTGCACCACGCTGGCCGCCCTGCTGCCGAGTTGGGCGGCCGAGGGCGGGCCGCGCGCCACGTCGACCCGACTGGCCGATCCGGCGACCGCCGAGGAGATCCGCCGGGCGATGGAGGAGACCGGTTCCGACGGCTGCCACGGCGTGCCCGTCGACTGGCACACGGTCGAGATCTCCGGCGTCGCCGACCCGGCGCTCGGGCACTGGGTGGGTCGGCGGCTGCGATGCTTCGACGAGGCCCGCGAGCTGCTGCTCGCCGACCGGCTGGGCACGACGATCCTCCAGCACGTGGGCCACGAGGAGAACGTGCGCGCGGTGATGCGCCACCGGGCGCACACCGGCGGAAGCGACGGCATCCTGCGCGGCGCCCGCCCGCACCCGCGCGCCTACGGCACGTTCCCCCGCTATCTGGGCCACTACGTGCGGGAGCTGGGCGTGCTGTCGTTGGAGGAGTGCGTGGCGCGTCTGACCTCGCGCCCGGCGGCCCGGCTGAGGCTGCCGGACCGGGGCCTGGTCCGCGAGGGGTTCCGCGCGGACCTGGTGCTCTTCGATCCGGCGACGGTGGCGGCCGGCGCCACCTACGACACACCGAGGGCGCTGCCCGTGGGCATTCCACACGTGTGGGTGAACGGCGAGGCGGCCATCAGGGACGGCCGCCGCACGTCCGCCGTCGCCGGCCGCGCGGTGCGGCGTCAGGCGTGGCGGTAGGCGACCAGCGAGATCCCCACGTAGTGCACCACGAACGCCGCCAGCGTCAGTGAGTGGAACACCTCGTGGAAGCCGAACCAGCGCGGCCACGGATTCGGCCGCTTGATGCCGTAGATGACGCCGCCGGCGCTGTAGAGCAGCCCGCCGACGATGACCAGGACGAGGACCGCGATGCCGCCGGCCCGCAGGAAGTCCGGCAGGAAGAAGACGGCGGCCCAGCCCATCGCGATGTAGCACGGCGTGTAGAGCCAGCGCGGCGCGCCGACCCACAGCACCCGGAAGGCGATCCCGGCCGCCGCCGCCACCCAGACGCCCCACAGCAGCGCCTGCCCCTTCGCACCGTCCAGCAGCAGGATGGTCAGCGGCGTGTAGGTGCCCGCGATGATCAGGAAGATGTTGGCGTGGTCGAGGCGGCGCAGCACCGCGCCGGCGCGCGGGCCCCAGTTCCCCCTGTGGTAGAGGGCGCTGACGCCGAACAGCAGGCAGGCGGTCAGGGTGTAGACGGCGCAGGCGAGACGACCGCGCGTCGACTCGGCGAACGCGGTCAGGAACACGCCGGACACCAGGACGGCGGGGAACATGCCGGCGTGCAGCCAGCCCCGCAGGCGGGGTTTCAACTCGAAGGGCAGCATGGAACGGACGCCGTGGGGGCTGTCGGGAGCGCCCGACGTCTCGGGCAACGCGGTCGCGGACCGGGGCGCGGCAGCAGTCATGGCAGAAGGCTACCTACGGATCCGTAGGTGAAGGAGGGGTGTTAGCCCCCCTAAACGCAGGTGTAACGAAGGCAACTCCCCGGAGTGGTGATGCTCACCTGTCGGCACCCTGGACACATACGAGCGAGCGAGACATGATCAGATGAGCGTGGTCGACACCGGATGAGCATCGCCGCAGCGTCCGGGTCGCAGCCCCCAAGGGGCCGAGCACGGGGCGTCACCCGCCGAACGCGGGCGCGGGCGCCCGACAACACAAAAACCCTCAACACACTGGAGCGATTGTGGCGCGCAGCACTGCGGCTCCCACCACCACCACGGCCCCCACCCGGCACCAGGAACTGGTCGCCTGGGTGGACGAGATCGCTGCCCTCACCCAGCCCGACCGGGTCGTCTGGTGCGACGGCTCGGAAGCCGAGTACGAGCGCCTGTGCGAGGAGCTCGTCGAGGCGGGCACCTTCACCAGGCTCGACCCGGTCAAGCGCCCCAACTCGTACTACGCCGCCTCCGACCCGACGGACGTCGCCCGGGTGGAGACCCGCACCTTCATCTGCTCCGAGAAGGAGGAGGACGCGGGCCCCACGAACCACTGGAAGGCCCCCGCCGAGATGCGGGAGATCTTCGTCGGCGACGGCGAGCGGGGCGGCGTGTTCCGCGGCTCCATGCGTGGCCGGACGATGTACGTGGTCCCGTTCTGCATGGGCCCGCTCGGCTCGCCGCTGTCCGCGCTCGGCGTGGAGATCACCGACTCGGCGTACGTCGCCGTGTCGATGCGCACGATGACCCGGATGGGCCAGGCAGTCCTCGACGAGCTGGGCACCGACGGGTTCTTCGTGAAGGCCGTGCACAGCGTCGGCGCGCCGCTCGCCGAGGGCGAGCAGGACGTGCCCTGGCCGTGCAACGAGACCAAGTACATCTCGCACTTCCCGGAGTCCCGCGAGATCTGGTCCTACGGCTCCGGCTACGGCGGCAACGCGCTGCTCGGCAAGAAGTGCTACGCGCTGCGCATCGCCTCCGTCATGGCCCGCGACGAGGGCTGGCTGGCCGAGCACATGCTCATCCTCAAGCTGACCCCGCCGCGCGGCGAGGCCCGGTACGTCGCCGCCGCGTTCCCGTCGGCCTGCGGCAAGACCAACCTGGCCATGCTGGAGCCGACGATCCCCGGCTGGACCGTGGAGACCATCGGCGACGACATCGCCTGGATGCGCTTCGGCGAGGACGGCCGGCTCTACGCGATCAACCCGGAGGCGGGCTTCTTCGGCGTCGCGCCCGGCACCGGCGAGCACACCAACGCCAACGCCATGAAGACGCTGTGGGGCAACACCGTCTTCACCAACGTGGCCCTCACCGACGACGGCGACGTGTGGTGGGAGGGCATGACCGAGGAGAAGCCGGCCCACCTCACCGACTGGCGCGGCAACGACTGGACGCCGGAGTCCGAGACCCCGGCCGCCCACCCCAACGCCCGCTTCGCCGTCCCGGCCGCGCAGTGCCCGACGATCGCCCCCGAGTGGGAGGACCCGAAGGGCGTGCCGATCTCGGCGATCCTCTTCGGCGGCCGTCGCGCCAGCGCCGTCCCGCTGGTGACCGAGTCCTTCGACTGGCAGCACGGCGTCTTCCTCGGCGCCAACGTCGCCTCCGAGAAGACCGCCGCCGCCGAGGGCAAGGTCGGCGAGCTGCGCCGCGACCCGTTCGCGATGCTGCCGTTCTGCGGCTACAACATGGGCGACTACATGGCCCACTGGGTCCGCGTCGGCCAGCAGGCCGACCCGGAGAAGCTGCCGAAGATCTACTACGTCAACTGGTTCCGCAAGGACGACCAGGGCCGCTTCGTGTGGCCGGGCTTCGGCGAGAACAGCCGGGTCCTGAAGTGGATCGTCGGCCGGCTGAACGGCGAGGCCGAGGGCGTCGAGACGCCGATCGGCGTGCTGCCGACCAAGGACGCGCTCGACACCGAGGGCCTGGAGCTGACCGAGGAGCAGCTGGACTTCCTGCTGCGCGTCGACCGTGACGTGTGGCGCCAGGAAGCGGCGCTGATCCCGGAGCACCTGGAGACCTTCGGCGCGCACACGCCGAAGGAGCTGTGGGACGAGTACCACGCCCTGGTCAAGCGGCTGGGCTGAGTCCTTCGCGGCTCCGCGAGAGCCGAACGCCGTCGGGCGCCGGCGGGCCGACCACCGGCCTGTCGGCGCCCGACGGCGTTGACGGGCGCTGCCGGGTCAGAGCCCGAGGGCGGCGGCGTGGTACGCCAGCCGGGAGGCGGCCAGCGCCTCGCCGGGCACGTCCCCCCGAGCGGTGGCGACGACCAGCGCGTTACCCGCGATGGTGTGCGCCCGGCGGTGCAGCGCCTCGACGTGCTCGGGCGAGCAGTCCCGCACGGACGGCTCGGCCCGCAGCGGCGCCCGTCCGCCGCGCAGCCGCGCGACCTGCACCGCCAGCCGGTTCGCGGCGGAGTTGAACTCCGGCCCCGGGCTGAGCGCGCGCAGCTCGTCCGTGACGGTGAGCAGCGCGGTGAGGTACCCGGCCAGCCGGATGTCCAGCTCCTCCTCGCGCGAGCGGTGCGGGAAGCGGTTCTCGGAAGCGTCCGGCTCGGCCATGGAGTGCACCGACGGGGTGCGGATCTGTTCGTACATGGATGGCCTCCTGGCGCGTGCGGAACACCATCCTAACTTGGACTGAGTCTAAAGTTGTAGTCGAGCGACGTGACGCTTCTCGCCGGAACGCCGACGGCCCCGCCCGAAGCCGGGCGGGGCCGCGTGTACGTGCGCTCAGATGTGCTCAGTGCTGGCTGTAGCCGTCCAGGAAGCGTCCGATCCGCTCGATCGCGTCCGACAGCTCGTCCACCGCCGGCAGCGTCACGATGCGGAAGTGGTCCGGCTCCGGCCAGTTGAAGCCCGAGCCGTGCACGATCATGATCTTCTCGGCCCGCAGCAGGTCCAGCACCATCTGCCGGTCGTCCTTGATCTTGAAGACCTTCGGGTCCAGCCGGGGGAAGGCGTACAGCGCGCCCTTCGGCTTCACACAGCTCACCCCGGGGATCTGGGTCAGCAGCTCGTGCGCCGTGTCGCGCTGCTCCCGCAGCCGACCGCCGGGGAGCACCAGGTCCCTGATCGACTGGCGGCCGCCGAGCGCCGTGGCAACCGCGTGCTGCGCCGGCATGTTGGCGCACAGCCGCATGTTCGCCAGGATCGTCAGACCCTCGATGTAGCTTTCGGCGTGTGCCTTCGGACCGCACACCGCGAGCCAACCGCTGCGGTATCCCGCCACCCGGTACGCCTTCGACAGCCCGTTGAACGTCAGCGTCAGCAGGTCGGGGGCGACCGCCGCGGTCGGCACGTGCACGGCGTCGTCGTAGAGGATCTTGTCGTAGATCTCGTCCGAGCAGACCACCAGGTTGTGCCGGCGGGCGATCTCGGTCAGCGACCGCAGCATCTCCTCCGAGTACACCGCGCCCGTCGGGTTGTTCGGGTTGATGATCACGAGCGCCTTGGTGCGGTCGGTGATCTTGCGCTCGATGTCCGCGAGGTCCGGCATCCAGTCCGACTGCTCGTCGCAGCGGTAGTGCACCGCCGTGCCGCCGGACAGCGACACCGACGCCGTCCACAGCGGGTAGTCCGGCGCCGGGACCAGCACCTCGTCGCCGTCGTCGAGCAGCGCCTGCATCGCCATCTGGATCAGCTCGGACACCCCGTTGCCGAGGTAGACGTCCTCGACCGACAGCTGGATGCCCTGCGTCTGGTAGTGCTGCATCACCGCGCGGCGGGCCGCCAGCAGCCCCTTCGCGTCGCCGTAGCCGTGCGCATCGCCGACGTTGCGGAGCATGTCCTCCAGGATCTCCGGCGGGCAGTCGAAGCCGAACGCCGCCGGGTTCCCCGTGTTCAGCTTGAGGATGCGGTGACCGGCAGCCTCCAGCCGCATCGCCTCCTCGAGCACCGGGCCCCGGATCTCGTAGCAGACATTGGCGAGCTTCGTTGACTGGATCACCTGCATGCTGGTCACGATACGGCCGGCGGGGACGACGCGCCTGGTGTTTTTCACCACGTGGACGCCGTCCCGCCGGGCTCCGGCGCGGCTACCCGCGCCCCTCCCCCGACCGCAACGAGGCCGCCAGCGCCGCCGGATCGGTCGTCGGCGCGGCACACGCGAAGTGCCGGCACACGTACGCGGCCGACCGCCCGTCCACCAGCGGACGGTCCGCCAACAGGGCGACGCCGCCCCCGCGCCCCGCCTCGCCCGCCGCCGCCTCGCCCGCCGCCGGCTCGCCCGCCACCTCGCCCGCCGTCGGCTCGCCCACCGCTACCGCCGCGCCGGGCGCGTCCGACAGCAGCGCCGCGCGGTGCAGCGCGGCCCGGTCGGCGTCCCCTTCCGGGCCGACGACGGCCACCTCGCGCGGCCCGTCCAGCGCCGCCTCCGCGACCGCAAGGCCCCAGCCGATGAAACGCGGCACCCGGCGGCCCAGCGCCCCGACCACCCCCAGCGCCCGCTCGGCCGCCGTACGGTGCCGGCTGCTCCCGGTGTACGCGGCGTAGGTCAGCAGAGCGCCGGCGGCGGACGTCCACCCGGACGGCGTCGCGTTGTCCGTCGGGTCCTGCGGGCGGCGGATCAGCCGCTCCGCGTCGTCGGCCGTGTCGTACAGCGCGCCGTCCGGGGCCACGAAGTGCTTCAGCACCGCGTCCAGCAGCACCCCGGCAAGATCGAGCCATGCGGCGTCACCGGTCACCGCGAACAGCGTCAGGAATCCCTCGGCCGTGCTCGCGTAGTCCTCCAGCACTCCCGCGCTCTGACCGGCCACCCCGTCCCGCGAGGTGCGCGCGATCCGCCCCCGGTCGTCCAGGTGCACCCCCACCAGCAGATCGGCGGCCGCCGTCGCGGCGTCCACCAGGTCCGGACGCTCGAAGTACGCGCCGGCCTCCGCCAGCGCCGCCACCGCCAGCCCGTTCCACGCCGCCACCACCTTCTCGTCGCGCCCCGGCCGCGGCCGCAGCTCCCGCGCCGCGGACAACCGCTCCCGGATCGAGTCGACCCGCCCCGCGTCCACCAACCCGCTCCCGGCCTCGCCCTCCGCCTCGGCGTCCGCCGGGTCGCGGTCCGGGAGCTGGAGCACGGACGCGCCCTCCTCGAACGTTCCCTCAGCCGTCACCCCGAAGTAGTCGGCCGCCAGAGCCGCGTCCTCCTCGCCGAGCACCTCGCGCAGCTCGTCGGGCGTCCACACGTAGAAGGCACCCTCCCGGTGCGGACCTTCCTCCACCCCCGGCACCGCGCTGTCGGCGTCCAGCGCGGAGGCGAACCCGCCCTGTTTCGTGCCCAGTTCACGCACCAGGAAGTCCGCCGTCTCCAACGCTACCCGCCGCGCGAACTCCGAACCCGTCGCCCGCCACAGGTGCGCGTACACCCGGCACAGCAGGGCGTTGTCGAACAACATCTTCTCGAAGTGCGGAACCCGCCACTCCGCGTCCACCGAGTACCGCGCGAAACCCCCGCCCAACTGGTCGTACATCCCGCCCCTGGCCATCGCCTCACACGTCGCGCGGACCATCTGCAGCGCACCCTCGGAGCCGGTCCGGGCGTGGTGCCGCAACAGGAACTCCAGCACCAGCGCCGGCGGGAACTTCGGCGCCCCGCCGAACCCGCCGTTCACCGCGTCGAACTCCCGCGTCAACCCCAGCAGCGCCACCCCGAGATCATCCGCCCCCGGCACCCCGGGGGCCTTCGCCCCCAGATCGATCCGCCGCCCGGCGAGCTCCGCCACGATCCGCCCGGCCGCCTCGTCCACCTCACCGCGCCGCTCCCGCCACGCCGCCGCGACCCCCTCCAACACCTGCCGGAACGACGGCATCCCGTGCCTCGGCTCCGGCGGGAAGTAGGTCCCGAAGTAGAACGGCTCCCCATCCGGCGTCAGGAACACCGTCATCGGCCACCCGCCCTGCCCGGTCGCCGCCTGCACCGCCTCCATGTACACGGCGTCCACGTCCGGCCGCTCCTCGCGGTCCACCTTGACGCTGACGAAGCCCGCGTTCATCACCGCCGCCGTCGCCTCGTCCTCGAACGACTCGTGCGCCATCACATGGCACCAGTGATCATCAGGCTAAGTGGCACGACGAATAGCCCACCGAGAGAAGGATGGGAACGTCGCGCCGCTTGGCCTCTTGCATCGCCTCCTCTCCCCATGGCCACCAGTCCACAGGATTGGAGGCGTGCTGGAGGAGATACGGCGACTGGGAGTCTGCCAGTCGGTTCACCATGCCTGCAGTATCGCAGCTCACCGGCCCGCCGCGCGGCCTGATCAGCCAACACGCCAAGAATCTGCCACTCGCAGCATGCGCCGACGCTTCACAACGGCCCGGCTTCCGCACATCGACGCCGGCCGGTTCAGCTCCCCGAGACTACCGAGCGGCCCTTCTCCAGCCAGCCAGAACCGTAAATCGACCATGCGGCCACGCGACGACCGCTACGAGGCTACTGTCTTGGCCCAAGTGCGCCCCCTGACAGGAGCGATCGTGAGCGCAAGCCGACCAGAACCTTCCGAGCAGTCACAGACCGAGCCGAGGGTGCGCCCGCCCAGGGTCACGAGGGCGGACGTCAAAAACTTCCGTCTTCTGCGGGACGTCAGCGTCGCCTTCGACAAGGACGTCACCGTCTGTGTGGGCCGTAACAACACCGGCAAGACGTCACTGGCAGAGGTACTGAGCAGGTTTCTCCGCCCTGGTGACATCAGGCTCCGTGTGGAGGACTTCTCCACTGAGGCCTACTCGGAGTTCTCCCAGGCGTACAAGGCGTTCACCGCCGGTGACGAGGAAGCAGCACGGAAGCTGCTCCCGGAGATCTCGCTGACCGTCTTCATCAGCTACGACAAGGAGACCACCGAGTACGGCTCACTCGGCTCGCTCATCGTCGACCTTGACCCGGACTGCACCGAAGTGGTTGTGAATGTCCGTTACGTTCTGAAGCCTGGTGTGATGAAAGAGTTTTTCCGTGACGGACCGGAGGACTTGGTGGAGGGTTGGGGCGATTCGCTTCTCCTCTCCCTAATAGGCCCTCGAATCCCTCACCTCTTCGAGCGGTCCGCTATAGCCGTAGACCCGGCCGATCCGACGAACTTCCGCAATGTTTCGATGAGCGAGGTCGCCAGAGCAATCAAGGTCGATTTCGTCAAAGCGCAACGCGGCCTCGACGACGAGACGGAGCGCCCCAAAGAGCCAATCGGCAAGGTCTTCGAATCGCTTTTCATCGGGGCATCGAAGGCAGACGAAAACTCTCCCCTCAGGGATTTTGCCGATGATGCGGAAGCCGCCTTGGGAGAGATCTTTTCCAACCTGGACGGAAAAATCCAGGACATGTACGACAAGATGGCGCCCACTGTCTCCGACTTCGGATATCCCGGCCTGGGGAACCGAAATTTCTCCACCCGGACCACCCTCGATGCGAAACGTCTTCTAGCGAACTTCACGAGCATCAGGTACCCAGGATCAGCCGGGATCGAACTACCCGAGTCGTACAGCGGCCTGGGGTCTCGAAATCTCCTTCTCATCCTGCTCACGCTCTTCAGCTACTATCGGGATTATGCAGCCCAACGCGACCAGTCCTGCATCCACCTGATCTTCATTGAGGAACCCGAAGCACACCTGCACCCCCAGATGCAGGAGATCTTCATTCACCAGCTCGGGGTATTCAAGAAGAACTTCCCCGCCACGGACCAGAAGTCGAACTCCTGGAACGCGCAATTCCTCGTAACCACTCATTCCGCCCATATCGCCAACAGGGTGGGATTCTACGCAGTTCGCTACTTCCGACTGGACGAGCGCAACGAGCCGGATGGCGCCACGAGCTCACAGGTTCTGAATCTTGCCGATGCCCCGGGAGTGAGCAAGGAGTTCCTGCACAAGTACCTGACCTTGACGAGGGCCGACCTCTTCTTCGCCGACAAGGCCATCCTGATCGAGGGAACGAGTGAACGCCTCTTCATTCCCGCCGCAATCGCGAAGTACGGCCAAGCCGGCGAGGAAGGGGGAGGGAGCCTGGCGAGCCAGTACGTCACCGTCATGGAGGTCGGCGGGGCTTACGCCCACCTCTTCTACCCATTCCTGGACTTCTTGGGGATTCCGACGCTCGTCATCACCGACCTTGACGCGGTAAAGCCTGACTCCGCCAAGAAGCTCAAAAGCTGCTGTGTGACCGAGGGGACCACAACCTCCAACGAGGGGATCAAGAAGTGGTTCAACAACGAGGACATCACCCTCGTCGAACTGGAGAAGTCGGCTGCTGACGAGCTGCCGGTGATCGAAAGACGCGGGCTGGCCTACCAGGTACCGGAAATCCCTGGCAGTGCATGCGGGCGCACATTCGAGGACGCATTCATCCTGGCCAACCCCGAGATCTTCAAGCTGAAAGATTTTCGAAGCAAGAGCGTTGCGGATCAGGAGCAGCAGGCGCGAGAGCTGGCGAGAGGACAGAAGAAGAGTAACTTCGCCCTCCGCTTCGCAGTCGCGGAGGAGGATTGGACGACTCCACGGTACATCAGGCGCGGTCTCGAATGGCTGCTTCGCCAGACACCGATGCCGACCGAGGTGAACATGCCGGAGCCCAACGCCGAACCTGGTGAATCACCCGAAGGCCAGGTGGCAGTGAGATGAAGGTCACGACTTTCCAAGATGACGCCACTGCGAACCAAGAAAGCCGGCATGCGCTGCGCGAGATCCTCGCTTCCCTGGACAGTCGCCGCAACTTCAAATTGGAAGCCGGCGCCGGCGCGGGCAAGACCCACTCACTCATCGACACGCTTCGACACATCCTGGAAAACCGTCCGGAATACTTGCCCCGAGAAGGCCAGCAGGTGGCATGCGTCACCTATACCAACGTCGCCCGCGACGAGATCGTGAGCCGCACTGACGCCAGCCCCCATGTCTTCGCCGGAACGATCCACGGTTTCCTTTGCGAGATTATTTCCAGCTTCCAGAAAACACTTTCGCAAGAGATCGGCACGCTTCCCGGCTGGAAGCAGTTACTGACCGAAGAAGGCTCCGTCGATGGCTGTTCTGTCAGCTATGATCTGGGATTTCGCCGAGTCAGAGACGGCGTCGCCTGGCTCCATCACGACGATATCCCTGCACTCGCGACCAGGCTCTTCGAGCGAAAGAAATTCCGGTCACTTGTCGCCGACAGATTTCCCATCATCTTCGTCGACGAATACCAGGACACACCCGCGGGCTTGGCAGAAGCCATGATTGGCAATACTGCATCTCTGCCCACCGGGTCGACTTACGGATTCTTCGGGGATCATTGGCAGCAAATCTACGATCGAACGTGCGGAAAGATAGACCATCTTCCGGTCACCGCGATCGACAAACGAGCAAACTGGCGTTCCAGCCCGGCAGTGGTGAGCCTCCTCAACCACATGCGACCTGAGCTTCCTCAAGCTCCAGTTCCCGGTCGCAAGACCGGCTCCGTCGTGATCTACCAAACGAATTCCTGGACCGGACCTCGGGGGGCGCGCTCCAGGAAGGGCCAGATCCCTGATCTGACCCTGAAAGAAACTCTTCGCCACGTCGCAGAGGATGCCCGGCTGCGAAATCAGATTCCCCGGGGCGAACCGCTGAAGACCCTCATGCTCACCCATTCCTCGATCGCCAGCGAGCTAGGCTTCGGTCAGGTAAATGAGGTTTTCAAGTACAACGACGACTACGTCCGCAAGCAGGATGATGTCATGGCGTTCCTGCTGGAGACCCTGGAGCCAGCTTGCGAACTCTTCCACACGAAGCGATTCGGACTGATGCTGGAAACTCTGAAACGCTCTCGTCCCCGCATGAGAAATCGCAGCGACAAGACCGGCTGGGCAGATCTCTTCCACCGAATCGACGAGGCCCGCGACATCGGTACGGTCGGAGATGTCCTGGACATCGTACTGGAGCAGAAATACTTCTCGCCTTCTCGTGCCATTCACGACCGTCAGCGGAAGTGGACAGAAGCGCTGAGCTCTCTGCGGGCCGGGGAGGTGCTGTCCGAGCCACGGCAGATCGTTGAATACGGCAAGCTGAGAGACGTCCCGTACCACCAGATCATAGCCCTCCGTGATTACGTGAACGAAAAAACGCCATTCTCCACGCAGCATGGCGTCAAGGGCGAGGAATACCCATCCGTACTGGCCGTATTCGGCGGCTGGACCCGGTATAACTTCCCGAAGATGCTCGCTGATTTCCCTCGTAGCCAGTCCCTCGACGATGAGGATCGCAAGAGGTTCGAACGGTCACGGAACCTTTTCTACGTCGCTTGCTCGCGCGCTCAAGAGAACCTCGTGATGCTCTTCACCACCGAGCTCTCCGAGGAAGCCTTGAAGACCCTGGAGGAATGGGTCGGCCCATCGAACATCATTGCGGTCGACTACTCCCCTGATGGCACTCCTCGGATCACCGTCTGAGCGATGCCGGTTCAGCCCTGACTGCGCGCTCAGGGCCGAGTCTGCCGGAGGGCAAGCACGGCGTGGCTCTCCCCTTTCTAGCGACGGCCACCCCGCTCAGGGGGCATTGTTCCGCGCCCGCCAAGAGGTCAAGTCGTGCGTGGTGAGCTGGTACGCGCTGCGCAGTTGCTCGAATTCGTACTGGAATTCGTCCGCTTGGCCGGGCCTCATCCCGGATCCGGGGTGAGCCTCCCACTGGTGGATCCAGGGAATCAGTTCCTGGATGCCGATCAGGAGGGGGGTGATCCGGTATGCGCTCGGATGAGGCTGCTGGTGGTGCGCGCGGGCCAACTCCAGCAGGACGCGGACGCGGTCTGCCTCGTTCCAGCCGGACCAGCCGAGCAGCAGGCCCTGGCCAGCAACAACAGCGTCGGGATAGGAGATGAAGCGTTCCCGGGGGATGTCGAGGCTGCCTCGGATCGACCAATAGGACGCGTGCTGGAAATCGGTGCTCACGAACTTGGGCGGAACGGGAATCCCCAGTGCTTCGCCTGTTTCGTCCTCGCGACGCTGAAGCTCCCAGACCTGCTCCCACTGGGCACGCTTACGCAGACCCGACTCCTTGTATCGCTTCGCTGACGCGTAAGGCACATGCTCTTCGGCCAGCACCGACGCCAGCACTTCACCAAGCGTTGCTTCCCGCCTCCCGAGGTGGTCGGCCGCATAGAGCGTGGCCACGGCAGTCACGTCGGCGTCGTCTCCGAGGTCCCGTGCGAGCTGATCGATCGTCCGGGGGCGGGCATGCTTGGCACCACCCCGGAGCTCGAACCACAGGCGTTCGTCCTCACAGCGATCGAGCAACCAGGAACGCAGCGCTCGTTCCTCACGCTTCGCCCATGGGTCCGACAGCCAGCGCCGCTTGTACTCCGGACGTTCCACGAGGTCGATCGTATGGCCCGACTCGATGGCATCGACCCTGGCCTGCACAACGTCCCGGTAGGCGGCCGGCCAGTGGTTCGGGACGTCGGTGACCGGCGTGACTCCCTGCTTTTCGAGCCAGGACAACCTCTGGAACCAGGACGACGAGGCAGTACCGTCGGCGACCTTGCGTGCCAGCACGATTTCGAAGGCACGCTCGCCCGGCCGGAGCGGCGGCAAGTCGGTGCCGGGGACGGTGGTCAGACGAGTCCGCTCATCAGCGGACAGCAGCCCGTAGGCGGCGTAGACGTCCCAGTCCAGTTCCTCCTGAAGCGCGGTCATCCGGTGACGTGCCCTCTCCTGGACGACTCTCGCCGCGTTCAGTGTGCTTCGGCTGGGCGGGTGTTCACCCGCGCACACGTCGCCCGGCTCGTGGGCGTCGAGAACCAGCCCCAGGTCATACAGCTCCCGCGCGTGGTCCGGTGGAGTGCTGCCCGGCAAGGGAAGGCGTGAGAAGGAAGCCGCCGTGAAGAGGTAGGGCCGGGCCCATTCCTGACCAGGCAGGGGGGAATCGAGCCCGTCGGCCCCTGTGGTGGCGTTGGCCTGCTTCAGCCAGAAACAGACTGCAGATGAGTTGAGCACCCCCAGAATTGCGAAGAGGTCGTTCTCGTCTGTGGCTGAGGGCAGCCGGAGCACAGGGGCGGTCCGGCTGAACGCCTTCCGACCGGGCTCCAGCGCGAAGTGGTTGTGCGTCGCCGCATACGCGAACGTGATCGCCGGCTCGCGATCGTCGCCCAGCGACCAGACCCTCCAGGCCCACCAAGGGCGGGACCGGGATGCATCCCTTGCGCCCGGCGCTGTCCGCAGAACCTGGCGCATCGCCCAGAGATGGCGTCCCCACGCGGTGTCGAGGTCCAGCGCGAGCGGAGAGCCGTGCTCGTCGTAGGGAGCAAGTACCTCGGTCGACGCTCTCACGCGCCAGTCCCGTACCGTCTCGCCCGTGACCATGCCGCGGCCCGCACTGGCCGAGTCCGGGTGCCGGGTGAACCACGACCGCCCGAGGGTGAAGACATCTCGCTGCCCCGGGTCGGCGACGACTCGGGGCGGACCAGAGAGGAAGTCTGACAACCGTCGCGGGGCCTCCGAGAGCGCATCCATGAGGTCCGCTCCACCGCCTCCCGTCAACGTCCACGGGAAGCGCGAGTAACGCTGCCGCGGCTCGTCCTGGACGCTCACCCACTCCGAGGTGGTGCCGGGCCGGTCGATCTGGTCGACGATCGCCTGCCACACAATTCCCTCGGCCGGATCCTGCGGCATCGCCGGCTCCCCGCGCACGCCGAGCACCGACCTCACCGGGGCGTCACGTCGGCTCGGATCATTCCGCCCGATCAGGATCAGGGTCGGGGTCCGATGGCTCGGTACGAAGACTCCAGACGTGTCGATCACGTGAGTCAACCCGACACGCGGAAGGAACTCCTCGATCAGCTTCTCGCCGAAACCACGCCTCGTGAACGAACTGGGCATCCATTGCCCGACGTAGCCACCGGATTCTCCGCCGGTTCCCCTCACCGCAAGCTGGAACATGCGCTCCACGAAGGGAACCGAGAGCGGGAACACGCCGACGGCCGTGGCATACGCCTCCCGGTACGCAGCCCTCTTGAACTTGTCACGCACGACCGTGAAGGGGGGCTCACCCAGCACGACATGGTAGGAACCGGCCCCCAGCAGGTCGCATCGCTCGGAGAACTCGTCAACATCCTCAGCAGTCCCAACGCCCGCGTCCTCCCAGTCCCCTGGAAGCTTCGCTGGCGGCTGCCCCGGGGCGCCTCGCCCTCCCAACAGAGCATCGCCGACAGCCACATTGACCATGTGCTGGGGAACCTTCCCCAGCACATGCTCACCACTCGCCCGTGTGGCGGCCATCAGCAGCCTGAACCGTGTGATACTCACGGCGAACGGATTCAGATCACAGCCGTGGACTGATTCCAGGGCCCGGCAAACCAGCTCGCGATCCGCGGTTCCAGGCTCTCGCGCGCGCCAGGCACCGAGAAGGCGCTCGAAGAGCCCGAGCAGAAACGTTCCCGACCCACAGGCCGGGTCGATACCGCGGAAGCCTCGAGGGCCGAACTCCGCGACAGCCGGATCCACGGTGAGGTCCAGGATGAAAGCCTCGATGTATTCAGGTGTCCGGACCAGGGCGTAGGACCTGGACGCCGTGTCACTGATGTCCTGATAGAGATCTCCGAGGAACCGGGTGTCGAGTACCGGGTCGGTGAAGTCGAATCGGATCGAGCCGTCCCTGTTGCGCCGGCGCCAGAACGAGACCAGCTCGGCCGCGGCCTGCGGAGAGGGCGACAACTGCCACAGTGGGCTGTGCCGTCTGTCGAAGACGCGGGCCATCGCTCGGTGGGACCGGGCCAGGTGTGTGAACGACTCCAGCAGCCATTCCCGGTCGCCGTTCCCGGGGTGCTCCGCACGATAGGCGTCCTGCCGTTCCTCCGCCTGTGCCAGCCTCCGCCCCGGCCCCGCGATGAACGGCCAGCCGATGAGTCCGTTGTCCTCGCAGAAGCGCACGAACACTGTGCCGAGCACCCACGCCACCGCCGCCTGCGTGATGCGCTCGTCTCGCCAGGCACCATACGTGTCGGCCGTGCGCCGAGCCCCCCTCGCCTGCTCGTATGCGTTCCGCAGGCGGCTGCGGTAACGGTCGACATTGTCGCTGCGCTCGCGGAGGTCCGTCCGCAGCGCCAGAACCTGTTTCCGCACGTCTGAGACGAGTGCGGCACGGTCCAGCGAGGACGTCCCCGTCTCGGCTCCGCCAGTCGGAGACACAGCGGCGACCTCTCCTCCGTACGTCGTCGACGTCCACGATCCACTGTCCTGTCAGAAACATCCTGCCAGCTCCCCGGCTGGCTGGCCGCGTCCGTCGCCGGTGACCGGCCGGATAAGCACCACCAGGCACATCCCCGACCCCCTATCATTCTGTGCGCACCGGCACAGGACCCAGTCGGCAACCGCGGGTACCTGGGTCAGGCCGGGGTAGACCATCGAGGGGATACATGCTGACGCGACTCGAAGTCGATGGCTTCAAGAACCTGTTGGATCTCAGGGTCGAGTTCGGTCCCTTCACCTGTATCGCGGGGGAGAACGGCACGGGAAAATCGAACGTCTTCGACGCGATCCAGTTCCTGAGCCTGCTCGCCGACCGTTCCATGATCGAGGCTGCCCAGGCTGTGCGCGGGACCCATGGCTCGCTGCACGGTGACGCGCGCGACCTGTTCTGGAACGGCTACGCGGAGGGCGAGCATCTGATGACGTTCGCCGCGGAGATGATCATCCCCGGGGAAGTAGAGGACGACTTCGGCCGACTCGCCGAGCCGACGTCCACGTTTCTGCGCTACGAGCTCAGGCTCGGCTACCAACCACCGCGAGGCGGGGAGCGCGGCGGCAGACTGACGCTGCTGTACGAGGATCTCAGCAAGATCAGGCCCCGTGATGCCGCTTCGCAACTGCGGTTTCCGCACAGCGCCAAGGGCTTTCGGAACACCGTGGTCCGCGGCCGCCCGTCAACTGCCCCCTACATCTCCACGTCTCTCGACACAGGCGATGCCGTCGTCCAGATCCATGCCGACGGCCGCAGGGGCCAGCCGCGTCCCGCGCCTGCGAGCCGGGCACCTGGGACCATGCTCTCCACGATCAACCGGAACGACGACCCCACCATTCTGGCGGCCAGACGGGAGATGCAATCCTGGCGACGGCTGGCCCTTGAGCCCTCGGCCCTGCGCACCTCGGACCGCTATCAGGACCCCAGCACAATGCAGCCCGATGGCCTGCACCTGCCACGGAGCCTGGACCGGATCGCGCGGGAGAAGTCCCCGGACGATCCCGCGCGGGTCTACTCGCGGGTCGCAGGACGCCTGTCGGACCTGTCAGGCCTGCACGTACGCACGCTGCACGTCGAGGCCGACGACACACGTGAGCTGCTCACGATCAAGCTCCACGAGATCGACGGCATGGAACTGCCAGCTCGTAGCCTGTCTGAGGGAACCCTGCGCTTCCTGGCCCTCTGCGTGCTGTTGGAGGACCCCAGCGCGCAGGGCCTGCTCTGCATGGAGGAGCCGGAGAACGGCATTCACCCGGCCAACCTCCTCGCCATGGTGAACCTCGTACGGGATCTGGCGGTGGACCCCTCCGAGCCGGTGGACGAGGACAACCCCTTCCGGCAGGTCCTGATCAACACGCACTCACCGGGGGTCGTGCAACTCGTCGATCCTGCGGACCTGCTCATCGCCGACACGGCCACCGTTCCCAGGGAGGGAAGCAAGACCGCGCGCGCCTTGCGGCTCCGGCCGCTGGCCGGCACTTGGCGTGCAGGCGGTGTGGAGAAGGGCTACGGCACAGTGGCCGACATCCTTGCGTACCTCACTTCTCCCCCACAGGCCCGGCTGACTCTTGAGGAGAGCGCCTCGTGACCCTTCGCGTCCTCTACCTCTGCGAGGGATCCAGCGACACCGGCCTGCGCTTTCACATTGAGGCGATCGCGGTCGAGACTGGCCGGGAGATCCACGTAACCGTGCCGGACCTGCACCGCCTGCCGAACAAGCCTGGGCACTCGGTCGGGGACAAACTGCGAGTCGCGCGGCAGCTCAGCCACGACGCAGACGAGTACGACCTGGTAGTGATCCACCGCGACTCCGACGGCAATCCCCCGCAGACACGTCGCGATGAGATCGCCGACGCGGTGGCCTCGGTGAGCCCCAGTTTGGCCCACGTGCCGGTGATCCCCGTGCGCATGCTGGAGGCCTGGCTGATCCTCGACCCTAGGGCGATCCGGGAGGTGGCGGGGAACCCCAACGGCAGAGTTTCACTCAAGCTTCCGAAACCGAACCGGGCGGAGTCCGTGGCGGACCCGAAAGCACTGCTCAAGCAAGCCATCGCCACGGCCAGCGAGGAGAAGGGCCGCGGCCTCAAGAAAGTCCAAGCGCGCTTCTCAGAGAACCGCGCGCGGCTCCTCCAGATGCTAGATCGCGAGGGTCCCGTCAAGCAGCTCGCATCATGGCAGTCGTTCACCCACGACCTGAGCGAGGTGCTGAGCAGCCTCTGAGCCTTTCCAACCTCAGGTTGAGGCGTGGTGAAGAACGAGAACGTGGTGGCGGCAGCCGCTCTCGGCGATGCCCGGACCGATCGCGGCTGGACCCCGGTTGCCGCCGCACTGTGGTCGGCTCCGTTTCAGCCCATGGCTTGATCACGGCTGGCTGATCCCACCCTCGGCCTCGAGTGCGGGCCATCGTCGTGCGCTTACGCCCTCTAGCCAAGCAACAGCGGCAACGACTACTGCTCGGGCGTCCACTCGGAAAGGCTGCCAGCTGGCCTTCGACCTAGGGCGCGTATCGAGTCATGATCAATCTGCGGTTTCCTCGCCCGTGGATCTTCGTTCCGGTAGATCGTCTGTCGTGGGGGCGCCCGAGCTCGCGCTGGCCGGAATACGCACTCGCGGTCGCCTGTTGCAGCGGAACATGCACCATCCTCAGGAGCCGCCCAGCGGCATACACCCGCTGCTTGCCGGGCGTTTCAGCCCCTACCGCTTCGATCCGTCGATGGTTGTCGACGACCACGGCCTCGGGCTGCTGTTGGAAGCTGCGCGGTGGGCGCCGTCGGCGGGGAACTCCCAGCCATGGGGTTTCTTCACCGGCAGGCCCGGTGAGCCGGAGCACGACCGGGTCCTCCCTCACCTTGCGCCGAGCTCGGCCCGATGGGCGACGGACGCGAGCCTGCTCGTCGTCACGCTGACGCGCCGGCACGTCGATGACACGCCGCTGTTCTACTCCGAGTTCGCCGACTACGACCTCGGCCAGGCCATCGCCCACATGACTGTTCAGGCCCAGGCAATGGGGCTGGCCGCGCACCAATTCCGGGCCTTCGACCTGGAAGGGCTCACCAAGGAGCTGGACCCGAACCCGGGCTGGGCGATCGTCTCCATGGTCGCGGTGGGCAAGGCGGCCGACGGCCCGCCGGAGGGCCGCGCCCGGCACAGCGTCGCGCACTTGCGCTCCGCTCCCTGGTCACCGGCGGAGTAACAGCCGAGCCGTGATCATTAAGCGGCCCGGGTGAGATCCTTGATCCAGATCATCGAGGCGCGGAAGCGTCCGAGGAGAGCCGCCTTCAGCCGGAGTTTCCGCCGTCGCCGGATGTGGCGCCGTTCTTCCCGCGCGGGATCGTCTTCGGCGCCCTGCCCGTTTTGTTCTTCGAGGCTGCCCCCTTTGACTTGGTCTTCTCCTCCTCGGCGGCAGCCTTCTCCAATGCGGTGATGACGTCCTCGCCCAGGTGCATCCCGGCCGCGTCGTGGTGAGCGCGCGCGGTGGTGGAGTCGACGCTCACCAGCGACAGATCCACCTCACCCCGCCTCGCGGCTTCCGCGATCAGGCCCTCCAGCAGGGCCTCGAACACGCCCGCGTCACGCCACTGCCGGAAGCGGTTATGAACGGTCGACCAGGCACCGAACTCCTGCGGCATCTCCCGCCACTGCCCGCCCGTCTTGAACCGCCAGATCACGCCCTCGAACTGCTGCCGCAGCCGCTCGGGGTACGGGCCGTACTCGCCGATCGGCAGGTAAGGCTCAATGAACTCCCACTCCGGGTCGGTCAGTTGTACTCGCGTCACACAGGACGGTCTATCGGACCGGACCGCGCCACGAAGGCACATTCCGCAAATGATCACGACCCGATACGCGCCCTAGGCGTCTATGTCTCCACCTAGCCGCTCATCTCACGTGCCCACGTGGCTACCCTCTGGAAACACCCCAGGTCATGACTACCTGGTTGTGTTAAGTCACTGGCACCAGTGACAGTTCGAATAGCCCACGCTCAACACCACCGGCACATCCCGCCGCCGCGCCTCCTCGAACGCCGCCTCCCCAGGACCAGCAATCACCGGATTGTCGGCGTGCTGGACCAGATACGGCGACTGCGAGTTGGCCAGGCGATTGATACCGGCATCGTCGCACGACCGGGGTCGATCGGGACGATGGCCGCGATCGGCCGTGGGGCGATGCGAGCAACGAGCCATCGAAGCCTCAGTGGTCCGCGTCACCGTCGGCGTCCGTCGAGAACTCGGCGGAGAAGCGTTCCGTCTCCAACACGGCCAGGATCCGGGCCGTGATCCGTTCGACGTCGTCGCGCTCGGCGTCCGGCAGTGGCGCGCCGACCAGCTCGCGGGCACGCGTGGCCGTGCCCAGCAGGCGGGCGGCACGTTCCGGCCCGCCCGCGAGGGCGTGAGCGCCGGCGAGGCCCTCCTGGGCGAGGGCCACGGCCCGAGGGTCCTGGCTTTCGCGGGCGACGGCGAGCCCTTGACGGTGCCAGGCGAGAGCCGCGGAGACGTCGCCGCGCTGCTCGGCGAGAAAGCCCAGCTCGGCCAGCAGCAGAGCGGGGCCAGGGCCGAACTCCACCTCGCGGTGCCAGGCGAGAGTCTTGTCCAGCAGCTGCCCTGCAAGGTCGAAATCGCCCTGCCTGCGGGCGCCGAGAGCCAACCCGATCTCAGCGTGGATCTCACCCGCGGCATAGCCGTGCTCGGCAGCCAGGGCGCGGGCGTTGCGGTGCAGCTCGGTGGCCTCGGCGAAGTCGCCGACCAGGAGGGCGACCCGGCCCAGGCCCGTGATCCGGTCGGCGGCGTCCGCCCAGAACCCGAGATCCTGCGCCAGCCGGAGCCCGTCCCGGTGCAGCTGGGTGGCGAGGGTGTAGTCGCCGGCGATGGCTGCAAGCGCGGCGAGCGGGTAGGTGGTCTGCAACCGGCCCCAGCTGTCGCCGAGTTCCGCGAAGAGGATGTGTGCCTCCTGCGCACGGCTCTTGGCCGCCGTCAGGTCGCCCCGCAGCAGAGCGTGCAAGGATCGGCTGCTCTGCGCCGCGGCGACACCCCACCGGTCGCCGCTCGCGCGCGAGCCCTCCAGCGCGCGATCGACCAAGGTCTCGCTGCGGGCGAGATCCTCCCCCGCCTTGAGGAAGGCATGGCCCAGGAACCATTCGGCACGCGCGCCGTCTGCTCCGCTGTCGGCCGCTGGTGCGGGTGCGGCCGCGGAGCCATCGACGTCCTGGCCGGTGAGGCGGGCGAATCCAGCGTGCCACAGGAGAGCCTGGGCGCGAAGGCCGCCGGGGGCGTCCCCGCCCAGGCGTAGGACGTCTGCCAACGAGCGCCGGGCTTCCCGCAGTCGGCCGCGCAGGTACCAGTACCAGACCGAGTCGAGCACCAGGCGCAGCGCCTGACCGGTGTCCTCGCGTCGTACGGCGCGGTCCAGGGCCGTACGGAGATTGCCGTTCTCGGGGTCCCGGTGGGCGAGCCATCGCTGCTGCTCCGGGCCGTGCAGCCCGGCCGCCGTGCGGGCGGCCAACTCGGCGTAGTAGGCGTGGTGGCGTTGGTGGAGGGCGTCTGCTTCGCGCGTCTCGGCGAGGCGTTCGCACGCGTAGGCCGCGACCGTTTCCGGCAGGTGGTACCGGGGACCGTCCACCGTGGTGAGGACCGAGCAGTCCACCAGTCGGATCAGCGCACCGAGGACGTCCAGGTCGTCAGGGCACACCGCCTCGGCCGCTTCGATGGTGCAGCCGTCGGTGAAGACCGCCAGGCTGCGCAGCACCTGCCGCTCCTGCTCGTTCAGCAGCCCCCAGCTCCAGTCGATCACCGCTTTGAGGCTGCGCTGGCGCGGCGGTACCCCTCGGGTTCCGCCGGACAGCAGGCGGAAACGGTCGTCCAGCCGGGCGGCGAGCGTCTGGACGCCGAGGGCTCGGACCCGGGTGGCGGCCAGCTCCAGGGCGAGGGGGCTGCGGTCCAGGCGGCGGCAGATCGTCGCGACGGCTTCAGCGTCGGCGGCGGTGACGGTGAATCCGGGAACCGCGGCAGCCGCCCGGGCGGCGAACAGCCGTTCGGCGTCCCGTTGTGTCAGCGGGGGCACGGTCCACACCGCCTCACCGGCCAGCCCGAGGGGTTCTCGGCTGGTGGCCAGGATCGTCAGACCCGGTGCGGCGGTCAGGAGTCGGCGTGCCGCCTCGGCCGCTGATTCGATCAGATGCTCGCAGTTGTCCACGAGCAGCAGCCGCCTGGCGCGCAGGGCGGCCTCCAGCCCGGCGAGGCCTTCTTCTCGGACACCCAGTGCGGCTCCGATCTGCTCGGTCACGTCCGCGGATCCGGCGAGGCCGACCATGCGGACGCCGTCGGGGTGGTCGGCGGCCACCTGGCGGGCCGCCTCCCGCGCCAGTCGCGTCTTGCCGACTCCGCCGGGGCCGATCAGTGTCACCAGCCGGTGGGTGCCCAGCAGGTCACACACGGCGGACAGGGCGTCCTGGCGGCCGATCAGGTCCGCCAGGGCGGCCCCGGGCGCCTCGTGCGCCGACCGCCGAGGCTCGGGCACGGCCGCGGTCGGGGCAGGTGGGGCTCCCAGAGCCGGATCCTGCGTCAGGACCGCCTGGTGGAGGGCAGCCAGTTCCGGCCCGGGGTCGACGCCCAGCTCGTCTGCCAGCCGCTCGCGCACCCAGCTGTAGGCAGCCAGGGCCTCGGACTGCCGCCCCGCCCGGTACAGGGCCGTGATCCGAAGGGCCCACAACCGCTCACGCAGCGGATGACGGGCCGCCAACTCGCCCAACTCCCCGGCGAGGCTGTGGTGCTCGCCCAGTTCCAACCGGGCCTCAGCGAGCATTTCCAGGACAGTGAGCCGCTGTTCGGACAGCCGCTCAGCTTCGGCGCGCACAGGCTGCGGGACTCCCAAGGCGGAGAACGGCTCCGCGCGCCACAGCGTCAGCGCCTCCGTCAGAAGCTCCACCCTGACCCGCGGGTCGGTCTGCTCGGCCGCTTCGGCTGCCAGGTCGGTGAACCGCCGGGAGTCCAGGTCCTTGGGGCCGATCCGAAGCCGGTATCCCTGGTACGTCGACTCCACCAGTGCCTCCGCGCCCGGCCCGGCCGCCCGCAGCGCGCGGCGCAGCCGCGAGACCTTCGTCTGAAGCGCGCCGGCCGGATTGCGTGGCAGGCGCTCGCCCCACAAGCCGTCAACCAGCCGGTCCACGGGGACCGTTCGCCCCGCGTCGGCGAGCAGCATCGCCAGCAGGGCACGTACCTTCGCCTCCGGGATATCGACCTCACCCCCGTCGACGGTCCGGGCAGTGACGGGGCCGAGCACCGAAAAGTACATGACCGCACGGTAATCGGACCCGAACCGCCAGGGGCGGTCCGGGGACCGCCAGCAGACCGACAGTGCTCCGACAGTCCGGCCGAGCACAGTGGAGGCACATCGAACGCACCGCTCCGGTGCGGCAGTCCAGTGAATCGGGAGCCACCACATGTCTTGCGACGACAACCAGGCACAGGCCGCGGTAGCGGTCATCGGTCTGGGCCAGATGGGCACCCGCCTCGCCCAGGCATTCCTGGCCGGCGGGTACAGCACCACGGTCTGGAACCGGTCCCCCGCGAAAGCCGAAGCCCTCGCCGCCCAGGGCGCCACCCGCGCGGCGACCGTGAACGAGGCCGTCGCCACCAGTGCGCTGATCGTGGTGAGCCTGCCGGACTACGCGACCGTGCGAACGGTACTCGGCCCGGCAGCCGGGCAACTGCGGGGCCGGACGCTGGTGAACCTCTCCTCCGGGACTCCGCAGGACGCCGCCGAAGCGGCCGAATGGGCGGCCGGGCACGGCGCGGCCTACCTCGACGGAGCAGCCATGAGCGGAACTCGGCTGGTCGGACGCCCGGAGGCACTGTTTGTCCTCAGCGGCTCCCGCAGCGCCTTCGACCGCCATGAGGCGGTGCTGCGGAGTCTGGGCAACTCCGTCCACCTGGGCGGCGATCCGGCGCTGGCCCCGGTCTACGACACCGCGCTGTTCGGTCTGGCCTGGGGCGCGCTGGCCGGCTTCTACCACTCCCTGGCGCTGGTGCGGTCGGCCGGTGTCGACCCGGCCGAGTTCGGTGCGGTGGCAACCGCACACATGCCGTTTGTCACCTCGTTGATGGCGGATCACGCACGACAGGCCGACAAGGGCGTGTTCCCCGACGACGACGGCACCGTCGAGGTCCACCGGGCCGCGATCGAGCACCTGGCGGATACCAGCGAGACCCAGGGCATCGGTACGCAGGTGCCTGCCCTGTTCCGTTCCCTTCTGCAGCAGGCGGCAGACGACGGGCACGGCGCGAGCGGCATCGCCAGCGTCATCGAGGCGATCGCGAAGGGCCGGCGCCATGCCTGAGCGGTCACCTGCCCCGGACGCCCACCCCTCGGCCGAGCGGCCCCGCGTGGCCGTGCTCGGGCTCGGCCGGATGGGCACACCGATCGCCACCGCGTTCCTGGACGCCGGGTACCGAACGATCGTATGGAACCGCAGCCCGGACAAGGTCGAAGCGCTCGCCGCACGCGGGGCCGTACCCATGGCCACCGCCGCCGAGGCGGTCACGGCCGCGCCGCTGGTGGTCACGCCGCTGCTCGACCACGCCGCGGTACGGCAGGCCTTGGGTACGGCCACAGCCGCACTGCGTGGACGCACGGTGGTCAACCTCGCCAACACCACCCCTGACCAGGCCCGAGACCTGGCTGCCTGGACCGCCCGGTACGGTGCCGCCTATCTTGACGGGGCCATGATGGCGCTGCCGGAGACCGTCGCCACCGCGAGCGGCTTCTTCCTCTACAGCGGTACGGAGGAAGCATTCACACGTTTCCGCGGCGCATTGGAAGTCATGGCGCCGGCACACTACTTCGGCACCGATCCCGGTCGGGCGGAGATCCATGACCTGGCGTTGCTGGGCACCGGGTACGGGGCGCTGGCAGGCTTTCTGCACTCCCTCGCGCTCTTGCACGGGACGGGCACCGGGCCCGAGGAGTTCGCCGCGCTGGCGGCACGCTGGCTGAACGGCCTGACCGCCTACCTTCCGGAGCTGGCCCGCGAAGTCGGCGCGGCACGGTATGCGGACGGGGTCTCGACCGTCGATCTGAACCGGGCCGCCGTCGACGGGATCGTCGAACTGGGCCGAGCGAGCGGCGTGACCGCGGCCGTCCATGAACCCCTGCGCGACCTGCTGCGACAACGCTCGGCCGGCGGCCGTGGAGCGGACAGCTTCTCCAGCGTGTTCGAGTTGATGCGGCCGCGGGATGCTCCCCTGCTGTGAGCCCGGTCTGCGGACCATCGCGTGCCGCCCCCTGCCCAGGAAGCGCTCGGCACCAGGACGAAGAAGGACACCGTCAACCGCGCCCTGCGGGAGGTCAGTGACCGGGGCAGACGCCACGAGGCACGTATGGCGGCAGAACGCCTCGCCGCCGACGCCCTGGACCTCGACCCTCTGGCGGACAAACCTCCTGCAGCCGGCGTGCGTGGCGACCGCGTCACTGAACCGCTGGATCGCGGGCAGCCGCCCCCTCCCGGACCGCCGTCACCGTGAACCTCGGCGGCGGCTTCGGTCACTCCGGTCGCACCACGCCGCCGGGGTGGCTGGTGGCCGTGAGGCGGGGGTGTGGCCGGAGGCTGAGGTGGAGGCCGGCGGCGGCTTGTTCGGGGG
>NZ_VJYK02000170.1 GCF_007097205.2 Streptomyces alkaliterrae
CTGCTGGCCCACCCCCACCAAGCCCGGCCGGCACGCCCCCGGCCTCGACCTCGTCCGACACGCCGCCCGGCGAACCGCCGAGACCGGCTCGGAGCGTCCGTGGTTCGCCATCGGCGGCGTCAATGCCGACAACCTCGACCAGGTGCTGGAAGCCGGCGCCGACCGGGTGGTGGTGGTCCGCGCCCTCACCGAGGCCGCCGACCCGTACCACGCGGCGGCCGAGCTGAGCAAGCGCCTCCGGGGTCGTTGATCGGCCAATTCACGAACGATCACGGTCCACTTGATGGACGCTGCTGCTCAGAGCCCTACTCGAGGGTTAGCCTGCGTGACATGGCCCTCGGTATCGCATCCACCAGAACGGACCGCGCGCTCACCATCCGTGAGCTGCTCGCCTCCGGCGAGCAGTCGTACTCCTTCGAGTTCATGGCGCCACGGTCGGAGAAGGGCGAGCGCACCCTGTGGAACGCCATCCGGCGGATCGAGGCGGTGCGCCCCACCTTCGTCTCGGTGACCTACGGCGCCGGCGGCTCCTCCCGGGAGGGCACCGTCCGGGCGACCGAGCGCATCGCGACCGACACCACGCTCACCCCCGTCGCCCACCTGACCGCCGTCGACCACTCGCGGGCCGAGCTGCGGAACATCGTCGGCCAGTACGCGGACGCCGGTATCCGCAACATGCTCGCGCTGCGCGGAGACCCGCCGGGCGACCCGATGGGCGAGTGGGTGCCGCACCCCGAGGGCGTGGCGTACGCCGTCGAACTGGTCGAGATGATCAAGGAGGCCGGCGACTTCTGCGTCGGCGTGGCCGCCTACCCCGAGATGCACCCCCGCTCCACCGACTGGGAGAGCGACATCCGGCACTTCGTCGACAAGTGCCGGGCCGGCGCCGACTACGCCATCACCCAGATGTTCTTCTACCCCGAGGACTACCTGAGGCTGCGCGACCGGGTCGCGGCGGCGGGTTGCCAGACCCCGATCATCCCGGAGATCATGCCGGTCACGAACGTGCGGCAGATCGAACGGTTCGCGCGGCTGAGCAACGCCACGTTCCCGCCCGAACTGGCCGAGCGCATCCTGGCGGTCAAGGACGACCCGGCCGCTGTACGCTCGATCGGAATCGAGTACGCCACGGAGCTGGCGAGTCGGCTGATGGACGAGGACATCCCCGGTCTTCACTTCATCACCCTCAACCACTCCACGGCGACGTTGGAGATCTACGAGAACCTGGGGCTGCACGAGAGGCCCTAGTCTCGCCGGGAGGGCTTACATGGGCTGGACGGTCCTCTACATAGCGTTCGGCTGCGTCGCCGTCTGGCTCCTCGGTGAGGTACTGCTCCAGTACAAGGCACGGCTGCGCTGGCGGCTGCTGGCGTTCTTCGGCTTCCTCGGCGTCGTCCTGGGCGTGCTGACGCAGCTGATCGCCGTCATCCTGCTGGGCGCCGTCGCCTTCGGCACCGGCCAGCTGTTCGTGACGCTCTCCTTCCGCAGCGGATTCTCCACCGGCTGGTCGCTGGGCGGGAAACCCGGCACCAGCCGGCGGCGCAAGGCCGAGGGCGGCGACCCCGTCGCCCCGCCGCCCGCCGACGCCGACCCCGTGCTGGAGGTCTCCCAGCTGGAGGAGACCGCCAGTTATCTGCCGCAGCCGATGCCCGACGACACGGGCCAGTACGGCGTCTACGACCGCGCCGAGCCGGAGGACACCCGCACCCCCGCCGAAACGTACGCCACACCGGCCGCGGGCGCCGGCTGGTCCTCCGAAGCTCCTGGCGGCTACGACACCGGGACGTACGACACGGGCTCCCACGGCAGCGGCACGTACGACACCGGCTCGTACGACACCACCGCGTACGACACCGGCTCCTACCCGACGACGGGCTGGCCCGGCCAGGGGCTCCCCGGCGCACCGCCGGACCCGACGTCCCAGGACCAGCACAGCCCCGCGTTCGGTTACGGCACCGCCGACCAGTACCTCGGTCATCCCGGCACCTACGGCGACAACGGCCAGGGCGGCTACGGCGACAACGCGTCCACGCAGTCCTACGGCGGCCAGGACTACCAGACGCAGGGCTACGACCCCCAGTCCTACAACCCGCAGCCCTACGACTCCCAGGGCTACGACACCCAGCCCTACGGCGCTCCCGGCTACGACACGCAGGGGTACGACGCGCACGGCCACCCGAGCCAGGGCTACGACGCCCAGGGCACCCAGGCCTACGGCGACCAGTCCTACACCGGGTACGGCGACCAGTCCTACGCCGGGTACCAGACGCCGGAGCCCGGCTACCAGGAGACACCGCCCGGCGGCGTCTGGGTGCCGCAGCAGCGGGCGACCGAGGAGCCGCCGCAGCCGCCCGCGGACGGGCAGCCCGGCTACTACGACCCGCAGCAGCGCTACTGACGCCCTGCCCGCCGGACAGGCGGCGGCCTCAGCGCGAGCCGCGCCACTCCGCGCCCTCGACCAGCAGCCCGGCGGCCATCGCCCCCGACATACCGGCGTGCGGCAGCCCGCCGCCCGGATGCGCCCAGCCGCCGACCGCGTAACAGCCTTGCGTTCGGCCCAGGTTGGCCGTCGGCAGCGGCCGACCAGCCAGCGCCGGGGGCGGCACCGCGCCGCCCCGGGCACCGGTCTCCGCCTCGTTGTCGGCCGGGGTGCGGGAGACGTGCCACAGCAGCCGGTCCTCGAGATCGGGCACGGCCCGCTCGGCGGCGGACAGCAGCCGCCGCACACCCTCCTCGCCCGGAACCGCACCCGCCGGGACGACCGTCGAGACGACCACCGCCTCGTGCTCGTCGGGCGAGGGCACCAGGCTGGGGTCGTCCGGGCGCAGCACACATACCGGCTCGTCGCCGTGCACCACCGTCCGGTGGACCGTGTCGGCGGGGCGGGGGCCGCGCAGCGCGAGCAGCAGCGTGTGCCGGGCGGCGGCGCCGGCGGGGGAGTGGTCGGCGTCCGGGGCCGAGCCGTTGTCCTGGGGGGCGAGTCGGCCGGTGCCGTCGACGACCGCGTCGGCGTTCACCGTCGTGCCGTCGGTGAACTCCACGCCGACCGCCCGGCCGTCCTCGACGACAACCCGTGCCGCCTCGGCGCCGTAGTGGAACTCCACCCGCCGTTCCAGACAGCGCTCGTGCACGGAGTCGGCCAGTGCCCGCATGCCGCCCACCGGGTACCAGCTGCCGAACGTCTGCTCCAGGTAGACCAGCACCGACGCGGCGGCCGGCGCGGTTCTCGGGTCGAGGCCGTGCAGCCGGACGGCCGAGCACAGCATCCGCTCCAGCCTCGGGTCGCGCAGCTCGTCCCGGGCGATCTCGGCGAGCGTGGGGGTGCGCCGCCGCAGCAGCCCGCGCCGCCGCGCCGGGTAGGGGTCCGGCAGCGGTTGGTGCGGGCCGTCGACGGTGCGCGGCTCCTCCAGCAGCGGACGGCGGGTGGCGTCCCAGGCGGCGCGGGCGCGGGAGACCAGCGCCGTCCAGCGTTCGCCGCTGCCCGCGCCCAGCGCCTCGTCCAGCGCCCGGATGACACCGGCCCGGGATGCGGCGGGCAACGTCAACTCGCTGCCGTCCTCGAAGACATGGCGTACGTCGGGGTCGACCTGGCGCAGCTCGACGCGGTCCTCGAGCGCGGCCTTGCCGGTCTTGACGAACAGGTCCCGCCACACGGCGGGCAGCGGCAGCAGCCCCGGCCCGGTGTCGAAGACGAAGCCGTCCTTCTCGAACCGGCGAAGCGCGCCGCCGTACGTTCCGCCGCGCTCGTACACGGCGACCCGGTGTCCGGCGACGGCCAGCCGCGCCGCCGCCGCGAGCGAACCCATTCCGGCTCCGATGACCACGATCTCTGCCATGGCTGGGACTGTATCCGCCCCGCTGACCAGCACCGGAACCGTCCCCCACACGGCAGCGGCGGGTGTCGCCACCCGGCGGGTGGACCGGCCAGGCTCTAGCCGGCGGGTGGTCCGGCCAGGCCCTGCCGCTTCGCCAGCCGCTTCTCGCGGCGGCGGCGCAGGAAGGCGCGGATGCGGCGCACCAGGAAGAAGGTGATCAGCACGCCGATCAGCAGCAGTACGGCGGCGACGATCGACGCCGCGACCGGATGGAAGATGGCGAAGGTGACCACGCCGGCCACCGTCAGGTCCTCCAGCAGGCTGACCACGATGTTGCTGGCCGGTTCGGGCGAGGTGTTGACGGCCATCCTGGTGCCGGCCTTGACCAGATGGCTGATCAGCGCCGTGGTGCCGCCCACCGCGCCCGCCGCGAGCTGCGACAGCGAACCGTCCTCACCTGCGAGCAGCGCCGCAACCACACCGCCGGCGACGGGACGTACGACGGTGTGCAGCGCGTCCCAGAAGCTGTCGACATACGGGATCTTGTCGGCGACGGCCTCCACCAGGAACAGCGCGCCCGCGACGATCAGCACGTCGGGGCGCTGCAACGCCTCCGGCACGTCGTCGGAGACGCCGGTCGCGCCGAAGAGGCCGAGCAGCAGGACGACGGCGTAGGCGTTGATGCCGCTGGCCCAGCCGCTGGTGAAGATCAGAGGAAGTACGGACACGGCGCCGATCGTATCGGCCCGGACCCCACGGCCTACTGAGCACTCCTACTCAGTAGGGGAGTTGAGTATCCGCACGGATGGGCCGGGCGGCACCCGGGCGGCATGGTGGTGCACGGCGGGAACGGCCCGCGCACCGCCGACACGGGGTGGCGGAGCTGCGGGCCGACCGGCCGCGACCGGGCCGGCGGCGGCGACGCCGGCCCGCCGGGGGAACAGGGGGAACGAGGGGGTGCGGTCGGTGCCGGGGCTACCGGCACCGACCGTCGCCGCCCACCCTCCCCTGGATGAGCAGCGACAGCGCCGCGTGCACCTCGTCCAGCGAGCGCTCGGCCTGGAACGCCTTCCAGTCCAGCGCCGCGACCAGCACCATCCCGGTGAGCGCCGCCGCCGTGAGCTGCACGTCGATCTCGGCGCTGAACTCGCCCTCGTCGACGCCCCTGCGCAGCACCTCCTCCACCACGGCGACCGCCCGTGCCCGGGAGACCATCAGCGTGTCCTGCCAGGCCCGCCCGGTGCGCCACAGCTCGGCCACGTACAGCTGGGTGAAGGCCGGATAGCGGTCGATGAACAGCAGCCCGGCCCGGATCATCGCGTCCAGCTCGTCCACCCGGCCGCCGCCGCGCTCGGCGGCGGTCCGGGAGGCCTCGCGCAGTTCACCGCTGAGCAGGTCGACGCCGTGCTTCAGCAACTCCTCGAACAGCTCCGTCTTGCTCGCGAAGTTGTAGTAGACGGTGCCCTTCGCCACGCCGGCGCGCTCGGCGATCTCCTCCACCGTGGTGGAGGAGAAGCCCTGCTCCGCGATCAGCGTCACCGCCGCCTCGTAGAGCTTCTGCCGGGTGGCCGCCCGGCGGGCGCCGCCCCGGGTGCCAGTGCCGCTGTCTGTTCTCATCTGGCCGGTCTTCTCCTCATACGGTGCCTGACTCCTCCGCGCGTTCCGGTCCGGGCCGTCACAGGGACAGCTCCGGGTGCAGCCGCTTCATCGTCCACACGGCGCTGCGACGCGCGGTGAGCGCCGTGAGGGCGAGAGCACCCACGGTAAAGGCAACAAGCACGCCGCACGCCTGCCACACGGGTGCCAGGTCGCCTCCGGTGATCAGCACCCGCAGAGCGCCCACCACGTGGCTCATCGGCAGGAAGGGGTGGATCGCGTTGAAGAAGCCGGGGCTGGTCTCGACCGGATAGGTACCGCCGGCCGAGGTCAGCTGGAGCATCAGCACGGCGAGCACCAGGATGCGGCCGGCCGGACCGAACTTGGCGTTCAGCCACTGGATGATCGCGGCGAAGCAGACCGTCACCAGCAGCAGGAAGCCCACCGTGCCGACGGCGCGGTCCATCTCCAGACCGAGCCCGTAGTGCAGCACGGCCATCAGCGTCAGCACCTGGGCCACCCCGATGGCGGCCACCGGCAGCAGTCCGGCCAGCGCCGTCCGCCACGCAGGGGCGCCGGCGGCCAGCGCACGGCGGTTCAGCGGCGCCAGCAGCATGTAGCAGACCATCGCGCCGACCCACAGGGAGAGCGGGATGAAGTACGGCGCGAACCCGGTGCCGTAGTTGGCCGCGGCGTTGCTGTTCTCGGTGACCAGCCGGATCGGGTCGGCCATCACCTCGCTGCGCTCCTCGCGCTCCTTGCTGTCGTAGTCGGGGATCTTCTCCGCGCCGTCGCGCAGCCCCTTGGACAGCTCGCCGGAGCCGTCGGCCAGCTTGAACAGGCCGCCGTCCAGCGAACGGGCGCCCCTGGAGATGTCCGCCAGGCCGCTGTCGAGGCGACCGGCACCGCCGGCGGCGGAGGCCAGGCCGCTGTTCAGCTGACGCGCCCCGCTGTTGACGCTCTGCGCGCCCCGGTGCAGGGCATTGGCGTCCCGGACGGCCTTGTCCAGCTCGGATCCGAGGTTCGGCGCCCGCTTCTCGATCTGCCGGGCGGTCCGCTCCAGCTTGGCGAGGTCCCGCTGAAGGGTGTCGAGGTTGCCGCCGTTCTCCCTGACGTGCTTGCTCACCGTCTCGGCCGACTCGGCGGCCTTGCGGCCCTCGTCGACGTTCCGCTTGAACTCCGCGCAGTCCACGCCGTCGGCGGGGGGCGCCGAGCGCGCGGCGCCGTCGTCGGCTCCCGCCGACTCGCCGTCGCCGTCGCCGTCGGTACCGGCGCCGCCGTCGCCCGGGACGGGGGCGGGCGGGCCGCCGGTTCGCTCGCAGACCGCCGAGTAGACCTTCGCCGAGCCGTCGGCCGCCCGGCGGCCGAGTCGGGCCGACTCCTGGGCGTCCCGCGGCAGCGCGGCGACCACCCGCCGGGCGGTGGCGGCGCCGTCGGCGACCTCGCCGGCCACGGTCGCGATGTCCTCGCCGTTCTTCGGCCTGGCCAGCGGCTCCAGCTTCTTGTTGAGCCCGTTCACCTTGTCGACGAGCTGCTTGGTGCCCTCCGTGAGCTTCCCCGTGCCCTCGACGAGACGGACGCTGCCCTGGTGCAGGTCGCCCACGCCCTGCTTGAGGTCGGCGCTGCCCTGCTTGGCCTTCGCCGAACCGTCGGCCAGGTCGCCCGAGCCGTCCTTCGCCTTGCCCAGGCCGTCGTCCAGCTCCTTGGCGCCGTCGGCGGCGTCCGAAGTGGCCTTGTGGAGATTGGAGAAGGAGATGAAGATGCGGTCGTAGAAGCCGCCGGAGGTGCGGGTGGAGGCGGAGGCGCGCACCTCGGAGAACACCGTGCGGGAGATCTGCCCGACGATGTAGTTGTTGGAGTCGTTGGTGCGGACCCGCAGCGCGCCGGTCTCCGGGTCCTCCCCGGAACTGGAGGCGACCTTGGCGCTGAAGTCGTCGGGGATGGTCAGCGACAGGTAGTACGTGCCGTCGGCGACGCCGCGCTTGGCCTCGGCGGCGTCGACCTCCCGCCAGTCGAAGGTGTCGCTGTCCCGCAGGCCCTCCACGATGTCGTCACCGGCGCTGATCCGCCGTTTGTCGCCGTCGTCCTCCTTCACCGTGGTGCCCCGGTCCTCGTTGACCAGGGCGACCGGGATGCGGTCGAGCCGGTCGTAGGGGTTCCAGAACGACCACAGGTACAGAGCCCCGTACAGCAGCGGGATCAGCAGCATCGCGGCCATCGCCGCGCGCGGCAGCTTCCCCCTGCCGAAGCGCTTCAGCTCAAGCGCGGCGAGCCTCGGCGAGCGCATCGTCGGCTTCCCCCTTCGCGGTTGCGGCGTTGTCGTCTGTGTTTGCGTCTGCGTCTGCGTCTGTGTCTGCGTTTGCGTCTGCGCCTGGGCGGGCGTCTGCGTTGTCGTCTGCGTCTGCGTTGTCTTCTGACTCGGCGTCGGTCGCGACTTCGCCGTCGGTTCCGGCGTCGGCCTCGTCCTCGGTCCTGTCCTCGCCTCTCGCGCCCGTGCGGACGACCAGGGCGTCCGGTGGCGCCTGGCTGCACACCGCGAGCACCGTGACGCCGCTTTCGGCGATCGTCCGCAACAGCTCCCAGGCCGACGCACGTTCGGCGTCCGACAGCTTCATGTCGAGGTCGTCGACGGCCAGCAGGCGCGGACCGTCCAGCAGGGCGAGCGCGAGGCCCAGCCGCAGCTCCTCCAGCCGTTCCAGGTCCCGCACGGTCGTGCGCAGCCCCCGGGGAAGCGCCTCGGGGTCGAGACCGACGAGGTCGAGCGCCGTCCGGATGCGGGCCCGCCGCTCGGCGTTCCGCTCCAGCCGCCAACCGCGCAGGTAGCGGCGCAGCAGCGAACGTTCGCGCAGCTGCTCGGCGACGGTGAGCGCCGGGTCGAGGTCGGTGACGCCGGGCACCGGGCCCAGCGCGGAGACCGCGCGGACGGCGGCCATCTTCTTCGGCAGCGGATGCCCCCCGACCCGCGCGGTCCCGGAGGTGACGCGCATGCGGCCGGTGAGGGCCAGCAGCAGACAGGTGCGCCCGGAGCCCGAGGGGCCCTCCACGGCGACGAGCGAACCGGGCGGCGCCTGGACGTCCACGTTCTCGAAGACCGGGCCGCGCGGCCCGGTCATGCCCAGGCGCTCGGCGGTGATTCCCGCCCCTGGCATACACCCTCCCCTTTTTGAACTGACCGGTCAGTTCAAAACCATAGCAGCAGGTCGGAGCCGTTTGTCAGTGGTGGGGTCCACGATGGGTGCGTACGTACGGACAAACGAAGGATGCGAAGGAAGCACCACCGAGAAGGCGCGGAGAACGCGCAGAGGCGCGCAGAACGCGCGGAGAACCGCCGACAAGGAGGCACCAGTCCATGAAGCTGTCCGGGCCCCCGAGCGACATCCATCCCGTACTCCGCCAGGCGTCCGCCCCGCCCGCCGTGCTCGACCTGCTCGCGCAGGCGCGCCGCGGACTGGAGGAGGCGGCCACCCTGGAGACGCCGAACGAGCGCTACGCCACCGCCCATCTCGCCGCCCTGCGCGCGGCCGCCGCGGTGCTCGCGGCGCGCGGGCGGCCCGAGACGTCCGAGCGGGCCCGCCGCCGCATCCGCAGCGCCTGGGACGTACTGCGCGAGATAGCCCCGGAACTGGCCGAGTGGAGCGGGTACTTCGCCGGCGGCGCCGCCCGCCGGGCCCGGGCCGAGGCCGGTCTCAGGGACGCCGTGAGCGACCGCCAGGCGGACGACCTCCTGCGGGACGCCGGGGTCTTCCTCCGCATGGTGGAACGGCTGCTCCTCACGCTGCCCACACTGCCCGCCGCCCGCGCCGAGACGCCGCCCGCCGCTCTGCGCCGCACCTCGTAGCGAGGCGCGGGGCGGCGTGTTCCCGGAGGCTCGCGCGGAGGCAATAGGGTTAGGCCCCGGCAATCCCGATCATCCGCCGAGGAGCACCGCCATGACCCGCCCCCGCGCAGCCCTCCGAACCGCCGTGGTCTGGGAGGTACTGAAGGACGCCCTCGAACGGCGCTCCGCGAGCGCCGGTCGGGAGGCGCTCGACGTGCTCGACGCGGGCGGCGGCTCCGGTCACTTCGCGGTGCCGCTGGCCGCCCTCGGCCACCGCGTGACCGTCGTCGACCCCAGCCCCAACGCGCTCTTCGCGCTGGAGCGGCGTGCCGCGGAGGAGGGCGTCGCCGAGCGGGTGCGCGGTGTCCAGGGCGACGCGCACGGTCTGCTTGAGGTCGCCGAGCGCGGCGGCTACGACGCGGTCCTGTGCCACGGCGTGCTGGAGTACGTCGACGACCCGGCCGAGGGGCTGGCCAACGCCGTCGCCGCGCTGCGCCCCGAGGGCGGCACGCTCAGCGTGCTCGCCGCCGGGCTGGGCGGTGCCGTGCTCGCGCGGGCACTCGCCGGGCACTTCACCGAGGCCCACCGTGCTCTCACCGACCCGGACGGCCGCTGGGGCTCCTCCGACCCGGTGCCGCGCCGCTTCACCCCCGACCAGCTCCGGGAGCTCGTCGGGGAGACGGGCCTGGAGATCGCCGCCGTGCACGGCGTACGGGTCTTCAGCGACCTCGTCCCCGGCGCGCTCGTCGACACCGAACCGCAGGCCGTCGAGGCGCTGGCCCAGCTGGAGGCCGCCGCCGCCGAGCTGCCCGCCTTCCACGCCGTGGCCACCCAGCTCCACCTGCTGGCCCACTCCCGCTGACCCCGCCGCCGGGCTCCCCAGGCGGCCGCCGACGCGCCGGAGCGAGCACGCCTTCGTGCCGGAGTGAGCACGGCCGGACGGACCGGCGCCGGGAGCCGTATGATCGGAGGACGCCGTCGGGCATGACGGACGGGTAGTAAGGGAATGAACTGGCCACTGCTGTGTCCACCGGTACCGACCACCTGGGCGGAATTGGTGGATAGGGGCGGGTTTCACGGGGGCGATTCCCTGCCTATCCTGGAAGGGTCGCAACGGTTCGCCCCCGCGACCGACGAGTAGGAGGACCACGTGCCGCTCTCTGAGCACGAGCAGCGGATGCTCGAGCAGATGGAGCGAGCGCTGTACGCCGAAGATCCCAAGTTCGCGACAGCGCTCGAGGGAAGTGAGCTGCGCGCACCGTCCCGTAAGCGGGTCTATCAGGCGGTGGCGGGCTTCCTGGTGGGCATCGCTCTCCTGATGTCCGGAATGGTCGCGCAGATCATCTGGGTCAGTGTTCTCGGCTTCCTCGTGATGCTCGGATGCACTGTCCTGGCGGTGACCGGATGGCGCAAGGGCCCCAAGACCGCCCAGACCGACGGCTCAGGCCGGTCCGGTGGCGGCGGCTCCGCTCGGCGCCCCAAGCAGCGCAGGTCGATGATGGACCGTATCGAGCAGCGGTGGCAGCGCCGCCGCGACGAACGCCAGTAACACACGGCCGCCAAGCGGCCGTGACACAGCGCTCGAACGGGCGCCCCGGACAGCTCCGGGGCGCCCGTTTCCGTGCCCAGCCGCACGCCGCCCGACGGGCCCCGGCGGCGCCCGTCACTCGTTTGGATCGACGAGGTCCGACCGACTCACCGCGTGAGTGCGGGCTGCCCGGCTCTTCCCGCCGGCCAGCGGGATGGCGGGCCGCTCACCGGAACGTCGGCGGCCGACCGCCGGCCAGCCACGGCCGCCAGGTACCTCCGAGGCGGCCAGGCGGCCGCAGGCGCTGCCCTCTAGGGACCGTCCGGCACAGGCGTGGCTTGGTGGTAGTACATCCGCCATCCGGAGCACTCGTCCGTCTTTCGCCAGATCGAGCTTCTGCGTGCCCGCCTACCGTCGATCGTGGTCTCGTACGTCAGGTGCACAACGCCTGGCGCCAGGACCACGCCGGACATGTTCGCCGGTACGTACTGCGGGCCGTCTTCAGCGGCCCCCGGCATGTCCGGCAGCTCAGCGAGCATCGCCTCACGGACCCACCTACGACCCGAGGCGCCTACCTCCACGAACTCCGGGTCCAGGAGTTCGTCCGCCAGCACCCTTGAGGTCCGCACGGCCGGGCTCATCAACTCCAGCTCTCGAGTGATCGCCTCGGTCACGCTGCTGTCCGTGTCGGGTTTCATCAGACCATCCTGGAGTTGCTGAACTCGGCACACACAACCGAAACAGCCGCTGACTCCGCCCTCGCCGCACCTGACCCGCCTCCCCGCGGGGAGGCGGGTCAGGTGCGGCGGCGGGAGAGGGTCGGGCGGAGGCGGGCGGTTGCGCGGTCGGCGGTGGAGCGGAGACGGCAAGCGGCTGCCGCGCGGCGGTCCTGTGCCGCCCACTTCACCCGTACGCAGGAACGCGGCAGGAGAAGTGCGTGCAGCCGGGTCCGCCGGTCGGCGTGCTCGCGCATCGCGGCGGCCACCAGCCGTACGTCCGCTGCCAGGTCCGGGTCAGGGTTCCCCGCCGGGTCCTGCGCGGTATCCGCCGCGCCCCGCGGCGTGGGCGGCGCGTACAGCGTGCGTTCGACGGCTGTGGCGACGCGGTGGGCCGCCGCGGCGGCCTCGCCGTCGAGCCGGCCGCCGTCGACGAGGCGGCGGGCCGCGCCGCGCGGGCTGGCGGCCTCGTCGGGCGCCACGCCGAGGTCCCATCCGGTGTCCAGGAGCTCCCGCCACGCGGCGAGCGTCGCGGCGCGCGGCCCGGCGGTGCGGGCGCGGGCGCCGAGCCGCCGCGAGCGGACCGCCGTGCGCCACAGCAGCGGCGCCAGCAGGGTGAGCAGCGCCAGGAGTGCCGCGGCCGTCAGCAGTACCGCCGACCAGGGGAAGTCGCCGCCGGCCCCGGCGGCCGCGTCCTGTTCGCGGGCGTCGCACTCGCCGGCGCGGCGGAGCTCGGGCGGGCAGTCGTCGCGCTCGGTGGGGGTGGGCGC
>NZ_VJYK02000171.1 GCF_007097205.2 Streptomyces alkaliterrae
GGCGCGGGGTGGGGCCGGGCGGTGGCTCCGCCCGCCCCCACCCCGCCGGGTCACAGCGGGATGTTGCCGTGCTTCTTCGGCGGCAGCTGCTCGCGCTTGGAGCGCAGCGAGCGCAGACCGCGGGTGATGTGGCGGCGCGTCTCGGACGGCATCACGACCGCGTCGACGTAGCCGCGCTCGGCGGCGACGTACGGGTTGAGGAGCGTGTCCTCGTACTCGCCGGTGAGGCGTGCGCGCAGCTCCTCACGCTCGGCCTCGTCCTCGACGGCGGCGAGTGCCCGCCGGTGCAGGATGTTGACCGCGCCCTGGGCGCCCATGACGGCGATCTGGGCGGTGGGCCAGGCGAAGTTGAGGTCGGCACCCAGGTGCTTGGAGCCCATGACGTCGTACGCGCCGCCGAAGGCCTTGCGGGTGATGACGGTGATGAGCGGCACCGTCGCCTCGGCGTATGCGTAGATGAGCTTGGCGCCGCGCCGGATGATGCCGTTGAACTCCTGCTCGGTGCCGGGGAGGAAGCCGGGCACGTCGACGAAGGTGAGCACCGGGATGTTGAACGCGTCGCAGGTCCGCACGAAGCGCGCGGCCTTCTCGCTGGCGTCGATGTCCAGGCAACCGGCGAACTGCATGGGCTGGTTGGCGACGACGCCGACGGGGCTGCCCTCGACCCGGCCGAAGCCGGTGATCATGTTGGGCGCGAACATGGCCTGGGTCTCCAGGAACTCGCCGTCGTCCAGGACGTGTTCGATGACCTCGTGCATCTCGTACGGCTGGTTCGCCGAGTCCGGGATGAGGGTGTCCAGTTCGCGGTCGCGGTCCGAGGTCTCCAGGTCCGACTCCTCGGGGAAGACGGGCGGCTCGGAGAGGTTGTTGGAGGGGAGGTAGGACAGCAGCGCCTTGACGTACTCGATGGCGTCCTTCTCGTCGCCTGCCATGTGGTGGGCGACGCCGGAGGTGGTGTTGTGGGTGCGGGCGCCGCCCAGCTCCTCGAAGCCGACGTCCTCGCCGGTGACGGTCTTGATGACGTCCGGCCCGGTGATGAACATGTGCGAGGTCTGGTCGACCATCACGGTGAAGTCGGTGATGGCGGGGGAGTAGACCGCGCCGCCCGCGCACGGGCCCATGATCAGGGAGATCTGCGGGATGACGCCGGAGGCGTGCACGTTGCGGCGGAAGATCTCGGCGAACAGGCCGAGCGCGGCCACACCCTCCTGGATGCGGGCGCCGCCGCCGTCGTTGATGCCGATGACCGGGCAGCCGGTCTTCAGGGCGAAGTCCATGACCTTGACGATCTTCTCGCCGTAGACCTCGCCGAGCGAGCCGCCGAAGATGGTGAAGTCCTGCGAGTAGACCGCGACCGGGCGGCCGTCGACGGTGCCGTAGCCGGTGACCACGCCGTCGCCGTAGGGGCGGTTCTTCTCCAGCCCGAAGTTGGTCGAGCGGTGCCGGGCGAACTCATCCAACTCGGTGAAGGAGCCCTCGTCCAGCAGCAGCTCCACCCGCTCACGGGCCGTCAGCTTGCCCTTGGCGTGCTGCTTCTCGACGGCTCGCGCCGAGCCCGCGTGCGTCGCCTCCTCGGCCCGCCGTCGGAAGTCGGCGATCTTGCCCGCGGTGGTGTGGATGTCGGGGGTGTTTTCCTGCTCGGACACGGGGAGCGGCTCCTACTCGTCCTTAGGGATTACCGACTCGTAGGGTATCGGCGCGCGCACAAAACGGCGGTGCGGCGTTGGCCACACCTAGGCTGATCACATGAAGCCGAACTTGTCCGGGAATCTGCCCTCCGAAGGGCCCGGCGACACGCCCCGCAACGCCGCGCGCGGCGGCCGTACGTCCGCCCTGCGTCTGGCGGCGGGCGGCGGGGGCGGGCCGTGGAGCAACCTCGACCGACCGCCGCTGAACGCCGGCGCGCTGCGCCGCGCCCTCCTCGGTGAGGACGGGCTGTGGACGGAGCTGGAGGTGGTGGACGAGACCGGGTCCACCAACACCGACCTCGTCGAACGGGTCCGGCGCGGCGAGGCCGAGGAGGGCACGCTCCTGATCGCCGAGCGGCAGACCGCCGGCCGGGGCCGGCTGGATCGCGGCTGGGTGGCACCGGCCCGAAGCGGCCTCTTCTTCTCGTTCGTGTTGCGCCCGGGGCCGGAGATCCCGGTACGGCGACTGGGCTGGCTGCCGCTGCTCGCCGGTGTCGCCACCGCGACGGCGCTCTCCCGCGCCGCCGGCGTGGACACGGCCCTCAAATGGCCGAACGACCTGCTGGCCACAGTCGACGGGGAGGAACGCAAGATCGGCGGCATCCTCGCCGAACGCATCGGCGATCTCGAACACGGCGCGGTGGTCGTCGGCATCGGCCTCAACGTGTCGCTGCGGGCGGACGAGCTGCCGGTGCCCGGTGCCGGTTCGCTGCTGCTCGCGGGCGCCGCGGGCACCGACCGGGACCCGCTGCTGCGCGCCGTGCTGCGTTCGATCGACCGCTGGTACCGGCGCTGGCGGGACGCCGAGGGCGACGCCGCCGCCTGCGGCCTCCAGGAGACCTACGCGGCGGGCTGCGCCACGCTGGGGCGTCAGGTGCGGGCGGAACTGCCGGGCGGCACGGCGGAGGAGGGCGAGGCGGTGGCGATCGACGGCGACGGCCAGCTGGTGCTCAACATCGGCGGCGGAGTGCTGGAGACGGTCGACGCCGGCGACATCGTGCATCTGCGACCGGCCGGCTGACGGCCGCGTCGCGGCACGACCGGGGTGGTCGCGCTGGGCGCGCCCGTTCGCCGCGTCCACCCCGGTGCCACGTGAGATACGGCACACCTGCCGTATCGTGGGGCCGTACACCGCGCGGTGGGCGCGGTGGAGGTGAACGGTAAGGGCAGTGCGCACGGACCTGGCAAGGGGCGGTTGGTGACCGCGAACGATCCTGAGAGCGCCCTGCGCGCGGCCGGGCCCGACGAACGCTCCGCGAGCCCGGACGCGCGCGTCGACGGCGGCGGAGCGGACGCCGACCCGACCCCGGACGCGGAACGCGAGCAGGACGGCGGCCGTGACTCGGACGGCGGCCGTGACCCGGACGACGGCGAGGGCGTGCGTGCGGGCGCCTTCGACGACCCGGGGGCGCACGAGGACGACACCACGCTGGACCCCGCCCCGGCGCACGCCCGCGAACCGCGGCCGCCCGCCCGTGACGGCGCGGCGCACGGCCGCGACAGCGCGGCGCACGGCCGTGAGCGGTATCCGCGCGACGAGCAGCCCGCGGACAATCCGAACGCGCTCAAGGTCGAGGAGCTCATCCTCGGCTCCGAGCGGAAGTACACCCCCTTCCAGGCCGCCCGCGCCGCCGACGTTCCGATGGACCTGGCCTCCCGTTTCTGGCGCGCGATGGGGTTCGCCGACATCGGCCAGGCGCGGGTGCTGACCGAGGGCGACGTGCTGGCGCTGCGACGGCTCGCCGGCCTCGTGGAGGCCGGCCTGCTGAACGAGGCGATGGCCATCCAGGTCGCCCGTTCCACCGGCCAGACGACGGCGAGGCTCGCGGAGTGGCAGGTCGACTCGTTCCTGGAGAGCCTGACGGTCTCGCCGGAGCCCGGGATGAGCCGGATGGAGGTCACGTATCCGCTGGTCGAGCTGCTGCTTCCGGAGCTGGAGGAGTTCCTGGTCTACGTCTGGCGGCGCCAGCTCGCGGCGGCGACGGGCCGGGTCGTGCAGGCCGCCGACGACGAGGAGATGGTGGACCGCCGGCTTGCCGTCGGCTTCGCCGACCTCGTCGGTTTCACCCGGCTGACGCGGCGGCTGGAAGAGGAGGAACTGGGCGAGCTGGTCGAGGCGTTCGAGACGACCTCCGCCGACCTGGTCGCCGCCAACGGCGGTCGGCTGATCAAGACGCTCGGCGACGAGGTGCTGTTCGTCGCTGACGACGCGGGGACGGCCGCCGAGATCGGTCTGCGGTTGATCGAGACGCTGTCGAACGACGAGACGATGCCGCAGTTGCGCGTCGGTCTGGCCTTCGGTGCCGTGACCACGCGCATGGGTGACGTCTTCGGCACGACGGTGAACCTGGCGAGCCGGCTCACCTCGATAGCGCCGAAGGACACCGTCCTCGTCGACGGCGCGGTGCGGGACGAGGTCACGGCGGCGGGCGAGGCGCCGGAGTCGGAGAAGGAGTCGGCGGAGGGCCCGGAGCCCGCGAAGGGCTACCGCTTCGCACTGCGACCGCTGTACCAGCGTCCGGTGCGGGGCCTCGGCGTCATCGAACCGTGGCTGCTCTCCCGCCGCGACTGACCTGCGCTTCCGCTGAGGACCGGCGGCCGCCGGACGGGTGCGCCTACCTGCTTGTCGGTGGCTCCCACTAGTGTGTGAGCGACCGTTAACCAGGGAGGGTGCGATGACGCGCTACGGAGAGTGGGTCGAGGTCCGGCTCGACGAGGCGGACGGCGAGCGGACGCACGTCGCGGAGCTGGTCCTGGACCGGCCGAAGGCGATGAACGCCGTCTCCACCGACATGGCCCGGGCCATCGCCGACGCCTGTGACGCGCTCGGCGCCGACCCGGACGTGCGGGCGGTGGTGCTGACGTCGACGCACGAGCGCGCGTTCTGCGTGGGCGCGGACCTCAAGGAGCGCAACTCCCTCACCGACGCGGAACTGGTCCAGCAGCGCCCGCTGGCGCGAGCCGCGTACACGGGGGTGCTGGAGCTGCCCGTGCCGACGGTCGCGGCGGTGCACGGGTTCGCGCTGGGCGGCGGCTTCGAGCTGGCGCTGGCCTGCGACGTGATCGTCGCGGACCCGACGGCACTGGTCGGGCTGCCGGAGGTGTCGGTGGGCGTCATCCCGGGTGGGGGCGGCACCCAGCTGCTGCCGCGCCGGGTCGGTGCGGCCCGGGCGGCGGAGCTGATCTTCAGCGCGCGGCGGGTCGAGGCGGCCGAGGCGCACCGGCTCGGCCTGCTCGACGAGCTGGTGGGCGACGGTGAGGACCGGGCGGCCGCGCTGGCGCTGGCCCGCCGGATGGCGGCGAACTCGCCCGTCGGGCTGCGCGCGGCCAAGCGGGCGCTGCGGCTCGGCTGGGGGATGGACCTGCGGGCCGGCCTTGAGGTGGAGGACGCCGCGTGGCGGTCGGTCGCGTTCTCCGGCGATCGCGCGGAGGGCGTCGCGGCCTTCAACGAGAAGCGCCGCCCGAACTGGCCGGGACGCTAGCCTCCGGGTCCGCGGGTCGGTGCGCTCGTCGTGGCCGTTTCCCGGCGGCCGCGAACGCGCGCGGCCATCGGGCGCTAGGCTCTCCCGCTCTCCCGCTCTCCCGCTCTCCCGCTCTCCCGCCCTCCCCTCCCGGCTCCGGGCCCTGGCCGGTGTCCGAGGTGCCGCCGGGCCGGAGGCGCCTCGGCGTGGGTTCTCCCGGTGGGCTCGCGGCAGCCGTCGCGGCTTGCGTCGTGGTGCCCGCGGCAGAGGCGTCGGGGGCTCGCCGCAGGAGGCGTCGGCGTCGCCGGCGGTGAGTCGTTGGGAAGCGAGGTGCCGGACAAAAGGTACAAAGGTTAATAATTGGCCTCATGGGAGACGACGAGCGGTTGCGAGCCGTGGCGGTGCTGGCCCGGGCGCTGGCGCGGGCGGATTCCCCCCGCGCTGCCGCTCGGGCCGCGGCGGCCGGTACGCGAGCCGCGCTGGCCGGTTCGTTCGCGGCCGTCTTCCGCTGGGAGCGCGGCCGTGGTCGGTTGCGGGTGCTCGCGGACGACGGCGAGCCGGCGGCCGGTGAGGACCGTTTCCCCGTCGACGATTCGTATCCGCCCCACGACCTGCTTGAACCGGGCGGTGCGGCGCCCGCCGGGTGGAGCGGCGGGACCGAGCCGCGCGCCTGGCTGGTGCCGCGGGCGGCCGCCGGTGCCGACCGCCCGGCCGTCACGGTCGAGCGTCCCGAACGCCCCGGCGTCGGGGGTGCTCGTGCGTCCGTCGAGTCGCACGAGCGGCGGCGGAGCGCCGGGGCGGTGGTCGCCCCGCTGGTGCTGGACGGGCGGCTGTGGGGCGAGCTGTACGTCTCCCGCCGACCGGGGGACGTGCCGTTCGAGTCGGCCGACGCCGAGTTCGCGAGCGCGCTGGCCGCGGTGGTGGTGGGCGGGCTGGCTCAGCAGGAGCGGCTGGCGGAGCTGCGTCGGCTGGCCTTCACCGACCAGCTGACCGGTCTGGGCAACCGGCGCGCCGTCGACGACGCGCTGGAGGCTGCCCTGGAGCGGCACCGGGCCGACGGCACGGTCGTCAGCCTGGTGGTCTGCGACGTCAACGGGCTCAAACAGGTCAACGACCGGGAGGGTCACGAGGCGGGCGACCGCCTGCTGGAACGTTTCGGCGCACTGCTGTCGGAGATCGGCGCGGAGCTCTCCGGCTCGCTGGCGGCCCGGCTGGGCGGCGACGAGTTCTGCCTGACGGCCGCCGGCTCGAGCGCCGACGAGGTCGTACGGGTGGCCGAGCGGCTGTGCGAGCGCGCCGCCGGACTCCCGGTGGGGGAGGGCATCGCCTGCGGCGTCGCCTCCACGGGCGACCCGATCGGGCCGGTCGACTCCGGCCGTCGGCTGCTCCGGCTCGCGGACGCGGCGCAGTACCGCGCCAAGGCCTCGCGGTCCGCCGGGCCGGTCGTCGCGGGACGGGAGATCGTCGCACTCGCCGACACCGCCGGTCGCCCGAGGCCCGGCGAGCGACGCAGCTTCCGCGCCCGGTAGCGGAAGGCCCGGGTGTCGGGGCGGCCCGGCTCGGGCGCATCGGAGCGGCCGGGTGCGGCTGGTCCCGGCCATCCCCGTGACAGATGACGATTCAATCCCTATGGTTCGTGAATATGGATATGCAGAGCAGCACTGTGGTGGTCGGCCCCGGCGGGGTGACAGCCGAGGACGTGATCGCCGTCGCCCGGGGCGAAGCCCGTATCGAGCTGTCCGCCGAGGCGCTTGCGAAGGTCGGCGCGAGCCGCCGCTTCATCGACGAGCTGGCGGCGAAGCCGGAGCCCGTGTACGGCGTCTCCACCGGTTTCGGCGCCCTCGCCGTCCGGCACATCAGCCCCGAACTCCGCGCCCGCCTCCAGCGCAACATCGTCCGCTCGCACGCGGCCGGCATGGGCCCGCGCGTCGAGCGCGAGGTGGTGCGCGCGTTGATGTTCCTGAGGCTGAAGACCGTCGCCTCCGGACACACCGGCGTCCGCCCCGAGGTGCTGCGCACGATGGCCGACGTGCTGAACGCCGGGATCACCCCCGTCGTCCACGAGTACGGCTCGCTCGGCTGCTCCGGCGACCTCGCGCCGCTATCCCACTGCGCGCTCACCCTCCTCGGCGAGGGCGACACCGAGGGCCCCGACGGCGTGGTCCGCCCCGCCGCCGAACTCCTCGCCGCCCACGGCATCACCCCGGTGGAGCTGCGGGAGAAGGAGGGCCTGGCGCTCCTCAACGGCACCGACGGCATGCTCGGCATGCTTGTCATGGCCTGCGCCGACCTCGCCCGTCTGCTCACCTCCGCCGACATCACCGCCGCCCTCACCCTCGAGGCGCTGCTCGGCACGGACCGGGTGCTCGCCCCCGAGTTGCACGCCATCCGCCCGCACCCCGGCCAGGCCGCCAGCGCCGCCAACATGCTCAAGGTCCTCGCCGGCTCCGGCCTCACCGGACACCACCAGGACGACGCGCCGCGCGTCCAGGACGCCTACTCGGTGCGCTGCGCCCCGCAGGTCGCCGGCGCCGGACGGGACACCCTGGCGCACGCCCGGCTCGTCGCCGACCGCGAACTCGCCGCCGCCGTGGACAACCCCGTCGTCCTCGCGGACGGCCGCGTCGAGTCCAACGGCAACTTCCACGGCGCGCCCGTCGCGTACGTCCTGGACTTCCTCGCCATCGCCGCCGCCGATCTGGCCTCCATCGCCGAGCGCCGCACCGACCGGCTGCTCGACAAGAACCGCTCGCACGGCCTGCCGCCGTTCCTCGCGGACGACCCCGGCGTCGACTCCGGCCTGATGATCGCCCAGTACACCCAGGCGGCACTCGTCAGCGAGATGAAGCGGCTCGCCGCCCCGGCGTCCGTCGACTCCATCCCCTCCTCGGCGATGCAGGAGGACCACGTCTCCATGGGCTGGTCGGCGGCCCGCAAGCTGCGCACCGCCGTGGACAACCTGACGCGTGTCGTCGCCGTCGAGCTGTACGCGGCGGCCCGGGCGCTGGAGCTGCGCGGTCAGTGGGACGAGACCGCCGCCGTCGGCGAGCAGGCGCCGGCCACCCGCGCCGTCGTCGAGGCGGCGCACGCCGCCGGGGTCGGCGGGGCCGGCGGGGACCGCTTCCTCGCACCGGACCTCGCGGCGGCCGAACGGTTCGTCCGCGCCGGCGGGCTGGTCGACGCGGCCGAGTCCGTCACCGGGCCGCTGGCCTGACAACGCCGCCCGCGCGCGGGCGAGCACCGGTTGTTCTCAGGGGCGCCGTCGGCCGACACGGCCGGCGGCGCCCCTTCTTGCCCGGCCGCGTCAGGGCCGGACCCTGGGGGAGCGGATGCCGGCGGGCCTTCAGTCGAACGAGTGAGTTTGCGTCGGCCGGGCCAGGAGGCGCCGGTCAGGAGAAGCTGGTCGGGGAGAGCCCCGCCGAGCCGCCGCCTGGTGTGGCTTCCGCACGCGAGCGCCGCACCGAGTGCGCCACCAGACCCGCGCCGAACACCAGGAAGGCGAGTCCGCCGGCCACGTACGGCGTCGAGTCGAAACTGCCGGTGTCGGCCAGCAGCGGGCCGTCCACCGCCGGATCCTGCCCCACCGGACTGTCCGCCGCCCGGTCGTCCGACGCGCCGCCCGCCGCCGACGATTCGGCCTTCGCGGGGGCGTCGGCCGTCGTCGGGGCGGCCGGTTTGCCGCTCTCGTAGGTCGCGTTCGCCGACGGTACGAACCAGAGCGCGAAGAGCAGCCCGCCCGCCACCGCGGAGGTCGCCAGGGGACGGTGGTGTGCGGCCACAAAGGCACCCTTCGTGCGGTGAAACAGCAGTACAGAGGCCGATGTTAGCGATCGCGGCGGGTCGCGCGGAAGCCCTGCCGGGACCGCCGCCTAGGCTCCGGACATGACCATCGAGGAATCATCCCGGTTTGTGCGACTTCAGGTGGAACTGGTGCTGGAGGTCGCGGACGCCGCCGCCCTCACCCGTACCGCGGTCGCGCACATCGAGGGCGACGAGTTGATCCCGGACGAGGAACGCGCCCACGCCGTGTCGGCCGTCACCGACGACACCGACGGCGTCGCCGAGGCCATCGCCTACCTCGTCGACCCGATCGACCTGGTCGGCGAGGCGCCCGGCGTCGAACTCGCCCAGGCGTCCTGGAGCAGCGAGACCGTCGACTACGACCCGAAGAACTCCTGGCCGTACGCGTCCCCCGCCGAGCCGTACGAGGCGTGGGAGACGGACGACGAGGACTACCTCGACCCGGAGGGGACGGGCTCCGGCGCCGGGGGCCGTCACGCCGGCTGAGACGGCCGTCCGCCCCCTCGCAGCCGCCTCCGACGCCCGCGCGGTGCCGCCACCGACGCCCCGCGGCGCGTGCCCCGGCGCACCCCGGCGCGTGCGCCGGCAGGGGAGGTCTCGGGGTCGCCCCGCGATTCCCCCTCCCGCTAGTGTCCTGAGCCACAGTTGCGTGACGAGTGGAACGCGCCACAGCTCCCTTGCGTTCTCTTACGTACAACTGTGACGTCGCATGCCCCGTTTTGGTGCTGCGCGGCGTCAGGGGATTCCAGGGCACGAGGCATATGGAGAAGCGTGTGATGACCGCGACCAAGCACCGCAGAGGCCTCGCGGTGACGGCAGCCCTGCTCGGGGGGGCTCTGGTACTGACCGCCTGCGGCGGTGACGACGGGGACGACAAGAACGCGGGCAAGGACGGCAAGGGCGACGGCAAGTCCGAGGCCGCCGCGAACGCCCGGGCGTCCGGCGCCGAGATCGGCATCCACCCGAAGAACGGCTCCGACAACGTCGGCATCAACAAGGACGTCAAGGTGGCGGTCAAGGGCGGCAAGCTCACCACCGTCACCATGACCGCCGTCAAGGACGGCGCCGCCGTCGAGGGCGAGATATCCGACGACAAGTCGAGCTGGGTGCCCAGCGGCGCCCTCCAGCGCGCCACGGAGTACCGAATAGAGGCGGTGGCCGAGGACTCCGACGGCCGCGAGACCACGAACAACTCCACGTTCACCACCGTCTCCCAGAGCAACAGCTTCATCGGCTACTTCACCCCCGAGGACGGCTCCACCGTCGGCGTGGGCATGCCGGTCTCGATCAACTTCGACAAGCCGATCAAGAACAAGAAGGCCGTGCAGTCGGCCATCGAGGTCAACAGCACCGGCGGCCAGGAGATCGTCGGCCACTGGTTCAACGACAAGCGGCTGGACTTCCGCCCCGAGAAGTACTGGAAGAGCGGTTCCAAGGTCGACGTGAAGATGGCCCTCGACGGCGTCGAGGGCTCCGAGGGCGTCAAGGGCGTACAGGACCGCAGCTTCAGCTTCACCGTCGGCCGCTCCCAGGTCAGCACGGTCGACGCGAAGACCTACCAGATGACCGTCGTGCGGGACGGCAAGACCCTGCGGACCATCCCGATCTCGGCCGGCGCCGCCGAGAGCCCGACCTGGAACGGGCAGATGGTGATCTCCGAGAAGTTCAAGGAGACCCGGATGAACGGCGCCACCGTCGGCTTCACCGACGACGACGGCAAGGGCGAGTACGACATCCCGGACGTGCCGCACGCCATGCGACTGTCGACGTCCGGCACGTTCATCCACGGCAACTACTGGGGCGCGCCCTTCGGCTCCGGCAACGCCAGCCACGGCTGCGTCGGCCTCGCCGACGTCAAGGGCGCGAACGACGCCTCCACCGACGGCGCCTGGTTCTTCAAGGAGTCGCTCATCGGTGACGTCGTGATCGTGAAGAACTCGCAGGACAAGGTCATCGCCCCGGACAACGGCCTCAACGGCTGGAACGTGGACTGGGCGGCCTGGAAGGCCGGCTCCGCCGTCTGACCCACCCGGCCTGTGCCTCGACGGCCCCGGCGACCACTCCCACACGGGGCGGTCGCCGGGGCCGCCGCCGTCCGCCCGTCCGGTACTCAGCCGGGTGGCGGGCGGACACCGGCCGTCAGGCCGCCCACCTCCCGGTGGAGCGCGTGGTGTACTGGAAGTGGAAGTTGAACTTCGTTCCGTTCAGTACGCTGGTGGCGACGATGTTCCACTGCCCGGCCCTCACGTACGTGAAGGAGGACTGGCAGTACGCCGGCCGCGAGCTGGGGTTGAAGCAAACCCTCACGTAGCGGCTCTCGTTGGGGCGGATACTGATGTCCCGGCAGTTCGTGGTGGTGGTGAGCCAGCCGCTTGACGGGTAGCTCGCGGAGCCGGCGGGCTTGGTGTACGCCCTGGAATGGTCGTAACACGCCAACGCCCCGACGTCGCCACCACCGGCGGTGGCACTCGCGGCGTTGGCGGTGCCGGCGGACAGTGCTCCGGCCGCCAGGACGAGTCCGCCCACGGCCGCGGCGAGTCTGGTGGATTTCCTTCGCATGAGCTTGGTCTTCCTTCCCGTTTGGAGGTCTTCCCCGCGGTTTGGCCGATCCGCGAGGCGTGGCTGGCGCGCTGAGCTGATGGCGCGCGGAACACACACGGGGGACGCGGGGGACGCGCGTCACCACCGACATGACTGGGACAGGTACTCACCCATGGGATGGGTGGGGCGAACGCCACTAACGGGATGTCATGGTTTCATCAGGACACAAGCAGTAGAAGGCGCGACTCGGCCATCCATGGCGCCCAGTCGGCCAATCACCGAGCGCGCGCACCGGACCCCGCTCCTTCACCCGCGCTGTCCCTCCGGGCACCCCCTAGCCTTCGTCGACTGATCCGTGTTTCGCTACCTCTCGCCGGCGTGAGAGGGGACGCGCCGACCGTCACACGTCGACCGCACCGGGGGAATGACCATGCCGAGCCGTCCTGCCCGCAGAGTGCTCGCCGCGCTCACCGCCGTGCTGACGCTGAGCCTCGCCGCCACCGGCTCGGCGGCCACCATGTCCTCACCCACCGCCGGAGGTGCGACCGCCACCGCGAATCCCGCAGCCGAGCCGTCTGCCCCCGAACCGTCCCCCGCCGGGGAACCCGGGACGGGCGAGCCC
>NZ_VJYK02000172.1 GCF_007097205.2 Streptomyces alkaliterrae
CCCCTCCCCGACGCCCCCGAGCCGTTCGACGTGATCACCATGGGACGCATCGGCGTGGACGTGTACCCACTCCAGACCGGCGTGCCGCTGTCCGAGGTCGAGACCTTCGGCAAGTTCCTCGGCGGCTCCGCCACCAACGTGGCCGTCGCCGCCGCCCGGCTCGGCCGGAGCACGGCCGTCATCACCCGCACCGGGCGCGACCCCTTCGGCGACTACCTCCACCGGGCCCTCACCGACTTCGGTGTGGACGACCGCTGGGTCACCGCCGTGGACGGACTGCCCACGCCGGTCACCTTCTGCGAGATCTTCCCGCCCGACGACTTCCCGCTGTACTTCTACCGCCAGCCCAAGGCCCCGGACCTGGAGATCCGCGCCGAGGAACTGGACCTGGCGGCCGTCGCGGACGCCCGCGTCTTCTGGATGACCGGCACCGGGCTGAGCGAGGAGCCCAGCCGCTCGGCCACCTTCGCCGCGCTCGCCGCCCGCTCCGGCGGGACGACGACGGGCGGCGGGACGACGACGGGCGGCGGGCCGACCGCGGGCGGCGAGGCGGCGATCGACCGCCACACCGTCTTCGACCTCGACTGGCGGCCGATGTTCTGGCGCGACCCCGCCCAGGCCCGCGCCCACTACGCCCAGGCGCTGCGGCACGCCACCGTCGCCGTCGGCAACCTCGACGAGTGCGAGATCGCCACCGGCACCCGTGAACCGCACGCCTGCGCCGAGGCGCTGCTCGCCGCCGGCGTCGAACTCGCCGTCGTCAAACAGGGCCCCAAGGGCGTGCTCGCCGTGCACCGGGACGGCAGCACCGCCGAGGTGCCGCCGCTGGCCGTGGAGGTCGTCAACGGCCTCGGCGCGGGCGACGCCTTCGGCGGCTCGCTCTGCCACGGGCTGCTCGCCGGCTGGGACCTGGCCACCACGATGCGCCGCGCCAACGCCGCCGGCGCCCTCGTCGCCTCCCGACTCGCCTGCTCGTCCGCGATGCCCACCCCGGCCGAGATCGACGCCCTCCTCGACCGTGGCTGAGCCACCGTGACCATCAGCATCTCCGACCTCGCCACCGTGCGGGCCCGACGCCCCGAGGCCGTCGCCGAGACGGCCGCCGCCCGCACCCGTCGACCGCTGGTCGGCGAGAGCGGCCGACTCATGATCGTGGCCGCCGACCACCCGGCGCGCGGTGCGCTCGGCGTCGGCGACAACCGCCTCGCCATGGCCAACCGAGCCGACCTGCTGGAGCGGTTGTGCGTGGCACTGTCCCGACCCGGCGTCGACGGTGTGCTCGCCACCGCCGACGTACTCGAGGACCTGCTGCTGCTCGGCGTGCTCGACGACAAGGTCGTCATGGGCTCGATGAACCGCGGCGGACTGGCCGGCGCCGGCTTCGAGATGGACGACCGCTTCACCGGGCACCGCCCCCAGGACCTGACCCGCCTCCGCTTCGACGCCGGGAAACTGCTGCTGCGCATCGACTACGAGGACCCCGGCTCGCTCGCCACCATGGAGACCGCGGCGCGGGCCGTCGACGAGATGGCCGCGCGTCAACTCCCGGTGTTCGTCGAGCCGTTCATCTCCAGACGGGTCGGCGGCTCGGTACGCAACGACCTCAGCGCGGAGGCCGTCACCCGCTCGATCGCCATCGCCTCCGGGCTCGCCGGAACCTCCGCGTACACCTGGCTCAAGCTGCCGGTCACCGAGGACCCCGACGACATGGCACGGGTGCTGGAGACGTCCACCCTGCCGACGGTTCTGCTCGGCGGGGACGTGGGCAGGGACCAGGAGGGCGCCTACGAGCGGTGGCGCAAGTCACTGCGGCTGCCCACGGTCCAGGGCCTGGTCGTCGGCCGTTCGCTGCTGTACCCGGCGCACGGGAGCGTCGAGAACGCCGTGGACACCGCGGTCGGCCTACTTTGAGAACGGACAGAGCCCGGCGATGCCCGACAGACGGTGACGAGAAGGAACACACCATGCACTCCGCTCCGCAGCACCACCCGCGACCCACCCCCGCCGCGACCGGTGGCGGCCGCCATCTGCCCGCCGGAGCCGCCGCCGTCGACCCCTACGACGTGGACGTCAGCCCGGAGTCGGCCGGTTGGGGGTACTCCGCCCTGCGGGTGCTGACCCTGCCGCCGGACGGGCGCCACGAGTTCGACACCGGCGACAGCGAGTGGATCGTGCTGCCGCTTTCCGGTTCCTGCCAGGTCGACGTCGAGGACCGGACCTTCGAACTCGCGGGCCGCGCCAACGCCTTCTCCGGCCCCAGCGACTTCGCGTACGTGCCGAGGGACGCCCGGGCCACCGTGCGTTCGGCGGCCGGCGGACGGTTCGCGCTCACCGGCGCCCGCTGCGAACGCCGGCTGGCGGCCCGCTACGGACCGGTCTCCGGCGTACCCGTGGAACTGCGCGGCAGCGGCGCGTGCAGCCGGCAGGTCCACAACTTCGGCGCGGCCGACACCTTCGAGTGCGACCGGTTGATCGCGGTGGAGGTCGTCACGCCGGGCGGCAACTGGTCCTCGTTCCCTCCGCACAAGCACGACGAGCACCGGCCCGGTGAGGAGTCGGAGCTGGAGGAGATCTACTACTTCGAGTTCACGGCCGCCGACGGCGTGCCGGGTCTCGGCTACCAGCGGGTGTCACCGTCGGCCGACGGCGGTACCGACGTGCTGGCCGAGGTGCGCGACGGCGACGTCGTGCTCATCCCCGACGGCTGGCACGGCCCGTCCATGGCGGTGCCGGGACACCACATGTACTACCTCAACGTGATGGCCGGACCGGACGCCGAACGGGCCTGGCTGATCTGCGACCACCCCGACCACGCCTGGATCCGCGACACCTGGCCGGACCAGCCCGTCGACCCCCGGCTCCCCCTCGACTCCGACCCGTCCCACGTCCGCCCCGAAGATCCGTCCCAGTGAGGTCCCGCATGAGCCAGTCCACCCGCCGCCTGACCGTCGCTCAGGCGCTGGTGCGTTTCCTGTCCGCCCAGTACACCGAGCGCGACGGCGTCCGGCACCGCCTGGTGGCCGGTACCTGGGGGATCTTCGGACACGGCAACGTCGCCGGTCTCGGCCAGGCCCTGCTGGAGACCGGCGAGGCGGCCATGCCCTTCCACCAGGGCCGCAACGAGCAGGCCATGGTGCACGCCGCCGTCGGCTTCGCCCGCCACCACAACAGGCTGTCCGCGCAGGCCGTCACCACCTCGATCGGCCCCGGCGCCACCAACCTCGTCACCGGCGCCGCGCTCGCGACGATCAACCGGCTGCCCGTACTGCTGCTGCCCGGCGACCACTTCGCCACGCACACCGCCGACCCGCTGCTCCAGCAGCTCGAACACCCGCAGTGCGCGGACGTGTCGGTCAACGACACCCTGCGCCCGGTCTCCCGCTACTTCGACCGGATCAACCGGCCGGAGGCGCTGATCCCTTCCGCGCTGAACGCGGTCCGGGTGCTCGCCGATCCGGTGGAGACCGGCGCGGTCACCCTCGCCCTACCGCAGGACGTGCAGGCCGAGGCGTTCGACTGGCCGGAGGAGTTCTTCCGCGAACGCGTCTGGCCCGTCCGGCGCCCGCAGCCGGAGCCCGCCGAACTCGCCGACGCCGTAGGGATGTTGAGGGCCGCGACCCGCCCGCTCATCATCGCCGGCGGCGGCGTGCACCACAGCGGGGCCGAGGACGCGCTGCGGGAGCTGGTCGACGCCACCGGCATCCCCGTCGCCTCCACCCAGGCCGGCAAGGGCTCGCTGCGCCACGACCACCCGGCCGACCTCGGCGGCATCGGCCACACCGGCACCGCCGTCAGCGACGAACTCGCCCGCACCGCGGACCTGGTGATCGGCGTCGGCACCCGCTACACCGACTTCACCACCGCCTCCGGCACCCTCTTCGAGCGCCCGGACGTGCGGTTCGTCAATCTCAACATCACCCCGTTCGACGCCCACAAGCTCGCCGCCGCCACCCTCGTCGCCGACGCCCGCACCGGACTCCAGGCACTCACCGCCGCCCTGGAGGACCACCGTGTGGAAGCGTCGTACGAGGCCGAGTACCGCGCGGGCAAGGACAGTTGGTCGGCCGCCGTGGCCGACGCCTACCGGGCGGCGGACACCGACGTGCCCAGCCAGACCCAACTGCTCGGCGCACTCGACGAGATCGTCGGGGACACGGACGTCGTCATCAACGCGGCCGGATCGCTCCCCGGCGACCTGCACAAACTGTGGCGCGCCCGCTCCCCCCGCCAATACCACCTGGAGTACGGCTACTCCTGCATGGGCTACGAGATCCCGGCGGCGATCGGCGTCCAACTCGCCGCGCCCGACACACCCGTGTGGGCGCTCGTCGGCGACGGCACGTACCTGATGATGCCGACCGAGATCGTCACCGCCGTCCAGGAGGGCCTGCCGATCAACGTGGTCCTCGTGCAGAACCACGGCTACGCCTCCATCGGCGGCCTGTCCGAACAGGTCGGCGGCGAACGCTTCGCGACCGCGTACCGCTACCGCGCCGCCGACGGGAGCTACGGCGGCGACCCGCTGCCGGTCGACCTCGCCGCCAACGCCGCCAGCCTCGGCATGGACGTGCTTCGCCCGAAGACCGTCGGCGAGCTGCGCGAGGCGCTGACCGCCGCCCGCGCCTCGAACCGCCCGACCTGTGTGTACGTCGAGACGTCCCGGCAGCCCGGCGCCCCCGGCGCGCAGGCCTGGTGGGACGTGCCGGTCGCCGAGGTTGCCACCCGGCAGGCGGCCCGCGACGCCCGCACCGACTACGAGCGGCACGCCGCCGCCCGACGCCGCCATCTGTGACCGCCGCCCCATCCCGCCCCTCCTCCGCTGACGTCCTCCGCTCACGAAAGGTCCCGCCGCCATGCGAGGCAGTACCCACACCACCGCCGACACCCATCCCCCGACCCGGACCCTCGGCCACTGGATCGACGGCAAGCCCGCCGAGAGCACGTCGGGCCGCCACGCCCCGGTCTACAACCCGGCCACCGGGGCGGCGGACAAGCGCGTCGCCCTCGCCTCGGCCGAGGAGGTGGACGGCGCCGTCGCCGCCGCGAAGGCCGCCCACGCGACCTGGCGCACGTCCTCCCTCGCCGCCCGCACGGCGATCCTCTTCCGCTACCGCGCGCTGCTCGACGCCCACCGCGACGAGATCGCCGCACTGATCACCGCCGAACACGGCAAGGTGCACTCGGACGCGCTCGGCGAGGTGGCGCGCGGCCTGGAGATCGTCGAACTGGCCTGCGCGATCCCCGAGAAGCTGAAGGGCGAGCTGTCCACGCAGGTCTCCACCCGGGTGGACGTGGCGTCCGTGCGGCAGCCGCTGGGCGTCGTCGCCGGGATCACGCCGTTCAACTTCCCCGCCATGGTGCCGATGTGGATGTTCCCGGTCGCGATCGCCTGCGGGAACACCTTCATCCTCAAGCCCAGCGAGAAGGACCCGTCGGCGGCGCTGCGGCTGGCCGAACTCGCCTCCGAGGCCGGGTTGCCGGACGGCGTACTGAACCTCGTGCAGGGCGACAAGGTGGCCGTGGACCGGCTGCTGGAGCACCCGGACGTGGCCGCCGTCTCCTTCGTCGGCTCCACGCCCATCGCCCGGTACGTGCAGCTGAAGGCCGTGGAGCACGGCAAGCGGGTGCAGGCGCTCGGCGGCGCGAAGAACCACATGCTGGTCCTGCCCGACGCCGACCTGGACTTCGCCGCCGACCAGGCGGTGAACGCGGCGTACGGGTCCGCCGGGGAGCGCTGCATGGCGGTCTCCGTGGTGGTCGCCGTCGGCGACACCGGGGACGCGCTCGTGCGGCGCATCGCCGACCGCGCCCGCGCGCTGCGCATCGGCCCCGGCGACGACCCGGCCTCCGAGATGGGCCCGCTCATCACCCGCGAGCACCGGGACAAGGTCGCCTCCTACGTCGCCGGCGCCCGGGCGCAGGGCGCCGAGGTCGTCGTCGACGGCACCGAGTACCCCGCGCCCGCCGGGCACGAGGACGGCTTCTTCCTCGGCGTCTCGCTGCTGGACCACGTCCCGGTCACCGCCGACGCCTACCAGGACGAGATCTTCGGCCCGGTGCTGTGCGTCGTGCGGGCGGAGACGTACGAGGAGGCCGTCGAGCTGATCAACAGCTCGCGCTGGGGCAACGGGACGGCCATCTTCACCCGGGACGGCGGCGCCGCGCGGCGCTTCCAACTGGAGGTCGAGGCGGGGATGGTGGGCGTCAACGTGCCGATCCCGGTGCCCGTCGGCCACCACTCGTTCGGCGGCTGGAAGGAATCCCTCTTCGGCGACCTGCACGTCTACGGCAACGACGGGGTGGCGTTCTACACCCGCGGCAAGGTGATCACCACGCGCTGGCCGGACCCGGCGGACGCCGGGATCAACCTGGGCTTTCCCAGCAACTCGTGAGCCGCGCGGGCGGCCGCCTCCGGCCCGGGCGGCCGCCCGCACCACGACCCGGGAGAAGGCTTTGTCAGGACAAAATCATGACAGGACTTCCTGTCATCAGAGCGCATGACTATGCTCGTGCCGTGACCCCTTCCCCGTCCCCGGGCCCGGCAGACCTCGAATTCGACCTCGACCGCTCCAGTCCCGTGCCGCTGTACTACCAGCTCGCGCAGCAGCTGGAGTCGGCCATCGAGCACGGCACCCTGCCACCCGGCAGCCTGCTGGGGAACGAGATCGAGCTGGCCAACCGCCTCGGCCTGTCCCGGCCGACGGTCCGGCAGGGCATCCAGTCACTGGTCGACAAGGGACTGCTGGTCCGCCGGCGCGGGATCGGCACCCAGGTCGTGCACAGCCAGGTCAAACGCCCGCTGGAGCTGAGCAGCCTCTACGACGACCTGGAGACCGCCGGCCAGCACCCGAGCACCCGGGTACTGCGCAACGAGATCCGGCCGGCCTCCGCCGAGGTCGCGGCCGCACTCGGCATCAGCGAGGGCGCCGAGGTCGCCGTCGTCGAGCGGCTGCGCCTCACCCACGGCCAGCCGATGGCCCAGCTGCGCAACCACGTACCGGCCGGCCTGCTGGAGCTGGACACCGACCGGCTGGAGTCGACCGGCCTGTACCGGATGATGCGTTCCGCCGGGGTGACGCTGCACAGCGCCAACCAGTCGATAGGCGCCCGGGAGGCGACCGCCGAGGAGGCGGAGCTGCTGGAGGAGCCCGAGGGCGCCGCGCTGCTCACCATGCGCCGCACCGCCTACGACAACACCGGCCGGGCCGTCGAGTACGGCAGCCACGTCTACCGGGCGTCCCGCTACACCTTCCAGTTCCAGCTGCTCGTCCGCGGCTGACTCCACCCCTTGCTCACGCCGTACGCCCGCACCTCGGGCGTACGGCGTTGTCGTGTCGTCCGCACCACATCGTTGTGCAACTAGTTGCACAACGCCTCGACCGTCGTCTACAACACAAGGGAAGGCCCGACCACACCGCCAGACGCCGCCAGACGACGAGCGACGAGAGACGAGAGCGCCATGACCCCGGTGAGCCCGTACCCGCACCTGCTGAGCCCCCTCGACCTCGGCCACGTCACCCTGCCCAACCGGGTGCTCATGGGTTCGATGCACGTCGGCCTGGAGGAGGCGGAGAACGGCTTCGAGCGGATGGCCGCCTTCTACGCCGAGCGGGCGCGCGGCGGCGTCGGCCTGATCGTCACCGGCGGTATCTCCCCCAACGAGGCCGGGCGCCCGTACGAGGGCGGCGCCAAGCTCACCACCGCCGAGGAGGCCGCGCAGCACCGCGTCATCACCGACGCCGTGCACCGCGAGGGCGGCCGCATCGCCATGCAGATCCTGCACTTCGGCCGCTACGCCTACCACGACAAGCTGGTCGCGCCCAGCGCGATCAAGGCGCCCATCAGCTGGTTCGAGCCGCACGCGATGACCGACGACGAGGTCGAGCAGACCGTCGAGGACTTCGCGCGCGCCGCCGAACTCGCCAAGGAGGCCGGCTACGACGGCGTCGAGATCATGGGCTCCGAGGGCTACCTCATCAACGAGTTCATCGCCTCCGCCACCAACCACCGCACCGACCGCTGGGGCGGCGACTACGAGAACCGGATGCGCTTCCCCCTGGAGATCGTGCGCCGCGTCCGGGAGCGGGTCGGCCCCGACTTCATCCTGATCTACCGGCTCTCCATGCTGGACCTCGTCCCCGGCGGCTCCACGCTGGAGGAGGTCGTCACCCTCGCCAAGCGCGTCGAGGAGGCCGGCGCGTCGCTCATCAACACCGGCATCGGCTGGCACGAGGCCCGCATCCCCACCATCGTCACCTCCGTGCCGCGCGCCGCCTGGGCCTGGGTCACCAAGCGCCTCATGGGCACGGTGAACATCCCCCTCGTCACCACCAACCGCATCAACACCCCTGAGAAGGGCGAGGAGTTGCTGGCCGAGGGCTACGCGGACATGGTCTCCGTCGCCCGGCCGATGCTCGCCGACCCGGAGTTCGTCGCCAAGGCCGCCGCCGGCCGCTCCGAGGCGATCAACACCTGCATCGGCTGCAACCAGGCCTGCCTCGACCACACCTTCGAGCTGAAGATCACCTCCTGCCTGGTGAACCCGCGCGCCTGCCACGAGACCGAGCTGGTGCTCTCCCCCACCCGCCGCGCCAAGCGGCTGGCGGTCGTCGGCGCCGGCCCGGCCGGGCTGTCCTTCGCCGTCTCCGCCGCCGAACGCGGCCACACCGTCACCCTCTTCGACGCCGCCGACACCATCGGCGGCCAGCTCAACCTCGCCCGGCGCGTGCCCGGCAAGGAGGAGTTCAACGAGACCCTGCGCTACTTCCGGCACCGGCTCGAGGAGTTGGGCGTCGAGCAGCGCCTCGGCACCCCGGTGAGCGCCGCCGACTTCGCCGCCGACGGCCCGCACGCCGACTACGACGAGATCGTCGTCGCCACCGGCGTCACCCCGCGTGTCCCCGACATCCCCGGCGTCGACCACCCCAGCGTCGTCAGCTACCTCGACGTGCTGCGCGAGGAGGCGAAGGTCGGTGACCGCGTCGCTGTCGTCGGCGCCGGCGGCATCGGCTTCGACGTCGCCGAGTACCTGACCGACGACGGCGAGGCCGCCAGCCAGGACCCGGACGCCTTCTTCCGCCAGTGGGGCGTGGACCCCGAGTACCGCACCGCGGGCGGCCTGCGCGAACCGGTCCGCCCGGCACCGCGCCGCACGGTCCACCTGCTCCAGCGCAAGACCAGCAAGGTCGGCGCCGGCCTCGGCAAGACCACCGGCTGGATCCACCGCGCCGAACTCCGCCACCGGGGCGTCACCATGGTCGCCGGCGCCACCTACGACCGCATCGACGACGAGGGGCTGCACGTCACCGTCGACGGCGAGAGCCGCGTCCTCCCGGTCGACACGGTCGTCCTGTGCACCGGTCAGGAACCCCGCCGCGACCTGCACACCGAACTCGCCGCCGCCGGCCACACCGTCCACCTCATCGGCGGCGCCGACGTCGCCGCCGAACTCGACGCCAAGCGCGCCATCGACCAGGGCACCCGCCTCGCCGCCACCGTCTGACCCGGCACGAGAACGAACCGCCTACCTAGGATGCGGGCATGTCACTGCCGCACGCGATCCTGACCGCGCTGCTGGAGAAGCCGTCGTCCGGACTGGAACTCACCCGCCGGTTCGACAAGTCGATCGGCTTCTTCTGGTCGGCCACGCACCAGCAGATCTACCGGGAGCTGGGCCGGCTGGAACGCGCCGGCCACATCCGGGCCCTGCCGTCCGCCGCGCCCACGCGCGGCGGACGCAAGGCGTACGAGGTGCTGCCCGCAGGGCGGGCCGAGCTGGCCGCCTGGACCGCGGCGAGCGACGAGCCCCGCCCACTGCGGGACGCCCTGCCGGTACGGCTGCGGGCGGCGGCCGTCGTCGGCACCGAGGGCCTGGCCGACGAGCTGACCCGGCACCTGGAACTGCACCGGCGGCGGCTCGCCGACTACCGGGCCATCGCCGCACGCGACTTCCCCGAGGGCCCCGACGCCCCCGGGGACGCCCGCACCCGGCTGCAGCACGTCGTCCTCGACGGCGGAGTGCGCATGGAGACGTTCTGGATCGAATGGCTCGGCGAGGCCCTGGAGGCCGTACGCCTCATCGAGACGAGCGGCGAGGACTGAGCCAGCCCACACCGGAGTCGATGTGACCAGCGTCACGCGCCGCTCACGCCGTCGGCATACAACCGTTACCGACAGTGGAACGTCTGAATGGGCAACTCCAGTCCGGTTTTCGACACTTGGTGGCGCACCATGCGAACATCAGCGCATGGGGGAGGCGATCCACGGACGCGGCCTGGACACCGCGGAGATCGACGCGACACGGGCACGACGACCCGCCTGCGTCGTACGGGCCGCGCAGGCCGGCGACGAGGACGCCTTCCGCACCCTCTACCGACGACTGACACCCGACCTCGTCCGGTACGCCCGCATCCTCGTCCCCGACGGCGGCCGCCCGGCGGCGGAACGACTTGTCGCCGACACCTGGGCGGGGCTCTCCGAGGAACTGGTCCGCTTCGGCGGCGACGAGGAGGCCTTCCGCCGGTTCGCGCTCGCCGCGTTACGGAACCGGGCGCGCACCCGGCGGCGTCGCAGACACCGTCGGCCGGCCGAGGTCAGCCCGCCGACCGGCCCCGCCCGCGTACCGTCGGCGGCGCCCTCGTCAGTGGTACGGGCACCCGACGCGGCCGACTCCCGGTCGAGCACCCGTCGGGTCTTCGCCGCGCTCGCGGCACTGCCCCGCCCGCAGGCGGAGGCGATCCTCCTACGGCTTGTCCTCGACCTCGACGCCAGAGGCGCCGCACAGGTCCTGGGCAGACGGCCGGGCGCGGTCTCCGCCGCGCTCGCCCGCGGCCTCAGACGCCTGGCGCGGCAGTACGACGGAGGTGAGCGGATCGATGCGCAGGGAGATTGACGAGGCGACGCTGCGCCGGCTCATGGAAGGCGTCGGCGAGGACCTGACCGCGAAGGAACTGATCCCGCTCGCCGAGCTGCTGAGCGCCGCCGCGACACACGACCGACCGACGGGGACGGCCGGGTCCGGCGGGGCAGGCGTGCCGGCCGGCTCAGGCGTGTCGGCCGGCTCCCCCGGCCCGTCGGGCTCGCCCGGGGAGGAGGCGGCCGTCGCGGCCTTCCGGGCCGCCCGCAACCAGGCGGCGGCCGACCGGCGTGCCCGTCCCGCCCGTCCGCGGACGGTCCGCTGGCGGGGGCGCGGCGCCGCGCTCGGCCTCGCCCTGGCCACCCTGCTCGGCGCGGGCGCGGCGTTCGCCGCGACCGGCGGTCTGCCGTTGCCCGGTGAGCAGCGGCAACGCGCGGCGAACGGCTCCCCCCGAGAACTCCCGCAACCGCCCCACCCCGGGGCGAGCCCGGGAGAGCGCACACCCTTCGGCTCCTCCGGCGCCCCGAGCGGGACGCCGTCACCCCGCGGCGACCGGGAACGGAGCCCGTACGACCCGTCCGGCCCCGCCGCACGGGCGGAGGCCCGTCTCGACGCGCTCTGCCGCGCCTACGGCGGACTCCCCGCCCACCGGCGCGCCTCCGCGCTGCGCACACCGACCTTCCGACCTCTCGTCGAGGCGGCGGACGGCCGGGCCAAGGTGGCCGACCACTGCGCGGCCCGGATGCGGGACACCCACCGGCCCGACCCGTTCGACTCATGGGAGCAGCGCGAGTCCCTGCCGGGCACCCGCCCCACACTGCCGGCCCCCGGCGAGGGAGCCGGCCCGGGCCGGGACCGCCCGTTCCCCGGCGACGGGCGCCCGGGGCCGGACGAGCGGCCGTACCGTCCCGGCGACGGCGGACGCGACCCGGGCGACGGCGCCGGGCGCGGCCCGGGCCCAGGCCGCGGCGGCGAGCACGGCCGTGGCCCCGACTCAGGCCACGGCGGCGACCGACGCGGCGGCGACCGACGGGACAGCGACGGGCGCGGGGGCGACAGACGCGGCGGCGGCCACGGGCGTGGCGAGGACGGGCGCGGTGGTGACCAACGTGGCGGTGACGGGCGCGGTGGCGGCCACGGGCGCGGCTCGGGCGACGGCCAGCGTGATG
>NZ_VJYK02000173.1 GCF_007097205.2 Streptomyces alkaliterrae
GGCGGGAGTGGTTCCGTCTCGAGTTCGAGCAGTTGCATGGCGCGCCGGCTGGCGCCCTCGACCACCGGTGCCGGCAGCCAGCCGGGCCCCATGAGCCCCGCCGCGCCGCCGTCCCCGGCCAGCCGCCGCACGATGTCCGCGACCGGGGGTCGGCCAGACGGCTCCTTCGCCAGACAGGCTGCCGCCAGCTCGCGCAACTCGCCGTGGAGGGCGCCGAGTTCGGGTTCCTCGTGGACGACCTTGTAGAGCAGGCTGGCCGAGCTCTCGCCCGGGAACGGGCCCTGGCCGGTGGCGGCGAAGACCAGCACCGCGCCGAGGGAGAAGACGTCGCTGGCAGTGGCCGCCTCCCGGCCCAGCACCTGCTCGGGCGACATGAAGCCGGGCGAGCCGATGGACACACCCGTCCCCGTCAGCGACGCGGTCGCGTCGGTGGCCCGGGCGATACCGAAGTCGATGAGCCGCGGGCCATCCAGCGTCAGCAGCACGTTCGACGGCTTCACGTCCCGGTGCACCAGACTCAACCGGTGCACGGCGTCCAGCGCCTCGGCGAGGCCGGCGACGGCCGCGCGCGTCGAATGCTCCGGCAGCGGGCCGTGTGCCACGACCGCGTCGTGCAGGGACGGGCCGGCGACGTAGCCGGTGGCGACCCACGGCGTGGCGGCGTCCGGGTCCGCGTCGAGCACGGGGGCCGTCCAGTCGCCGCCGACCCGGCGGGCGGCGGCGATCTCCCGCCGGAACCGGCTGCGGAACTGCTCGTCGGCGGCGAACTGCGCGTGCACGACCTTCACCGCGACCGTACGACCGCCCGGGCTCCGCCCGAGATACACCCGCCCCATACCGCCAGCGCCCAGCCGACGCAGCAGGCGGTACTCACCGATCGTGCGCGGGTCCTCCGCGGCCAGCGGCTCCATCGGCCCCTCCCCGTTCCCGTCCGCCGCCCGTACTCGATCGGCGGCCGCAGCGCACAGCGTAGAGGCTGGGGCTGTCACGTTCACCGCTCCTCCCGGGTCTGCGGGCTTCGAGCAGGTCCGCGAGGCCCCGCCGCACGGCGGGAAGCGGAGGGCTCAGGGGCGCGGGAGGAGGTGGATGGGGACGTCCGGCGCGTAGCCGCCGGCGGGGGCGCCGGTGCGGCGGGCGAACTCGCGGATGCCGGCGAGTTGGGCGGCGCCGAGGCGGAAGTCGAGGGTGGTGAAGTAGCGCGCCAGCAGCTGCGCGTCGAACGCCTCCCAGCGGGCGGCCTGCTCGGCGACCTTGTCGACCTCCTCCAGCGACAGGTCGCGGGAGGCGAGGAACGCGCGGTGCACCTCGTGGACAGTCTCCGGGGCCCGCTCGTGGTACTCGCGGCGGGCGGCCCAGACGGCGAAGACGAACGGCAGCCCGGTCCACTCCTTCCACATCTCGCCCAGGTCGTGGACGTGCAGCCCCAGGCGCGGCGCGTCGTGCAGGGAGGCGCGCAGCGCGGCGTCGCCGATGAGGACGGCGGCCTGCGCCTCCTGCATCATCAGCCCGAGGTCGGGCGGGCAGGTGTAGTAGTCGGGGGTGATGCCGTGCCGTTCGGCCAGCAGCAGCTGGGCGAGGCGCACGGAGGTGCGGGAGGTGGAGCCGAGCGCCACCCGCTGGCCGTCCAGCCGGTCCAGCGGCAGCTTCGAGACGATCACGCACGACATGACCGGGCCGTCGCAGCCGACCGCGATATCAGGAAGCGCGACCAGTCGTTCACTATTGCGCAGGAATTCGACCAGAGTGATCGGCCCGATATCAAGGTCGCCGTTAACGAGTTGTTCACTCAACCTTTCGGGTGAGTCCTTCGTCAGCTCCAGATCGAGCAGGCTGCCGGTCCGCGCGAGGCCCCAGTAGAGGGGAAGGCAGTTGAGGAACTGGATGTGCCCGACCCGGGGCCGGGACGGCGGGACGTTCGGTTGCGCACTCACGTCGTGAGCGTACGCCCGGACGGCGCGGCTCCGGTTGGCAGGGGCGACCGCCCCGACCGCCCCCGGGCGTCAACCCTGGTGACTACCCACGTCAGCCCCCATGTCAACCCCGGATCGACCGTTCGAGCCATCGTCACGACGAGATCTTTCTCCCCTTCCCCCACATCAACGGAGCGTGCTAGGCTCACCGCAAGTTGCAGTTTGGTTTCCCTTGCAGTACAGAGCCTGCGGACCTTGTGACCGCGGGCTTTCGTCATTTTCAGACTTCTTAGCAGGTTCTGGAGCAGGGCGACCCTTAATAGGCCCAAGGAGGGCTTATGGCTACCGGAACCGTCAAGTGGTTCAACGCCGAAAAGGGCTTCGGCTTCATCGCTCAGGAAGGCGGAGGCCCCGACGTCTTCGTCCACTACTCCGCCATCAACGCCAACGGCTTCCGCTCCCTCGAGGAGAACCAGGCCGTCAGCTTTGACGTCACCCAGGGCCCGAAGGGTCCGCAGGCGGAGAACGTGACTCCTATGTGACCTGGTTCAGCGCCTGCTGAACTCCGCCGCCCTCGGGCGGCACCAAGGAGCCCCCGCCCCGGCGGGGGCTCCTGCCTTTCCCGGCCCGCCCGCGGCCGTCAGGCCGCCTTGACCGCCGGCCGCTCCCGGGTGGCGCAGTGGATGCCGCCACCGCCCTCCGCGAGGGTGTCGATCGGGAGACTCACGATCCGCCGGCCGGGATGGTGCTCCCGCAGCACGGCCGCGGCCGTCTCGTCGGCCCGCCGGTCGCCGTACCTGGGGGCGATCAACGCGCCGTTGACCACGTAGTAGTTGGCGTAGCAGGCGAGGAAGTCCGGGCCCCGGCGGCCGATCAGCCGAGGGTCGGGTTCCGGGAGGTCGACGGTCTCCAGGCGTCGGCCCCGCGCGTCGGTGGCCTCGGCCAGGGCCTTCCCGGCCTGCTCGTAGGCCCGGGTCCACACCCCGCCGTCGCCGTCTCCCGCGAGGGGCGGCCGGCTCAGCAGGACGGCACCGCCCGGCGTGAAGCGCGCGAGGGAGTCGACGTGGTGGTCGGTGACGTCCCGTCCGCGGACCCCCGCCAGCCACAGGACACGGGTGACGCCGAATGCCTCCCTGAGTGCCCGCTCGATCTCGTCGCGGCTCATGCCGGGGTTGCGGTTCGGGTTGACCAGCGAACTCTCGGTGGCCATCAGCGTTCCACGGCCGTCGACCTCGATCCCGCCGCCTTCGGCCACCAGACCCGCCACGGTTCTCGGTACACCGGCCCCGGCCAGCACGGCCCTGGCGACCCGCTCGTCGCGGGCCCGGCGGGTGGCCCTGCCGCCCCAGCCGTTGAAGCGCAGGTCCACGCCCGCCAGCCGGTCCCGTCGGGGGTTCGTCACGAACACCGGGCCGGTGTCGCGCACCCAGACGTCGTCCACCGGTACGGGCAGCACCTCGACTCCCGAACCGCAGGCGCGCCGCGCGTCCGCCGCGTTCCGCGGGTCGGCGAGCAGCGTGACGGGCTCGTACTCGGCGACCGCCCGGGCGATCGAGGCGATGTCGCGCCGAAGGCCGGGTAGCAGGTCGTCCCAGACGGAGTCGTCCGGCGGCCAGGCCAGGTACGTGCGGTCGTGCGGCTCGGTCTCGGCGGGTAGCCGCCATCCGGACCGGCTCGGCTTCGGCTGTTCGGTCATCTCCTCGTCCCCGTCCTCCCCCGTTTCGCCGGTTCCCCGCTTCGTGTGGCCTGCGCCCCCGCCGGAGGCGCAGGCGGCCACCGGCACGGATCCGGCGGCCGCGGCCACGAGGGCGCGCAGCACGGCCCGGCGGTCGCTTCCGGACATCAGGTTCTCCCGCCTCGATTCCCGACTGAAATTTCAGTCAGCTTCTACGGTAGCATCGGACAGCAGTACACGAAGGGGGCAACGGATGTCCGGTCGACGTGCCGCGATCCTGGAGGCGGCGACCCGCGTGATCGCCCGGGACGGGGTCAGGGGACTACGCGTGGAGGAGATCGCCGCCGAGGCCGGCGTATCGACCTCGCTGCTCTACTACCACTTCAAGGACCGCGCCGGGCTGCTCGCCCGCACGCTGGATTTTGTCAACTCCCGCTCGGAGCACTACACCGCCCCGGAGGTGGACGCGGACGCGGACCCCCGGGGCCACCTCACCGAGATGCTGCTCCTGGAGCTCCAGGACACCCCGCTGGTGGTCGAGACCAGCCGGGTGTGGGGAGAGCTGCGAGCCTCGGCGGTCTTCCAGCCGGAGCTGCGCGAGCAGCTGAACGCGACCACGGCCAGATGGGCGGAGTACGCGAGCGAGCTGATCAGCCGGGCGCAGGAGCGGGGCCGCGTCGCCGCCCACGTCTCGCCCGACGACGCCGCCGACCGCCTGTGCGCCCTCGTCGAAGGGCTCAGCGAGCGCTGGCTGAGCGGCTCCCTCTCCCTGCAACGGGCCCGCGACCTGCTGCGGGGCGGCATCGCCGCCGAGTTGGGCGAACCCTGACGGACGCCGCCCGAGCTCACGCCCGTGGCGGGGCCAGGCGCGCGGCGGCGGTGTTGATCGCCTCGCGGAAACCCGGACCGCCGTGGCCCGCGTTGTCCACGATCACGAGTTCGCTGCCGGGCCAGGCCCGGGACAGTCGCCAGGGGACGTCGAGCGGGCTGCTCAGGTCCAGCCTGCCGTGGATCAGGACGCCGGGGACGCCGGCGAGGCGGTTCGCGTTCCGCAGCAGCGAGTCCTCCTCGAGCCAGGCGGCGTGACTCCAGTAGTGGGTGACCAGCCGGGCGAAGACCATGCGGAAGTGCGGGTCGGTGAAGCGCGGGTCCGGCTGGTGGCCGGGGTGGGTGGAGACGTGTGTGTCCTCCCAGGCGCACCAGTCGCGGGCGGCCCGCTCCCGGACGTCCGGGTCCGGGTCGGCGAGCAGCGCCGCGTAGGCGGCGGCCAGGTCGCCGTCACGCGCGCCCGGCGGCGCCCCGTCGCGGAAGCGCCGCCACCGCTCGGGGAAGAAGCGCTCCCCCACTCCCCTGGTGACCCACTCGACCTCCCGGCGCGTGGTGGTGACCACGCAGACGAGGATCATCTCCGTGACGCGGTCCGGGTGCCGCTGGGCGTAGGCCAGCCCGAGTGTCGTGCCCCAGGACGCCCCGACCACCGTCCACGCCGGGACGTCGAGGTGTGCGCGCAGGCGCTCGATGTCGGCGAGGAGGTGGTGGGTGGTGTTGGTGGCGAGGGAGACGGCGGGGTCCGCGGCGGAGGGTGTGCTGCGGCCGCAGCCCCGCTGGTCGAAGGAGATCACCCGGTGGCGGGAGGGATCGAAGTGGCGGCGCATGCCGCTCATGCCGCCGGAGCCGGAACCCGGGCCGCCGTGCAGCAGGACGACCGGCCTGCCCGCCGGGTCGCCGTACTGCTCCCAGTACAGGCGGTGTCCGTCGCCGACGTCCAGCATCCCCGTCTCGTACGGATCGGTGAGCGGATACTCGGTGTGGTCCCCTCGGGCCGGGTCCGGCATCAGCGGAGTGCCAGGCGGTAGCAGACGCCGTCGGTGCGGCTCTCCGGAGTGCGGAAGGCCTCGGCCCGGCGCATGCCGAGCCGCTCGGCGACCGCCACGGAACGGGAGTTGGCGGCGGCGATCATCGCGACGACCTCGGGGACGTCGGCCGCCCTGAGCCGGCGCAGCGTCTCCTCGGCGGCGAGGGTCGCGTAGCCCAGTCCCCAGTGCGCGCGGCCGAGCCGCCAGCCGATCTCGATCTCCCCGGCCGGTCCCCACGCGTGCGGCCAGGGCTGCGCGCCGGTGAAGCCCACCGGTACGCCCTTCTTGTCGAGCACCGTCCACAGGCAGAAGCCCCGGGTGGCGTCGTGGGAGCGCTGCCGCGCGGTGAACTCCTCGTAGACGGACAGCTCCAGGGAGGCACCGCCGTGGAACTCCATGACCTCCGGGTCGTCGAACAGCTCGTGCCAGGCGTAGGCGTCCTCGTCCGTCGGCACACGAAGAGTGAAGCTCGTCATCGAATTCTCCCAGGCTCGGCGGCGGCCTCCTCCGCACAGGAGTCGCCATGGCACCACGCTATGCGAGCGCACCCCGTCGCCAAAGCGATTTGGCGATCATCGTCCGGCCCGGTCGGCGGGCCGGACGACCGCCTCGGTAGTGTCGAACCGCGGCCATCCGTACCGCAGTTGCAAGCTCCCGTCCGCGCACAGCCGAACAGAGGAGTACGCCGATGCCGGAGAGCACACCACCGATCCCCGCAGACCCGTCCGCCGTGATCGACCTGGTGGAACTGGCGGACGAGATCGGCACCCCGATGCATGAGGATCCGCACGCCGTCTTCGGATGGCTCGCCGCCCGCGGTCCGGTCCACCGGGTCCGCGTCCCGGTCTTCGACAAGGAGTGCTGGCTTGTCGTCGGCCACGCGGAGGCGCGCGCCGCGCTGCTCGACGACCGGCTGCGCAACGACATCCGGCACTCGGCCGACTGGACGGACGACGGCGGCTACGCGGTCGGTCACAACATGCTGCAGTCCGACCCGCCGCAGCACACCCGGCTGCGGCGGCTGGTCTCGGCCGAGTTCACCGCACGGCGGGTCGCCGCCATGCGGCCCCGCGTCCGGCAGCTCGTCGACGAACTGCTGGACGCGCTGCCCGCGACCGGCCCGGCCGACCTGGTGGAATCCCTCGCCCTGCCCCTGCCGATGGCGGTCATCTGCGAGCTGATGGGCGTGCCGGAGTCGGACCGGGCGGACTTCCGCTCCTGGTCGAGCGAGGTCGTGGCGCCCACCAGTGCGGAGGCCGCCGGCGCGGCCGCCGGCGCGCTGTCCGGATACTTCGCGGAGCTGATCGCGCGCCGGCGGGCCGAGGGCGGCGAGGACCTACTCAGCGCGCTTGTCCGGTCGAACACCGCCGACGCCGCCGCCGAGGAGCGGCTTAGCGACGAGGAGCTGCTGGGCATGGCCTTCCTGCTCCTGGTCGCCGGCCATGAGACAACGGTCAACCTGATCGGCGGCGGGCTCCTCGAACTGCTGCGCCGACCCGCGCAGTTGGCCGCACTCAGGGCCGATGCCGGGCTGCTGGAGAACGCGGTGGAGGAGATGCTGCGCCACGTCTCCCCGGTCCAGACCTCCAGCTTCCGCTTCGCCGCCGAGCCGGTCACCGTCGCCGGGCGCGAGATCCCCGCCGGCGCGTCGGTGCTGGTGGGGCTCGCCGCGGCGGCACGGGCGGCGTCGGTCGCGCCGCGCCCCGACGAGTTCGACGTCCGCCGTCCGCCCGAGCAGTCCCGTGCGCACCTCGCCTTCGGGCACGGGGCGCACTTCTGCCTCGGTGCGCCACTCGCCAGGTTGGAGACCGCCATCGCGCTCGGCTCGCTCCTGGAACGCCGCCCGCGCGTCCGGCTCGACCCGGACCGCCCGGTGACCTGGCGTCCCAGCGCGATCATGCTGCGCGGCCCGGCCACGCTGCCCGTCCGGTTCGACTGACGCGGCCCGCCGGCGGGGGCGGCACGCGACGCGCTGGGCGCCCGCTCGTGTCGCCGCCGCTGACCGATCGGGCCGTTGTTGGCTACGGTGGGGCCGACCTTGGGTTTTGTACCGGGAGGCGGCCCATGGGCGGCACCATCTCCGTGCACCGGGTGCGCGCGGCGCTGCGTGGCGCGGATCGGCTCGGCGTCGACACCGTGCCGCTGCTCCAGCGTGCCCGCATCCCGCCGCTGCTGCTGGGCGACGACAACGCCCGTGTCTCCGCCGCCCAGTTCGCCGAACTGGTCCGGGAGCTGCACCGGGCCACCGACGACGAGTTCCTGGGGCTCGGCCCCGCCCCGAGCCGGCGGGGCACGTTCGCGATGATGTGCCACACCGTGATCGGCTGCCCTGATCTCGGGTCGGCGCTGCGGCGCGCGGTCCGGTTCTACGGGCTCTTCCCGGACGGTCCCCGGCTGGGCCTGGAGACGGCGGCCGAGGGGTACGGCGGCCGGGCGGAGCTGCGGTACAGCGTGCTCGACCAGCCGCCGGAGGACCCCGACCACTTCCTCTCCGAGTCGCTGGTGGTCATCTGGCACCGGCTGTCGAGCTGGGTCGTCGGCCGCCGCATCCCGCTGCTGTGGGCGGAGTTCGCGTACCCGCCGCCGCCTCACCGGGAGGAGTACGAGCGGCTCTTCGGCTGCCCGTGCCGCTTCGACGCCGCGCGCACCCGGGCGGCGATGGACGCGGACTGGCTGGCCGCGCCGGTGGTGCGCGACGAGGCCGCGTTGCGTCGGCTGCTGCACGCCGCGCCGGCCGACCTGCTCAGCCGCCGCGCCTGGGACACCACCGTCGCCGAACAGGTGCGGCACACTCTGCTGAACGCCCTGCGGGACGGCACCCGCCTACCCGAACTGCCGCGCGTGGCAGCCGCGTTGGCGGTCAGTCCGGCCACGCTGCGGCGCCGGCTGGCCGCCGAGGGCACGACGTTCCAGCAGACCAAGGACGCGGTCCGGCGCGAGGTGGCACTGGCGTCGCTCGGCGACGGCGAGCGAATAGCCGAGCTGGCCGCACGGCTCGGCTTCTCCGAGGACACCGCCTTCCACCGCGCGTTCCGGCGGTGGACGGGCACCACTCCGGGCGCGTACCGGTCCCGTGGCTGACACCTTCGGTCAGCGAGCCTGAGCCGCACGGTCAGCTCCCCGGGTACCGACCGGTCAGTACCTTCCCCACCACCAGTGCCCCAGCACCCCCCACGACTGTTGGGAGAGCCCCATGCGCCTTCTGCCGCCGTCCCCTCCTGCCGCCCTGCCGCCGAGCCCGCCCGGCTCCTCCCCGGAAGCGTCGGCGTCCGGCCGCCGCCGGCGCCGCGCCGCGCGGCGCCGCGCCCGCCGCCTCGGTCTGGTCGCCGCGCTGGCGGCCCTGGCGGTCACCGCCGGCCTGCCGGCGGCATCCGCCGGCGCCGACGAGCCCGCCGCCCCGCCGGCCGCCGGCACAGCGGGCGTCGACGCCGCGACGCTCGCGCCCGGTGATCTGGTCAGCGCCGTCCCGCAGCGCTTCATGCCCAATCCCGTCACGCCGTCCACGGCCCGCTCGTGGCGGATCCACTACCGGTCCACCACCGTCACCGGGAAGCCGAACGTCGTCTCGGGAACGGTCATCGTGCCGTCCGACGGCCGCACCGGGAAGCGTCCGCTGGTCAGCTACGCGGTCGGCACGGTCGGCCTCGCCGACCACTGCGCGCCCTCCCGGACCTTCCCCTCCGGCCTCACCAAGGAGGGCTCGCTGATCAACCAGGCGGTGCTGCGCGGCTGGGCCGTCGTCGTCACCGACTACGAGGGCCTGGGCACCCCCGGCACCCACACCTACACCGTCGGCCCCTCCGCCGGACACGCGGTCCTCGACGCCGCCCGCGCGGCGATGCGACTTCCGGAAGCCGGCATCAGCGCCGACTCGCCGGTGGGCGTGATGGGCTACTCCCAGGGCGGTCAGGCCTCCAGCTGGGCGGCCGAACTGCACGGCTCCTACGCCCCCGAGCTGGACGTGCGGGGCACCGCGACCGGCGGTGTGCCGCGCGACCTGCTGGAGGTCGCCGCGCACAACGAGGGCAAGGCGGGCTCAGGACTGATCGCGATGGCGGCCGTCGGCCAGGACGCGGCCTTCCCCGAACTCGACCTCGACGGCTATCTGAACGCGCGCGGCAAGCTCCAGAAGCGCATCGCCGAGACGCAGTGCGTCGAACTCGGCGCCGCGACTTGGCCGTTCGGCCGAATCGACCAGATCACCACCCGCAACCCGCTCGCCGAGCCGCTGTGGCGGGACCGCCTCGGCCGCTCCACACTCGGCACCACGGCACCGAAGGCGCCGGTCTTCCTCTACCACGGCTCGGTGGACACCCTCATCCCGTACAGCGAGGGCACCTCGCTGCGCGACGCCTGGCGGGCGCGCGGCGCCGACGTCACCTTCAGGTCGCTGCCGTTCGCGCACGTCAGCGGCGCCATGGCCGGTTCCCCGCTGGCGATGGCCTGGCTCGCGGGCCGCTTCGGGGAGTGACCCGACGGGGGAGAGCTCTCGGACGACCCGGCCCGACCCCAGGTCAGGCCGGGTCGTCCGGCACCCGGTACAGCTCCGCCACCTCCTGCTCGAAGTCGGCCGCGATCCGCGCCCGCCGCAGCTTCAACGAGGGTGTGAGCTGGCCGCGTTCGACCGTGAACCGCACCGGCAGCACGGCGAACCGGCGGATCGACTCGGCGCGCGAGACAAGGCCGTTCGCCTCGTTCACCGCCTGCTGGAGGTTGTGCAACAGGTCGCCGTCACGGACGAGTTCCCGCATCGGCAGGCCCTGCTTGCGGTGCGTGCGCCGCCAGTGCGCCAACCCGTCCTGGTCCAGGGTGAGCAGCGCGACGAGGTAGGGGCGGCCGTCGCCGACGACAACGGCCTGGTCGACTAGCGGATGGGCGCGCAACCAGTCCTCCAGCGGCGCCGGCGCCACGTTCTTGCCGCCGGAGGTGACGATCAGCTCCTTCTTCCGGCCGGTGATGGTCAGATAGCCCTCGTCGTCGAGGGCGCCGAGGTCGCCGGTGGCGAACCAGCCGTCCGCGTCCGTCTCCTTGGGCACGCTGTGGTCGCGGGCGTCCCAGTAGCCGTAGAAGACCTGACCGCCGCGCAGCAGCACCTCTCCGTCGTCGGCGATGCGCACCGCCATGCCGGGCATCGGCCAGCCGACCGTGCCGAGCTTCGGCCGCAGCGGCGGGGTGACGGTCACGGCCGCCGTGGTCTCCGTCAGCCCGTACCCCTCGTAGACCTCGATGCCGGCACCCGCGTAGAAGGCACCCAGCCGCTCCCCGAGCGGCGAACCACCGCAGATGACGTGCCGCACCCGGCCGCCGAGCGCTGCCCGCACCCGCTTGTAGACCAGCGCGTCGTACAGCCCGCGCGCCGTGCGCAGCCCGACACCGGGGCCGCGCCCCTCCCCCTTGAGCCCCTGGCTCCAGGCGTCGCCCCAACGGGTGGCGATCCGGGCGGCCCGGTCGAAGGAGCCGGCCCGGCCCATGGACTCGGCGGTCGCCCGGGCGGTGTTGTAGACCTTCTCCAGCACGTGCGGGATCGCCAGCAGGAAGGTGGGGCGGAAGCTCCCCAGATCGGCGAGGAGTTCGTCGGTCCGCACGCTCGACGCGTGGCCCTGCCGGACCCGGGCCCGCTGGCAGCCGACGGAGACCATGCGCCCGAAGACGTGCGCCAGCGGCAGGAACAGCAGCGTGGCGGCGGGCTCGTCGCTGACCCGCTCGAACACCGGGTGCAGCAGCTGGATGGCGTTGTCCACTCCGGCGTGGAAGTTGCCGTGCGTGAGCACGCACCCTCGGGGTCGGCCGGTGGTGCCGGAGGTGTAGATGAGCGTGGCGACGGTGTCCGGGCCGAGGGCTGCCCGCCGCTCGTTGACCAGCGCGTCGGGTATCTGCCGCCCCGCGGCGGCGAGTTGCCCGACGGCGCCGTTGTCCAGCTGCCACAGGTGCCGCAGGTCCGGCAGCGTGCCCCTGATCGCACTGACCAGCCGGACGTCCTCGACGTCCGCGACGAGGAGCGCGGAGACGTACGCGTCGCGGAGCACTGTGCGCACCTGCCCGGCCGAGGATCCCGGGTACAGCGGCACGGTGATCAACCCGGCGGCCCAGGCGGCGAAGTCGACGAGCGTCCACTCGTATGAGGTCGGCGCCATGATCGCCAACCGCTCCCCGGGCTTCAGCCCGCTGGCCAGCAGCCCCTTCGCCACCGCCATGACCTCACCGGCGAACTCCGCACACGTGACGTCCCGCCACTCGGCGCCGTCCGCCGTCAGACGCGCGAACACCACGTCGTCCGGGGCCTGTTCGGCGTTCTCGAACGGGATGTCGGCGAGCGAGCCGGCCAGTCGGGGCGGCACCAGCGGCGGCACCGACGCCTCCCGCACCCTGCCGCCCTCCCGTACCAACTCCGGCGGCCTGAGCAGCCGTGGCGTCCCCAGAGCGGCCAGGTCGTGACCCGCCGGACTGCGCTGTGCTGCCATCGGCTCTCCCACGCGGCGGCGTCAGCAGCCGCCGGGCCCGACCGACGACTGTTGACAGCGATTCGACAACGACTCCCGTCAGTAGGGTGCCGCCTACACCC
>NZ_VJYK02000174.1 GCF_007097205.2 Streptomyces alkaliterrae
CCCTCGCGCCGACCCGCCTACCCGGCCTCGCGCCGCCCCGCCTACCCGGCCTCGCCGCCACGCGCCCGCGCCCTCGGCCCGCCTCGCCTCGCCGCTACCCGCCCTCGATGGAGATCCGCCCGGTGTAGATCTCGGCCCGCTCGGGCATCGTGATCCGCACCGGCGTGCCGAACCCGTACAGCGACGTCGTGGAGGCCACCTTCACGCCCTGGCCCTGGCTGTTGTCGAAGACGAACTCGTGGCGCACCTTGCGCAGCCGGCCCGCGTCGTCGAGGTAGGCGTCGAACGGGACGAGGCTGGTGGCGAAGCCCCTCGCCGCCGCGGTGAGCTGCTGCCGCAGTGGTTCGGCCGCAGCTCTGGCGGCGGCGGCGAGGTCCGTCGTGCCCCGGTAGTGCCGGACGGCGGCGCCGGCCACCCGGGCGGTCCCGAGGTAGTCCACCTCCAGGGCGCCCCGCAGCAGCTCGGCCGCCGTGAGGGGATCGGTGACACCGCCGGTCACCAGGTTGCCGTCGCTGAGTTCCGTGGTGTCCACCCGCACCCACTTGTCGTCCGGGACGCCGGCGCCGCGGTTCTTCATGTACAGCGTGCCGGGCGTGATCACCTCCGTGACCGGGCGGAGCACCCGGTCCGGCAGTACGACGGTCAGCCGGCCGATCCGCTTCCGGTAGTCGAAGTCGCCGTGCGCGGTGATGGTGAGCCGGGTCCCGCCGCTGGCCATCTCCATGGCCGTCCTGGTGCGGGAGGTGCCGGCCCGGGTCAGCACGTCGGCCGCCGAGCGGACCTGGGCGAGGGGGTTCTGGACGACCTCGACCGGTGCGGCGGCGGACGCCAGCGCGCCGTCCTCCCGTACCGTGCAGGCGGTTGTGGACACCATGGTGAGAGTGGTGGTGAGGACGACCACGGCGGTGGTCGTCGCCGCCCGCCTGGGACTCACGTGTCAACCCCCATGTCGACGGTGTGCGGGACCATCAGGGTTAACGACAGGCGAAGCCTCTCGTTACGTTCCTTCACATTCGGCCGCGCGGCGGCCCCCGGTCGCTACCGTGTGCACGTGCCCTTCGAGACCGATCAGGCCACCGCGCAGGCGGCGGCCGAGCACCGTGTCACCACATCCGAGCGGGGTGCCTTCAGCAGCGCCCGGTGCGCGTGCGGTTGGCGCGGGCCCGCGCGACGCGCGCGCTCCAAGGCCCGCGAAGACGCCCTCCACCACCACGCCCGCTAGCCTCGCGTCCGACCAGGTCCGGGGCCCGTGGTCGGGCTCCGCCGACTGTCGGCCGTTCGCGGGTGGCTTTCCGGCCACTTCACGCACGCCTCTGTCACCCGGCGTCATGTGCTGCTTGCCTGTTGATCACGCCTGGTCCGCGCCGCCGCCGGAAGCGGGCGGCCGGACGTGGTGCCGGGCGGACGGGGCGGCCCGCGGCGGGCTCACGACCCGGCCGCCGCCACCGCATAAGGCCGTCGCGCCCCGGCGGTCACCTCCGGGGGTCATAACCAGCCGTCACCCCGGCCGTCACACGCGTGCGTTCGGGTGCCTGGGCGCCGGGTGGGCGCCGGTGTGCGCCCGCCCGGCGGGGCCGCCGGGTGCCTCCCCGGCGGGCGGCGGGCCCGTCCTGGCGTGCCCGCCGGCGATCGCGGCCGTCGTGTCGCCGGCGCCCGCGGTGCCCGCGGCGCCCGCGCCGTCCGAGCCGTCCACGTCGGCGGTCCGCGCGGTGACCAGCCAGCCGGCCCGTGGGGAGGCGGCCAGCGCCCGGGTCAGCGGCGTCAGCAGGGCGGAGGCCAGCGGGGAGAGCAGCAGTACGACGGCGATGCCGAGCGCGAACCCGCCGACGACGTCCGTCGGGTAGTGCACACCGGCGTAGACCCGGCCGAATCCCTGGAACGCGGCGAGCCCCAACGCCAGCGCGCCCCAGCGCCGGTTGACCATGAAGATGCCGACCGCGAGCGCCATGGTCAGCGCGCTGTGGTCACTCACGAACGAGTAGCCGCTCTTGCCCTCGACCAGCACGTTGAGGTCGGGGTGGTCGACGAACGGTCTTGGTCTTTCGACCAGTTCGCGAATCGGGTAGTTGACGGCGTACGCGACGGACGCGCCGAGCGGCGCCCACAGCAGGCCGGCGACGGCGGTCACGGAGTCGGCGCGTGCCCGCGCGGTCCACCACGTCCACAGGCCCAGTGCCATGAGCCCGAAGATGACGCCGTACTCGCTCAGGAAACCGAGCAGTGAACTGAACCACTGCGGTGCCTGTTCGGACCAGCCGTTGACTCGATACAGGAGGTCGACGTCTGGGTCTTCCCATCCAGCCATGAAAACGACCCGTGCCCCTTCACACCTTGGACGCGTACCGCCGGTACGCGCTGCCGACCCCCGATTTCCGCGCGGCGGTTTTGCCGTCCCGCATACCGGGAACGTCGTCCGCCGCTCCGGCGTTCCGCGTCCGCCGGAAGATCACCCGGATGTTACTGAAGGGTGACACCGGACGTGCGCGTCGGCCGCCGTGGACCGGCGCCCGGCCGGGTACCGGCGCAGGTCAGCCGGCGGTCGGCCGGGTCGCTCCGAAGTAGTCTGGGGTGTCGATCGAATCGAAGCGGATCACCGCGCCCGTGTACGGGGCGTCGATCATATAGCCGCCGCCGACGTAGATGCCCACGTGGTGGATGGCACGCCAGTCGTTCAGATCGTGTGAGAAGAAGACCAGGTCCCCGGGCATCAGTTCGTCCCGTGCGGGATGCGGACCGCTGTTCCACTGGTCGTTGGCCACGCGCGGCAGGTCGATGCCCACCGAGGCGTAGGCCGCCCGGGTGAGCCCGGAGCAGTCGAAGCGGCCGTTGTCCTCGGGGCCGCCGTTGCCGCCCCACTTGTAGGGGGTGCCCAACTTCTCCTGCGCGTAGTGGATGGCGCCGGCGGCCTGCCGGGAGGGGTCGACGCGACCGGCCGGGGCCGAGAAGTCCTGTTCCATCTTCCGGATGACGGCGACGTAGTTCTGCGTCTCCCGGTAGGGCGGGACGCCGCCGTACCGGATGACGGCGTAGGCGCCCGCGTTGTAGGCGGCGAGCATGTTGGCGGTGGGGTCGCCCGGTACGTCCTTGACGTATCCGGCGAGTTTGCAGTCGTAGGACGCGGCCGACGGGATGGCGTCCTCCGGGTCCCAGACGTCGGCCTTGCCGTCGCCGTTGGCGTCGAGGCCGTGCGCGGCCCAGGTGCCGGGGATGAACTGGGCGATGCCCTGCGCCCGGGCGGGCGACTGGGCGCGCGGGTTCCAGCCGCTCTCCTGGTACAACTGGGCGGCCAGCAGCGCCGGGTTGATGGCGTCGCAGAGATTGCCCCACTTCTGTACGAGCGCCGCGTACTGCGCGGGCACGGCGTTCTTGGCGAGGGCGACGGAGGGGCGCGAGCCGCCGACCAGGTTGGAGGCGGCGCTGTAGGTGCCGACGACGAGCAGCGCCAGGAAGCAGAACACCATGCCCAGGCCGACACCGGCCGCCATCAACGCCTTTCGCACCCCTCAACCATCCCATCTCATGGCAGAATTCAAGAGGGTTCGCTGGAAAGCGGCCGCACGATGACCCACAACACCCGACTGGGGCGGTGAGTTCACATGTTCCTGGCAGCCGAGGAAGGCGACATCACCACGATCATCGGCGGAATCGCCCCGGACTGGGGCCCGTTCGGTTCGCTCGGCACCGAGGCCCGGGTGATGATCGAGGTGGTCATGGCCGTCGCGATCCTGATCTGTCTGGCCATCGCGATCTGGGGTGCGGCCAAGCAGCGGATCGGCGCCACCGCCCTGCGCGACACCTTCAGCGCCGAGCAGGGCAAGGGTCTGATCGTCGCCGGGCTGACCGGCGTGTTCATCATCGGCTCCCTGGGAACGCTGTTCACGATCGTCTACGGTATGGCCGTGTAGCCGATGTAGTCGATCATCACCCTCCGCACCGGCGCGGAGCCGGCGCCGGAGCAGCGGCCGCGGACGTCCGTCGAGGGGTGCGGGTGGTGCGGCCTGCCGAACGGAGTGCCCGACATGTCCATCGTGAACCCCGCCCTCGACGACTACCTCGTCGAACACAGCAGCCCCGCCGACCCCGTGCTGCGGGACCTGGCGGAGGAGACCGCCCGCGCCTTCCCCGACCAGCTCACCATGCAGATCAGCCACGACGAGGGCGAGCTGCTGACCATGCTGACCCAACTCACCGGCGCTCGACTGGCCGTCGAGGTGGGGACGTTCACCGGGTACTCCTCCATCTGCATCGCCCGTGGACTGGCCGCCGACGGCCGACTGCTGGCCTGTGACGTCAGCGAGGAGTGGACCGCCGTCGCCCGCCGCTACTGGGAGCGCGCCGGCCTCACCGACCGGATCGACCTGCGGCTCGCTCCGGCCGCCGACACCCTGCGCAGGCTGCCCGCCGAGCCGCACGTCGACTTCGCGTTCGTCGACGCGGACAAGACCGGCTACCCGGTCTACTACGAGGAGTTGGTCACCCGGCTGCGCCCCGGCGGGCTGATGGTGCTGGACAACGTCCTCCAGGAGGGCCGGGTGGTGGACGAGGCCGAGCAGGGCCCGTCCGTGCGTGCCGTCCGCGAGGTGAACGACCGCATCGTGGCCGACAAGCGGGTCAGCTGCGTGATGCTGCCGCTGCGGGACGGCGTCACCCTCGTCCGCCGGAACTGACGGCTCCCCGGGAGACGCGGATCACGGCCGAATTTCGCTGCTCGGGCGTCGGATTGAAGCCCCCAATACCCGCATATGAGGCCATCCAACCCGGTCGCGCGAGATTTTACTCTCCCCATACACTCCGCCCCATGCGATACACCAGAACACTCGTAGGCGTTGTCGCCGTCGGTCTGCTCACCGTCGGCTGCGGGGGAGACGACTCCGACGGCGCGGACGCCAAGTCCACCCCGTCCACCTCCGCCGAGGCCCCGGCCGACAGCGGCGACAAGAACGACAAGGACGACAAGGGCGGGGAGAACGGCGGCGACGCCGGTTCCGGCGCCGAGGGCGACGAACTCCCGGTGAAGGTGGAGGAGGAGGGCGACCTGCTCGGCGCCTCCCCGAAGATCGAGCCGAGCCCGGGCCGCACGGCGACCGTCACCGAGAAGGTCCTGCACGAACTCCGCCAGCGCACCCTGCGCATGGCCGGCGTCGACGGCAAGACCAGCGGCGAGTGCGCCGGCGGCGAGCTGAAGATGGAGGCCGGCGCCACCACGAAGTGCACCGTCGACTACGAGGGCGTCAAGGTCCCCTGGGACGTGACGATCTCCGACAACTACAAGCCCGGTTCGTTCGTCTTCAGCTACCGCGCCACGCCGCAGAAGGCCGTGCTGACGGCCAAGAGCGCGTACGGCAACTTCTACAAGCTGAACAACTCCACCAGTGACCAGCTGCGGTGCAGCGAGATCCCGGACGCCGTCCTGGTCGACCTGGGCGAGGACACCGAGTACCGCTGCCAGTACCTGATCAAGAGCCAGAACCGCTGGAGCGACCGGGCCGTCGCGGTCCGCGAGATGGGCGTCACCTTCAACCTGGTCCGCTGACCGGGCGACAGGACGATCGGCGGGCGTCGGGGACGAGGCGAGGGTCGCCCCCGGCGCCACCGCCGACCGAGGTCTTGTCGCCGCCACCGCCGCTGGTTACCGTGCGGTAGACCATTCCCCGGTTGATGGCGGTGACGTGACCAGTGGAGTACGCGGACTACCGGCGGTATGACGCCACGGGGCTGGCCGAGTTGGTGGCCCGGGGCGAGGTCTCGCCCGCCGAACTGCTGGAGACGGCGATCGGCCGGGCCGAGGCCGTCGACGGGCGACTGAACGCGATCGTCCGGCCCATGTACGAGCAGGCGCGCAAGCGGGCCGCCGAACAGCCCGAAGGTCCGCTGGGCGGCGTGCCCTTCCTGATCAAGGACCTGCTCCAGGACTACGCAGGTCTGCCCACCGGCTCCGGCTCCCGCGCCCTGCGCGACCTGCCGCGTCCCCGGCACAGCCGGGTCGTGGAACGCTGGCTGGCCGCCGGACTGGTCGTGTTCGGCAAGACGAACACCCCCGAGTTCGGCGCGAAGGGCATCACCGAGCCGGAGGTGAACGGGCCGACCCGCAACCCCTGGGCACTCGACCGCACCCCGGGCGGCTCCTCCGGCGGTTCGGCCGCGGCCGTCGCGGCCGGCGTCGTGCCGATGGCCGGCGCCAACGACGGCGGCGGTTCGATCCGCATACCCGCCGCCTGCTGCGGCCTTTTCGGTCTCAAGCCGGGGCGCGGCCTCGTGCCGAGCGGCCCCGACCACGCCGAGTACCTCCAGGGCGCCGCGACCGACGGCGTCCTCTCCCGGACCGTCCGGGACAGCGCGCTCATGCTCGACCTGCTGACCGCCGAACCCGACCCGAGCGGCCCCTACCTTCCCGCACGCCCGGACACCGGCTACGTCGACCAGGCCGCCCGGCCACCGGGCCGGCTGCGTATCGGCTTCACCACCCGCTCCCCGCTGGACACACCGGTCGACCCCGAGGCGGTCGCCGCCGTGGAGGACGCCGCCCGGCTGCTCGCCGACCTCGGCCACGACGTGGAGCCCGCCGAGCCGCGCATCGACGGCCACCGGCTCGCCGAGGACTTCCTCGCCGTCTGGTACACGGGGCTGGCCGCCGACGTCGCGCACGTCCGCCGGGTCACCGGCGCCCGGGACACCGACTTCGAACTGGACACGCGGCTGATGGCCGCCGCCGGCCGGTCGATGCGCGCCCCCGCCTACTTCGCCGCCAACCACCGCTGGAACGAGCACTCCAGGACGCTGGCCGCCTTCCACGCCGAGTACGACCTGCTGCTCACCCCCACGCTCGCGTGCCCGCCGGTGCGCGTCGGCGAACTCGACACGCCGCCGGCGCTGCGGACAGCGGGCGAACTGCTGCTGCGGCTGAGGCTGGTCGGCCCGCTCGTCCGCACCCCGCAGTGGCGGCGGACCGTCACCGCCAACCTGGCGGCCGTCCCGTTCACCCAGCTGGCGAACCTCACCGGCCGCCCCGCGATGTCGGTACCGCTGCACCGCACGGCCGAAGGGCTGCCGCTGGGCGTGCAGTTCGTCGGCGGGCTCGGTTCGGAGGGCACGCTGCTGGCGCTGGCCGCGAGCCTGGAGGAGGCCCGTCCCTGGGCGCACCTGGAACCCGCGCTGTAGGGACCGGCGCGGTAGTGACCCGCGCGGCAGCAACCCGCGCGGCAAGGCGCCGGAGGACGTGGGAGGGCCCGGTCCCTCCCGAGGACCGGGCCCGTTCGTTCTGCGGCGGCACCGCCATGCAGCGCCGCAGAACGCCTTGCCGACCGTTGTTCGGCAGGTTCACCCCGCGGTCGGGGTCGGCCCGGGGGGCCGACCCGCCGCGATCAGCCGAAGCGGCCGGAGATGTAGTCCTCCGTCGCCTGCACGGAGGGGTTGGAGAAGATCCGCTCGGTGTCGTCGATCTCGATGAGCTTGCCGGGCTGCCCGATGGCGGCCAGGTTGAAGAACGCCGTCCGGTCGGAGACCCGCGCGGCCTGCTGCATGTTGTGCGTCACGATGACGATCGTGAAGCGCTCCTTCAGCTCGCCGATCAGGTCCTCGATGGCCAGCGTGGAGATCGGGTCCAGCGCCGAGCAGGGCTCGTCCATCAGCAGCACCTGCGGCTCGACCGCGATGGCGCGGGCGATGCACAGCCGCTGCTGCTGACCGCCGGAGAGGCCGGAGCCGGGCTTGTTCAGCCGGTCCTTGACCTCGTTCCACAGGTTGGCGCCCTTGAGGGACTTCTCGACGACGGCGTCCAGCTCGGACTTCTTGTAGCTGCCGTTCAGCCGCAGACCGGCCGCGACGTTGTCGTAGATCGACATCGTCGGGAACGGGTTGGGGCGCTGGAACACCATGCCGATGGTGCGCCGCACGGAGACCGGGTCGACGCCGGCCCCGTACAGGGACTCGCCGTCCAGCATGACCTTGCCCTCGACCCGTCCGCCGGGCGTCACCTCGTGCATCCGGTTCAGGGTGCGCAGGAAGGTGGACTTGCCGCAGCCGGAGGGGCCGATGAAGGCCGTCACCGATCGGGGTTCGACGGTCATCGAGATGTCCTCGATGGCCTTGTGGGAGCCGTAGTAGGCGGTGAGGCCGCTGACGTCGATGCGCTTGGCCATTTTGATCACTTCACTTCTCTGGTCACGTGGCCGCGTCAGTGGCCGGTCTTCGGGGCCTTCCAGCGGGCGATCCCGCGGGCGGCCAGGTTGAGGATCATCACGAAGGCGATCAGCACGAGGGCCGCGGCCCAGGCACGGTCGAAGGCGTGCGGGTTGCCGGACTTCCACTGGAGCCAGATGTAGTACGGCAGGGACTGCTGCGGGCCTTCGAACGGGTTGTTGTTGATCTCCATCGCGCCCCACACGAGCAGCATGACCGGGGCGGTCTCGCCGGCGATACGGGCGACGGCGAGCATCACGCCGGTGGTGATACCTCCGATCGCGGTCGGGAGGACCACCTTGAGGATGGTCCGCCACTTCGGCACGCCGAGAGCGTAGGAGGCCTCGCGCAGCTCGTTCGGCACGAGCTTGAGCATCTCCTCGGTCGAGCGTACGACGATCGGCATCATCAGGATGGCCAGGGCGAGTGCGCCGGCGAACCCGGAGTGGTTGAAGTCCAGGACGATGAGCCAGACGCTGAAGATGAACAGACCGGCGACGATCGACGGGATGCCCGTCATGACGTCGACGAAGAAGGTGACGGCCTTGGCGAGCTTGCCGGTGCCGTACTCGACCAGGTAGATCGCGGTGAACAGGCCGATCGGCGCCGCGATCAGCGTGGCCAGACCGACCTGCTGGATGGTGCCGACCAGCGCGTGGTAGATGCCGCCGCCGGGCTGGAGGTCGGCCACGCCGGCCATGGAATGGGTGAGGAAGTAGCCGTCGAGGACCTTCGAGCCGCGCGAGACGGTCTCGAAGACCAGCGAGGCCAGCGGCACGATGGCCAGCAGGAAGCAGACCCAGATGACGCTGGTGGCCAGCCGGTCCTTCGCCTGCCGTGAGCCCTCGACCATGCCGGCGATCAGCATCGTCAGCGCGACGTACAGCAGGGCGGCGATCAGGCCCCACTGGATCCGGCTCTCAAGACCGGCCAGCAGACCGATGCCGCTGCCGATCCCGGCGGACGCCAGGGCGAGGCCGAAGGGAGCCCAGCGCGGCAGCCGGGGCTGCTTGAGCGGCGCGGACGGCAGCGCGGGCGCCTCGTTCGCGGGAGCCTTGTCGATGACCGGGTTACTCATGCGTTGGCCCCCGAGTACTCCTTGTGGCGGGCGATGACCATGCGGGCCGCCCCGTTCACCACCAGGGTGATGAGGAACAGGACGAGGCCGGAGGCGATCAGCGCGTCACGGCCGGTCTGGGTGGCCTCGTTGAAGCCGGCGGCGATGTTCTGCGCGAAGGTGCCGCCGCCGGGCTCCAGCAGGCTGGCCTGGATGAGGAAGCTCGGGGACAGCACGGTGGCGACGGCCATCGTCTCGCCCAGCGCCCGGCCGAGGCCCAGCATCGAGGCGCTGATGACGCCCGAGCGGCCGAACGGCAGCACGGACATCCGGATGACCTCCCACCGGGTCGCGCCGAGCGCGAGCGCGGCCTCCTCGTGCAGCTTCGGCGACTGCTTGAAGACCTCGCGGGAGACGTTGGTGACGATCGGCAGGATCATGATCGCCAGCAGGATGCCGACGGTGAACAGCGAGCGCGCCGCGCCGCCGTCGTAGGAGAAGACACCGGTCCAGCCGAAGAACTGGTCCAGCCACTCGTACAGCCCGCCCAGGTGCGGCACCAGGAACAGTGCGCCCCACAGGCCGTACACGATGCTGGGCACGGCGGCCAGCAGGTCGATGACGTAGGCGAGCGGGGTGGCGAGCTTGCGCGGCGCGTAGTGCGAGATGAACAGCGCGATGCCGACCGCGACCGGCACGGCGATCACCATCGCGATGATCGAGCTGACGATCGTGCCGAAGACGAGCACCGGGATGCCGAACACCGGCGGGTCGGCGTTCGCGTTCCACTCGAAGGTGGTGAGGAAGTTGCCGTCGTTCTCGGCGAGGGCGATCACGGCCCGGTAGGTCAGGAACGCCGCGATGGTGGCCATGATGACCAGCAGCGTGATGCCCGAGCCTCGGGAGAGGGCCAGGAAGATCCTGTCACCCGGGCGCGTGGACCCGGCGAGTTCCGAGCTCTTGTCCCGTTCGCCGGGTGGCTCCGGCCTGACGGGCGTCGGGGTTATGTCCATGGTTTCTCCGGTCTGGGTGCGGACCCATCGCGCGGGTCGCGGGGGGTCCTGGCGGCGGTGCACCGGATGGGTCGGGGGAGGGTGGACGGTGGCGGGTGGCCGGCCCCGGCTCGCGGAGCCGGCCACCCCTGGAACGGGGGCGCGGGGAGGCGCCGGGAGAGGTCAGCCTCAGGAGAGGGCGTCGACCTGCTCGCGAACCTTGGTGACGATCTCGTCCGGCAGCGGCGCGTAGTCGATCTCGGCCAGCTGCTTCTGGCCGTCCTCGCTGGCGGTGTAGTTGAGGAAGGACTTCAGGGCCTCGACCGTCTCGGACTTGTTGCCCTTGTCGCAGACGATCTCGTAGGTCACCAGGATGATCGGGTAGGCACCGGCCTCCTTGGTGGCGTAGTCCAGCTCCATGGCCAGGTCGCCGTCCTTGCCGACGATCTTGCCGGAGGCGATGCCGGTGGAGGAGTTCTCCACGGTGGCCTCGACGGGCTCACCGGCGCCGGTGTCCAGCTTCACGGTCGGGATGCTGTTGCCGGTCGCGTAGGAGAGCTCGAAGTAGCCGATGGCGCCGTCGTTCTGCTTCACGTTCGAGGCGACGCCCGCCGAGCCGTTCGCCGACTGGCCGCCCTTGGCCGCCCAGGCCTTGGCCGGCTCGTACTTGTAGTCGTTCGGGGCGGCGGTGGCCAGGTAGGTGGTGAAGTTGTCCGTGGTGCCGGACTCGTCGGAGCGGTGGAAGGCCTGGATCTTGGTGCCCGGCAGCTTGGCGTCCGGGTTCAGCTTCTTGATGGCCTCGTCGTCCCAGCGGGTGATCTTCGAGTCGAAGATCTTCGCCAGCGTCGGGGCGTCCAGGACCAGGTCGTCCACGCCGGAGAGGTTGTAGCCGATCGCGACCGGGCCGCCGAGCATCGGCAGGTTGACCGCCTTGCCGCCGTCCTTGCACACCTTCTGCGACTCCTTGACCTCGTCCTCCTTGAGGGCCGAGTCGGAGCCGGCGAACGCGGTCTTGCCCTGCAGGAACTCCTGGATACCCGCACCCGAACCGGTCGGGTTGTAGTTGATCTTGGTCTCCTTGCAGGCCGCCTGGTACGCGTTCACCCACGCGTCGATGGCGTTCTTCTGCGCGCTGGAGCCCGAGGCGAGCAGGTTGCCCTTGCCCTCACACTCGATGTCGCTGGCGGCGGCCGTGCTGCCGCCACCACCGTTGCCCCCCTGGCCCGTGTTGTCGTCGGAGCCGCAGGCGGTCAGGACCAGGGCACCGGTGACCGCGATAGCGCCGACAGACAGGGCGCGAAGCCGGTTCGTGCGCTGAAGCTTCACTTTGGTTCAGTTCCTTCCTGAGCCCGCCGGTGGGGCGGCGGAAAGCGTGGCTTGGGTGTGTTCTGCCTCGATCAGCAGTACGGCGCGTGCCCCGGTTCGGCCCGGCAGACTCGCACTCCGTACGGCTGAAATTAGGCAGATCAGGTGAAGCGCCCGACGGTCGAGAGTGAACGCGAGGTGAACCTCGGCGGTCGGTGCAGTAGCCGTGGTTATGGCTTCGTGACGTGACCCGCCGGTTGCCTACCGGCGGTGCTCGGACGGTCGCTCGGTGCGTGACACGGTCGGCTCGACGGATATGCGGGGCCGGGGCGTCGGCGGTCGGTTCTGATGGGGTTCGGTCGGGTTGTGGAGGGGGC
>NZ_VJYK02000175.1 GCF_007097205.2 Streptomyces alkaliterrae
GCCCGGCCCGGTCCCCTCGCGGGCGCCTCCGCTCAGCCGCAGCACCCCCCGCCGCAGCAACCGCCACCGCCACCGCCGCCGGCGGCGGCTGCGGGTGCCGGCGCCGCACCGGCCGCCGCGACACCGCCCACCGCGACCGTGGAGAGCAGCTTCACCGTGTCCTGATGGCCGTCGGGGCAGCTCGCCGGCGCGGCGGACTCGGCCATCGGCCGACTCACCTCGAAGACGTCCCCGCACTCCCGACAGCGAAACTCGTATCTGGGCATAACCGCAGGATAACCGGGCCCCGCCCTCCCTCACCGAGCCTGTGGACAACTCCGCGACCCGCCTCGCACGGGCTCTCCGCACGGGCTCCCCGCACGGGCTCCCCGCGCCGACGCCCGCCCCTCAGCCGACCTGACCCCGCGAGGACCGGATGTCCTGGACCACCGACGCCACCGTTTCCTTGATCGCGTCCAGCTCCACCAGGAACCGCCAGTAGTCCGGATGCCGACCGCCGGCCTCCAACATCTCCAGCGCCCGCTCCAGCCGGACCACCGAGCTGTCCAGCGGCCCCGCGTGCCGGGCATCGGGCGTGCTGCGGCCGGCCATCGCCAGCCGCTGGGCGTCCCGGATCGCGAACCGGACCCGCTCGGTCTCCTTCTCCTGGCTGAACGACACCTCGTTCAGCCGCCGCAACCGCTCGTCGGCGGCGCCCACCCCGTCGTCGGCGGTACTCAACACCGCCCGCGCCGACGACAGCAGCGCCGTGGCGTCCGCCCAACGCTGCTCGTTCCGCGCCCGCTGGGCGTCGGCGAGCTTCGCCTCGGCCTGCCGGGACGCCTCCACGGCCTGCTGCGGCACCCGCTGGAGGTCCTGCCAGCAGGCCGCGCTGAACCGCCGCCGCAGCTCGCTCAGCACCGGATCGACCTTCTGCGCGCGGTTCGCCAGCGCCTGCGCCCGGGTCCGCAGCGAGGCCAGCCGACGGTCCAGCTCGGCCGCCCGCTCCGGCAGCCGCCGTGCCTCCTCGGCGATGGCCTCAGCCTCCCGCTGGACGCGCTCGGCCCGCTGGATCGTCGGCCGTACGCCGTGCTGCCCGGCGCCCTGGTTGAGTAGCGTCAGCTCCGGCCCCAGCTTCGCCAGCCGCTCGGCCAGGCCGTCCGCCTTGAGCCCGGCCGCCCGCACCTCGTCCAGCCCGCGCGTCGCCGCCAGCAGCGCCTGCCGCCCCCGCTCCACGGCCGGCGCCACCTGCGCGAGCTGCCCCTCCGCCTGCTCCAGCAGCCCTCCGATGCTCTCCGCGAAGCGGCGCAGGTCGGCCCGTGTCTGCTCAAGCTGCCCCTTGACCCGGTTCAGGTCCTGGAGGGCCCGCGAGGCCGCCCCCGCGTCGATCCCCTCCCGGTCCAGGTCGTGCGCGTCGACGACACTGATGTAGTCCTGGCTGTTGGCGTCGATCCGCTCCCCGAACGCCGCGAAGTCGGCGGCGGCCCGACGGGCCGGCGGCGAGTTGTCCACGGCCGTGATCGTCTCGATGGAGATCCGCAGATCCCGTTGGGCCGTGTCCAGCTCGTAGAAAGCCGCCGCGGCGGCGTCCTTGGCCGCCTGGGCGTCGGCCCGCAGGCTCTCCGCCCGTCCGCCACCGAAACCCCAGCGCCGCGTGCCGCCCCCGCTCATCGCTGCCCCACAACCCCTCTCCCGTCACCGCAACCGAAGTCGAAGGTCATTCTCCCATCCCGCCGTCACAGCCGGACAGGCCCGGTGCGGTACGCTGTGGACCGCCGTTTCCCACGGGCGCATAGCTCAGCGGTAGAGCGCTTCCCTTACAAGGAAGATGTCACAGGTTCGATCCCTGTTGCGCCCACCCCGCCGGCCGGCAGCCGGCACTCCCACGAGCCCCGCCGACCCATGTTCGGCGGGGCTTGCGACGTCCGGGGCGATCACTTGTCAGAGGCTGCTGCGACACTCACCGACATGACGCCCAACGACCCCAAAGCCGATCTCCACCGCTACCTCACCGCGGCCCGCGAAGCCGTCGTCTGGAAACTCGACGGACTCTCCGAGTACGACATCCGCCGCCCCCTGACGCCCACCGGCACCAACCTCCTCGGCCTCGTCAAGCACCTCGCCACCGTCGAGTTCGGCTACTTCGGCCCGACCTTCGGCCGCCCGCACGGCGAACACCTCCCCTGGGACGAGGAGGGAGCCGAGCCCAACGCGGACATGTGGGCGACTGCCGACGAGTCCCGCGAGGAGATCCTGAGCCTCTACCACCGCGCCCGCGCCCACGCGGACGCCACGATCGACGCCCTACCGCTCGACGCGCCGGGCCACGTCGAATGGTGGGGCGACAACGGACACGTGACACTCCAGCGGATCATGCTGCACATGACGGCCGAGACGAACCGGCACGCCGGCCACGCCGACATCGTCCGCGAGCTGATCGACGGCAGAACCGGTCTACGCCGGAACGCCGACAACATGGCCACCGGCGACGAGGCCTGGTTCCAGAACCACTGGACCCGCCTGGAGACCTCCGCCAAGCAGGCCCAGTCCCCGCAGAACTGAAGCCGTCCGGGCTCCCCGCCCCGCCCGGACTCACGGCAGCGTCCCGAGGATGACAACAAGCAGCAGCCCGGCGACGAGCGCGCAGTAGACCACCTGCGCACCCGACGACTCCTCGATCCGCCGCCGTACTCGCCTTCGGCTCACATCGCTAGGCCCGACACGCACGCGTCGGCGCCTTGTCAGAGGGGCGGCCGCCGGGCGTCGAGTGTGACGGCGAGGCGTGAGGCGGCGATCTCTCCTGAGGTGAGGGCGGCGTTGGTGCTGCCGAAGGAGAAGTAGTCGCCTGCCAGTGCGACGCGGGAGCCTCGGTCGAGACTCCGCACGCCGGCGGTGAGTTCCGCGATGCTGCCGGGGTGGGTGGCCGGAACGCAGGGTCGACAGCGGGAGACGCTGGTCATCTCGATCCGCCGGGCGAGGCCGGGGAAGAGGTCAACCTGTTCGATGTCGTGGAGCGCCCGCGCGGTGACGTCCTCGTCCGGAAGGTCGTACAGCGCCTCACTGGTGTACGTCGGCCAGTACACGGTGATCAGGCCCTTGCCGTCGGGGGCTCTGCCCGGGGCGCGGTTGTGGTCGAGGCAGACACCGAGGCCGCCGGGGTACTCCCGACGGGGAACGAAGATCCACATGGACGATTCCCGGGGGCGGGCCGACAGGCCGAACGACACGTGAAGGCACGTCGAATAGCGCAGCCTGGACAGGAAGGCACGCATCGGGGCGGGCAGGCCGGGCCAGATACGGGCGACCAGTGGTCCTGGAACGGCGATCACGCAGGCCGCCGCCGTCTCCTGTCGTTCGACGCCGTCGTGGTCGGTGAAGCCGACGGTCACGGCGTCCTTGGTCTCCTCGACGGCCGACACCGTGGTGTGGTGCCGGACGTCGAGCTGCCTGGCGAGCCCGCGCGGCAGGAAGGCCATTCCCTGGGGGGAGTTGAAATAGCCGATGCCGAGAGCCGACCTGGCCGCGAGGTACACGTGGGTCATGGAGAGCTCTTCGGGCGGCGCGAAGTAGTAGTTCGTGCTGAGCGGTTCGATCAGGTAGTCGAAGAGCTCCTGGTTCAGCCTTCGGTCGGCGTAGGCGACGCAGGACTCGTCCGCCTCGGGCGCGCGCGTCAGATCCCGGAAGGTGATGCGGTCGCCCATGCGCCGGGTGTCGGCGGCGAGCCGGAGCAGCCGCGTCTTGCTGCGTGCCGACAGCAGCCTCGTGGTGAGCAGGTCGCGCGGGAGTCGCTTGCCGAAGCGGTGTACTTCACCGTCGCGCAGGAAGCCGTAGACGTCGCCGGACGGCCCGACCTCGTGAGCGAGTCCGGCGTCGCGGATCAGTCGTCGCATCTGGTGGTAGCTGTCGGGGAGCATCGCTGCGCCGGTGTCGACGCGGTAGCCGTCGATCTCCTCGGTCCACATCCGGCCGCCGACGTGCGCACTGCGTTCGAGTACCGTCACGTCGTATCCGGCGCGCTGGAGTCGGAAGGCCGCGGAGAGGCCGGCGACACCCGCGCCGATCACCAGGATCTTCTGGGGGCGGCGAGCAGGGTGGTGTGGTGTACGGGATCGGTCCATGTCGACCTCGCTCACTGATCAAGAACGAACGTCCGGGAAGTCGTTTCGGATGTCTGCGTCGCCACGCGGGTCAGGCGAGGAGGTCCCACCACCAGGAGATCGGGGCAGGCGGGCGCGTGACTGTGCGGTTCGGGCGGTGGGTGATGTCGTGCAGTGGGGTGTCCGGTCGCGTCGCTGTGGGGCCGTCGGGGAGTTCGGAGGGCTCTAGGGCGGTGGTGTAGCGGGGGAGGGAGCGCTGCCACTCATAGGTGCCCCGCACCATGTGAGTCAGCTGGTCGGTGTAGCGGTGGAGTTGGGGGTCCCCCTCCTCGTGAAGCCGGGCGGTCATGCGCAGGAAGAAGTCCATGACCACTTCCAGCAGGTCGCGCGCCTGCTCGGTGGCGGCCTGTGCGGTGAGTGACCGCTCGGCGCCGAGGATGTGCACGAGGTTCGACTCCAGGCTTCGCTGGGCCTTTTCGTGTGCGTAGGAAGCCAGGTCGGTGGGGACGGTCAGCAGGATGCCGGCCGCCTGGGTGAGGGCCCGGACATCGGCGCGGACGCGTTCCCGGGCGGGAAGGCACGTTCCTTCGGCGATCTCGATCATGTGCACGCTGCACAGTGATCCGCCGTCCGGGGGCCGGATGAGGAGGTGGTCCTCCACCGAGCGCAGACTGCCGTGGGCCCGGTCGCTGACGCCGCACATCGCGCCGACCACCCAGTGGTAGTGCACCAGGGAGAACAGGTGGGCGAGTTCGGGGTCGGCGCGGTCGTGGACGCGGGTGACGAGGTCGGCGAGCGCGGAGGCGAACGCGTCGAAGGCGGTGTCGCCGGTGGGTGGGGTCTCGGGGTGCAGCGCGCGGACCATCATGCGTGCCGCGAGCGGGTTGAACGTACCGGGCCGGGCCGCGTCGGGGCCGCTGTCGCAGTAGTAGTCGTCGAAGAGCAGGGCCCACACCAGCCAGTCGGAGAGCAACTGCACACCTTCGTCCGTCGCGGTGGGTGCCCATGTGCAGGCGAGGAAGCCGGTGTCCGTGGCGGCCGCCCGGCGCAGTGAACGCTCGTCCAGGCCGTGCTGCTCCAGCCAGGCGTGGGAGCCGGCCTGAACACCGGCGGCTCCGGGCCGGACCACGAGGTCGATCGGGCACCAGAGTGGGGGGATGACGATGCCGCCGGTCACTGCTCCTCCTGGAGGCGGTGGTGTGTGCGAGGTGCGACGCGTCGACTGCGCTGAGCCGCCCCCGTGGGGCGCCGCGTGTATGTCGGGCCGACGCGCCGGGCGCGCGCGAGAGACGGAACCGACGGAGTGACTCCGCCGACCCTGAACTCCGGCCACGGGTGTGGGGAACTGCCTCTGCCCTGCCGGGCAGGCGGTGCGGCACCACACACCGTGAGGGCCGGCCGGGCATGGAGTTCACGGCACCACACCACGCCGAATTCCCGCAAGGCGCGGCGCAACGCGTCCGGACGCATTCCTCCATGCCGTACGCGGCTCGCACGGCGCTCGCAGGCCGCCCACGCGACGCGTGTGCGGGCGCGGGCATGGCGCGACAGGGGGACTCGAGGGCAGGCAACGGCCTCACAGCCGCGACGTCCTGACCGGTGTCCCCAGACGGCCCCCGGTGACCGTCCCGTGGGAGGCGATGCCGTGTTTCGGCTCAGAAGGTGGGGGTGTTGTCGGCTCGGTAGCAGTGGATCCTTTTGGTGAGGCCGCGGGTCTTGCCTTTGGTGCGCGACTTGCCGGTGAAGGTGGCGAGCAGGGAGCTCTCGGCGGCGGTGTCGAGTTCTGCGAGGGGGACGGTGAGGGTGGTCCCCTTCTTGGTGATGTTCTTGCCGGTGCTCAGGTTGGTCACCTGGATCCGGGTGGAGTCCTTCTCACCCGTGATGAACTCTCCGGTCGCGACGAGTTGGCCGTCCCAGACCGCACACGCGGTCCACAGGTCGAACTTCTCCCTGTTGGCTTCCCGGGGGAACGCGGGCTTGACGAAGTAGTCGATGTGGCGGGGCTCGTCGACGCCGACGAGGACCAGGCCCGTTCGGGTCTCTCCGTCCAACGTCGCCGTCAGGACGGAGGCGATTTCCTTGCGTCCGCGGCTGTCCGGGGAGGTGCCCCGCCACAGAGGTTTCCAGTAGATCTCGGCGAGCTGCTCGCCCCGGTTGACGGGGGCCCCAGCACACAGCAGGGAGCGGGCGAGGGTTCGGGCGTGCTGGGCGTCCAGCGGTTCGTCCGGCTGCCTGGTCAGGTCGAAGTAGAGCTGGATCGCGTGGAAGTCGCCCTCGCGCACCAGGTAGTACATCTCTGTGGCGCGCTTCTGGCCGAGGGACATGGTGGCGCGCAGCAGCAGGCCGGACTGGTCGCACTTCGACAGGGGGCCGGACCTCCACCCGTTCCCGGGCGGGCTGAAGCCGGCGTCGTGGGAGCGCAGCGGTTCGGTGACCCCGTCCTTGACCGTGACCGGCCGCCAGGCGGGTCGCTTGCCGTTGAAGCCGGCGACGCGCGGGTTGGAGAGGTCCCGCGGGAGCACGAGCCGCAGGTCCTTTCTGGGCCACGTCTCCCGGGCGTTCCTCGGGGTGTCCGCGGAGGGGTTGAGGAGGAGGGGGAACGCCCCCTGGTAGGTGGCTCGCGACGGGAGCTGCTGGGTCCGGCGGCGGCCTTCGCCGTCCCGCTCCTCGTACTGGAAGATCCGGTTCCGGTAGTTGTCCAGAAGCAGCACCGTGGGTACCTTCGCCGCGCCCAGGGTGCCGGCGAAGAGCACCGTCGGCTGCGGGGCCGCCAGTTGGTTGGAGCGGGCCCGGGCGTCGAACTCCTTGCTGTCGCCGTGCTGCACCGCGTGGGCGCGCATCGCGGCGCGCAGCAGCGCGTCGTCGTCGAGGAGGTCGCCGCGGGAGGGCCAGTCCCGCTCCGGCTCCCCGGCCGGCACCACACGTGGCGCGGTGTCCGCGAACGTCAGATGGTGCCCCTGGGCGCGCTCGCTCACCCACCAGCCGCCGAGGAGTCCGGCGGTGAGGCAGAGCGCCAGCGATGCCGCCATCGTGGTCCGTGGACGTCTGGCCAGCCGCTCGCGTATGCCGCGAAAGGCGCGTATGCCACCGAAACCCACCTGATCCCCCGTCAGTTGTGCGTACTGTGCGCGGACGTCAGCCTAGGCCAGCGGCCCCGGCGCCCTCAGTCCGCATGGCCATGGACAACGGGTGTCCGGCCGACAGGGCCATGGCCGTGAGCTTGCTCGCCGGGCAGGGTTCATGGCCTGGCCGTCGCCAAACACGCCCGAGATCGCAGCATCGCCGCAATCCTGCTCAGGTAGTCCTGGCAGATCCACCAGCAGCTCGGCTACTTCCTGCTGTACGGCTCGTATGAGGCCGACCACGACCTGGTGCTTTCTGCACTGCGGGGGCTACACCGCCCACGTGCCCGGCGAGACTCCCCATGGACGGCATCGCCCTCTCGTTCCGGCCAGGCGCAGGCGATGACCAGTGCGTCTTCACGGGCTGGAGCCCCGCCGCTGACGCCCAGAAGGCGGAGGAACCTGGCGAAAAGCTCTCGCCGGGGTCCCCGCCTCCGAGATCAATCCAATACGCAGTGAGGGCGGAGAATTCCTGGGTGTTCGCGATGTCCGGCACCGTCAGGTAAAGGTGACCTGTTTTCTGTCAGAGCTGGTGGAGAACAGGCGGTGCAGTGTCGCGTCGACGGTGGCGACCTCCCCGGCTTCGATGTCGCCATAGTAGGTGGACACCGGGACGTCCACTTCGTGAGGACTCCCATCGCAAGTGAGGTTGGATACAGTCCCCTTGGCGAGGCGGTTGCGGAGCTGCGCTTTCACGGAGATCACGGAGGGCCGCCTGTCACAGTTGTAAGTGACGTTGACCATGCCTCGGACTGCGTTGAGACCTTCGGTACGCCCAAGGGTGCGGGCGGAGTTGATGGTGATTGCTGCCTCCTGTTGCCCGGCATCAGGGACGGCTGCCGCAGTGGGCAGCGCGGGCACGGCGGAGGCGACCGCGACGACCGCGGCCAGCGTGGCCAGTCGGGCGGCGAGGCTCATGCTCGAGCTCCTTGTGCCTGGGGACTTGCGGGCATCTGCCTGGACGCCCGCACCTACTCGCAGGTTCATGCAGGGATCTCCTTTGCTCAGACCGGGGGCGGCGGCCGACTTTGTCGCCACGTCAGAGGGAAAATCCGTCCCTTGACGGAGAATCGCCTGCAGAGAGCCCAGCTATTCCTGTGGTCACCCGCCTGGCGAAGCACTGTTACCCGTTTGGCGGGCCTGCCCACCACCGGGCATACGGCACCGTTGCCGTGCGTTCCGCCACCGAATGCCCTCACTCGACCGACGAGATCCCGTATCCGGCGTAGCCCACCCGTCGCCCGGAGACGACCACGCGAGCCGAGTCACCTCCTTGTGCCAGGAGCTCTAAGGGGCAACTCGCGGGTGACTTATCCCAGTTCCGCTCCTTCCCGGAAAGTGGACTTGAGGAATCGTTTTTCTGACGTCGAACTCGCGGAGTACCGTGACGTTCGCGCGCCTCGCCGCTGTGGTCGCCGCGTGGTCGCCGACGTGGAGAGGGACGTAGCCGCGCGCCGCGGGCTCCGACGTAGGGCTTCCTGGTGGCGTCGCGTTCACTCGTGTGGCACGCCGGGGTGCTCGTAAGCCTTAGGATCACGCTGAGTTGACGATGTACTGCGCACGGCGGAGGACGAGCCGAGGATGAGCCATCCCACCGCTGGGCCGCTGCGCCACGCGCTCGCGACGCGGGCGCGGGCGGTCGTCGAGACGCGCTGGTTCACCGGCGCGGTGCTGTTCGCGATCCTGGGGAACGCGGTCGTGCTGGGGTTGGAGACGTACTCCGGGCTTTCCGAGCGGTGGCGGGAGTGGCTGCTGCTGGGGGAGGGGTTGTTCCTGGCGGCGTTCACCGTGGAGATCGTTTTACGGGCGGCCGCGTTCGCGGACCGGCCGGCGCGGTTCTTCCGGGACCCGTGGAACGTGTTCGACCTGGTGGTCGTGGTGCTGGCGCATCTGCCGCTGATGCGGGAGAACGCGACGCTGCTCAGACTGCTGCGGCTGGCGCGCGTACTGCGGGCGGCGCGGCTGCTGCCGCAGCTGCGGATCATCCTGGTGGCGATCGCCAAGAGCGTGCCGGGGACGTTCAGTTTCCTGATGGTCGGCGCGCTGCTGCTGTACCTGTACGCGATGCTCGGCTGGATGCTGTACGCGGAGCACGACCCGGACCGGTACGGCTCGCTCGGCCGCGCGCTGCTGACGCTGTTCCTGCTGACGACGCTGGACGGGCTGGGCCCGGTGGTGCACGAGGGCTTGGAGTACTCGCGGTGGAGTGTGCTGTACTACGGCACCTTTGTGCTGCTCGCGTCGTTCGTGCTGGTCAACATGTTGATCGGGGTGGTGATCAACTCACTCGACGAGGCGCGGGCGGTGGAAGCGGGGGAGGCGCGGGAGCCCGGCGAGCCCCGGACTGCCGGGGGTGGGTTCGGGGAGGAGGAGTTGCGGGCGAAGATCGCGGAGGCGCGGCGGGTGCTGGACGAGTTGGAGGCGGGCTTGCGGCGGTGAGCCGCGACGCGTCCCGCGCGCCTGCGGTGGTTCAGCCGGGTTGCGCCGAGGGGTGGCGGCGGAGGAGGTAGGCGGCGACGGAGCCGACTGTGAGCAGGGCGGCTATGGACAGCGCCGTCGTGCCCCAGTTGACGCCGAGGAGCCGGCCGCCGAAGTAGCCGAGGCCGACGCTGTACCCGGCCCAGACGATCGCGGCGAGCGCGGACCAGGGGACGAAGTCGCGGGTGCGGCGGTTGGTGACGCCGGCCACCACGCTCATCACCGAGCGCCCGGCGGGCGCGAAGCGGGCGAGCACCATCAGCGGGCCGCCGCCGGCGGCGAGCACGCCGCCGAGTCGGTGCTGCGCCCTGCGTAGTCGTCTGGAGCGGGAGATGAAGCCGGCGAAGCGGAGGCCGCCGCGTCGGGCGAGCAGGAACGCCGTGAGGTCGCCGAGGACGGACGCGGTGGCCGCGCACAGCAGCAGGAAGAAGAGTTCCGGCAGGTGGGCGCTGGGATGCGGAGGGGAGGCGAGTCCGGTGAGGTCGGCGGCGGTGGTCCCGGCGGCGGCGGTCGCGGCGGTGATCACCAGGAAGCCGCTGGGGAGGAGGGGGAGGAAGACGTCGAGTAGTACGGACACCACGATGAGGACATAGATCCACGGCGCGTAGATCAACGTCCCCAGTGTTTCCAGCACCTTCACTCCCCGGATCGGCTCCGGGTCACGGAGCGATTTACCGCCGTAAGAGTACGCCTCCGTCCCCCACACGGATTGTTCGGGGATGTGGCGGCCGTGGTCGTCGGCGGGTACCCGCGAAAGTTACACCGTTAACCCCGTGGAGACGAAGGAGGAATGCATGACTGGTGTGACCAGGCGGGCGACGGTGGCGTGCGCGGCCTTGGTGGCGGTGCTGGCGACCGCGGCCCCGGTGTCCGCCGGGGAGGACGGGGAGCGTCCGGTCGGCGGGGCCGCCGCGAAGGCGCCGGCGAGCCGGACTGACACGGCGGACGACGGCGAGCACTGGCTGGCGACCGGCGGTCACTTCCAGTCGGCCGACAGGCGGGGCGGGCCCGTGCCGGCGGCGGTCACCTACGACCGGCGGGTACCGGAGGGGGCCGGCGTGACGGTGGCGCAGCGCCTGCACGAGGGGGGCCGGACGTCGGTGCGGCTGTGGGTGGACGGCGTGGAGCCGGGGCGGATCTTCGGCGCGCACGTGCACACGAAGCCGTGCGGGAAGGCCCCGGAGGCCTCGGGCCCGCACTACCAGGACGAGGTCGACCCGGTGCAGCCGTCGGTTGATCCCCGGTACGCCAACCCGGACAACGAGGTGTGGCTGGACTTCAAGGCGGACCGCACCGGGGTCGCGCGGTCGAGTGCGCGGCAGCAGTGGACGTTCCGGCCGGGTGAGGCGCGCTCGGTGGTCATCCACGAGCACGAGACACACATGGGGGAGGGGCACGCGGGCCAGGCCGGTGCGCGGCTGGCGTGCGTGACCGTCCCGTTCCTTCCCGCCCGCTGAGCCGCGCGCCGGGCGGGGCGAACGCCGCGCGCGGGCGACGGGGCGCCTCGCGGAACCCCGCCGCCCGCCCGGACGGCGGCGTCAGCAGCGGTTGAGTATCGACGTCAGGGCGGACTTCTCCGCGCTGTCGACCTTCATCGCGTAGTTGCGCTTGACCCACACCCACGAGCGGGCGTAGACGCACTGGTAGGCGGCGCGGGGGAGCCAGTCGGCCGGGTCCTTGTCACCCTTCGCGCGGTTGGAGCCGGCGGAGACGGCGATGAGCTGGGCGGCGCTGAGGTTGTTGGCGAAGGACTGCCGTTTGGCGGCGGACCAGGTCTGGGCGCCGGAGCGCCACGCCTCGGCGAGCGGCACCAGGTGGTCGATGTCGACCTCCGAGGCGCTGTGCAGCGTCACGCCGTCGAACTGGGAGAACCAGCTGCCGCTGACCGCGCGGCACTGGTCGTCGGTGACGACGTTGGTGCCGTCGCGCTTGAGGACGACTTCGCGGGTGTTGCAGTTGTCGCCCTGGTTGATCCAGTGGGGGAACAGTTTGCGGTCGTAGCCGGTCATCGGGTCCTCGGCGGCGACGGTGAGGCCGGCGAGCATGGTGCGTGCCTCGGCGGCGCTGGGCGGCGTGGGGGGCGCCGCGTGGGCG
>NZ_VJYK02000176.1 GCF_007097205.2 Streptomyces alkaliterrae
GTCGGGCCTTCCTACTCTGAGAGCGCGGTGGGTCGATCGCGGTGACACGCGCCACGCGCGCCCCTCCGTCAGGGGCGGCGGGGCGCGGGTCGGACCGAACGGCGGTGTCCGGCCGCCCGTGGTCGACCGCGCGGCCGAGGAGGTGGGGGATGGCGGGGGAACGGTACGCCTACGAGGACGAGGCGCTACACGAGATCGAGCTGTACGGGGAGTTGATCATCGCGGCCGCGGCCGATCCGGCCGAGCGGCTCAGCCTCGCCCGCATCGACGAGGTCCTCCGGGTCCGCGGTGCGCGGCGACGACCGGAGGAGGACAGCCCGCCGGGCCGGCCGTGACCCACACGGCGCCGGTCGTGCCTCACCATCCCCGAGGGGTCGGTTTTCGGCCATGTGCCACGCGCCCCGTCGGGCGCGGAATCGCCGCTGGGAAGTCCGCGCGGCGGCACCCGGTTGAACCCGCGGCGGCCGGGGGATGGACGGACGCCCCGGCGGGCGTGTCAGGTGCGCAGCAGTCGGGCGATGGCGGCGCTCGCCTCGGCGACCTTGGCGTCCATCTCCTCGCCGCCCTTGGTGGCAGCGGCGGCGACGCAGTGCCTCAGGTGCTCCTCCAGCAGCTGGAGGGCGAAGGACTGCAGCGCCTTGGTGGAGGCGGAGACCTGGGTGAGCACGTCTATGCAGTACACGTCCTCGTCGACCATGCGCTGGAGGCCGCGGATCTGCCCCTCGATCCGGCGCAGCCGCTTGAGGTGGGCGTCCTTGTCCTTGGAGTAGCCGTGCGGTCCGTTCGGCGAGGGCTGGTGGCACTCCGCCTCGCCGGTCGCGACGGTCGGGGTGTCGGGCGCGCTCATGGGGTTCTCCTGGGTCGACTTCTGGGGATATACCCCGCGTGGGTATATCGTACCTATTTCCCGCGGACGGGCGGAGCAGTACCTTGGGCCCGGTGCTCGGCGGGGCGTCCGATGGGTGACACTGGTGAACGCCACTCAGCCGTGGCCGGATGATGCGCTTAGCATCAACGAGACTGACGCCAATGCACCCTGAGGACAACCTGTGCGCTTCCGTCTGACCCCCAGGGAGACGAGCTTCTACGACATGTTCGCCGCCTCCGCGGACAACATCGTCACAGGCTCCAAGCTCCTGATGGAACTGCTCGGGGCGGACGTCTCCGCACGGGCTGAGATCGCCGAGCGCATGAGGGCCGCGGAGCACGCGGGCGACGACGCCACCCACGCGATCTTCCACCAGCTCAACTCCTCCTTCATCACCCCCTTCGACCGCGAGGACATCTACCGGCTGGCCTCCTCGCTCGACGACATCATGGACTTCATGGAGGAGGCCGTCGATCTTGTCGTGCTCTACCAGATCGAGCAGCTTCCCAAGGGCGTCGAGCAGCAGATCGAGGTACTGTCCCGGGCCGCCGAACTGACCGCCGAGGCCATGCCGCACCTGCGCACCATGGAGAACCTCACCGAGTACTGGATCGAGGTCAACCGGTTGGAGAACCAGGCGGACCAGATCCACCGCCGACTGCTCGCGCACCTCTTCAACGGCAAGTACGACGCCATCGAGGTACTCAAACTGAAGCAGATCGTCGACGTGCTGGAGGAGGCCGCCGACGCGTTCGAGCACGTCGCGAACACGGTGGAGACGATCGCGGTCAAGGAGTCCTGACCACCGTGGACACCTTCGCGCTTGTTGTTGTCATCGGCGTCGCGCTGTTCTTCACCTACACCAACGGATTCCACGACTCCGCGAACGCCATCGCCACCTCCATCTCCACCCGCGCCCTGACTCCGAAGGCCGCGCTGGTGATGGCCGCCGTGATGAACCTGGCCGGCGCGTTCCTCGGCAACGGCATCGCGAAGACGGTCAGCGAGGGCCTGATCGCCACGCCCACCGGCTCGACGGGAATGATGATCCTGTTCGCCGCGCTGGCCGGAGCGATCACCTGGAACATGATCACGTGGTACTTCGGGCTGCCGTCGTCCTCCTCGCACGCACTGTTCGGCGGGATGGTCGGCGCGGCACTCGCCGGTTCCAGCACGGTCTACTGGTCGGGTGTGCTGGAGAAGGTCGTCATCCCGATGTTCCTCTCCCCCCTTGTCGGCCTGCTGGTCGGCTATCTGGTCATGACCGCCATCCTGTGGATGTTCCGCAACGCCAACCCGCACAAGGCCCAGCGCAACTTCCGCATCGCCCAGACCGTCTCCGCCGCCGGTATGGCGCTCGGCCACGGCCTCCAGGACGCCCAGAAGACCATGGGCATCGTGGTGATGGCCCTTGTGATCGCCGGCGTCGAGGAGGAGGGCGACGCGATCCCGGTCTGGGTGAAGATCGCCTGCGCCGTGATGCTGTCGCTCGGCACCTACGCGGGTGGCTGGCGCATCATGCGCACCCTCGGGCGGCGCATCATCGCCCTCGACCCCCCGCAGGGCTTCGCCGCCGAGACGACGGCGGCCTCCGTCATGTACACCACCGCCTACATGTTCCACGCCCCGATCTCCACCACTCACGTGATCACCTCGGCGATCATGGGCGTCGGCGCGACCCGCCGGGTGAAGGCCGTGCGGTGGGGCGTCGCGAAGAACATCATCGCCGGTTGGTTCATCACCATGCCGGCGGCGGCCACGGTGGCGGCCGTCAGCTTCTGGGTCGTCAACCTCGCCTTCGGCTGACCCGACCGCCGCGCGGCCCGTCGCCGCCCAGGCCGTCGCCGCGTCAGTCGCGGGCGGGTGGCGGGCCCCCGGCGGGCAGCAGGGTGAAGGCGACCTCCGGGTGCCGTCGGCCGTTGGTCTGGAGCTGGACGGCGTGCTCACCCGGGTGGTAGCGGCGCGTGGTGAGCGGGCGTATCGAGTGGCGGCGCGTGGTGCGCCAGGTCTCCCCCGGTTCGAGTGTGCGGGTGGCCAGCTTGAAGACCTTCGGGTTGCGTGTGCCGTTGGCCTTGAGGTGGTGCACGACGTAGTCGACGACCACCGTGGCGGCGCGGTCGTGCTTGTTGGTGACCGCGCATTCGAACTCCAGATGACCGCCCAGCGTCACCGTGTCGGCGGCCAGCCGGGGCCCGTCGACGACCAGCGGCACGTCGGGATCGTGGCCGAGGGCCGCCAGCGCCGCCGTGTCGCCGGCCTTTATCAGCGTCCGCAGGCCGTGCCGGACCACCCGCTCGGTCGTGGCGGCAGGCGCCGCCAGCCACCGCCCGGCCGTCTCCACTGCCAGCGCCGGGTGCTCCCCGCTCACGTCGTTCAGATGGTTGGCCACGGATCTTCGGACGTACTCGGAGTCGTCCCGGTAGAGGGCGTCGAGCAGGGGAAGGACCGGCGTCGGGTCGGCGGCGAGCGCGGGCAGCCGCACCGCCCAGGGCAGCCGGGGCCGGGTGCCCTCGCTCGCCAGCCGCCGAACGTGCGGGTCGGGGTGGTCGACCCAGCGACGGATGACGGCCAGGGCTCGCGGCTGGTCGGCCAGGAGGAAGGGCCGCACGGCGAACTCGGCGGTGAGCCTGGGTGTCAGCTCCGCGAGCAGTGCCAGCGCGGGCTCGAACGCGTCGTCGGACTCCCGGCCGCGCACGGCGACCGCCTGGCACACCGGCATCGTCATCCAGCCCGTGAACTCCGGATCGCCCAGCGCCGCGCGGACGACCGCCGCGAAGGCGGGGAAATCCCGCGGGAGATCGGCCAGGACCGCGTCCCGCAGCAGCTCGACGCGCTCGCCGTAGGCCCGGCCGGCGAGCGCGTCGGCGCAGGCCCGCAGCGCGGTGGCAGGCCGGGCCGGGCCGACCAGCCGGGTGGCGAGCGCGTCCGCCGTCTCGGCGGGGAGGAGTTCGTCTGCGAGTGGCATGAGCCCATGAGAACACCCGCCACTGACAATCGGCCTCCGCGCCCTGACCGTCGCTGGACCCGACTGTCAGTGCCCGGTGCTCTCATGACGGCATGACAGTGCACGACCTCGTGAAGGTCCTCCCCGGCCCGGACGTACTGCTCGCGCGCTGCCGGGCGTACGCGGCGCTCGACGCCGAGCTGGGCGGGGAGTGGCCGTACCACCGGTTCCAGCCGCGCGACGCGGAGGGAGTCGCGGTCGCCGAGTGGGAGAGCGGCGGCGGTGACGAGTACCGCGTGGTCTTCGATCCGGCAGGCGTGCTGCTCATAGGCTTCGACCACGAGTCCCCGGCGACGCCGTGGCGGGTCGAGCCGCGCGCGCACTGGCCCGGGCTCCTCGACGGCGTGCCCGCCGCCCTGGCCCACCACCTCACCGACCCGGCCTTCCTGTTCGACGGGTTCCTGGACGCCACGGTGTGCGTCTGGCGGGAGGCGGGGGCGGCTGCGTGGTCCTGCGGCCCGGTGCTGTTCGACGGGTACGACGATGCGGACGCCGACGGTGCCGACTGGCTCTTCGAGACGCTGGTGGGCGGTGTCGACGCGTACGTGGCGTTCGCCGAGGACATCTACGGCCGCCCGGTGGACCGGGGGCTGGTGGCGTCCGTCGTCGCCGGGTCGTCGACCTGACCGGACGCCGACCGGACGCCGACCGGATACCGACCCGGCGAGGTGGTGTCCGACCTCTTGTCGATACACGCGTGTACTCGATACGTTCCTGTATCGAGAGGAGCCGCCCATGCCCCCGCCCGAAGCACGGCCCAACGCGCGGCCGGTGAGTGCGCGTCGGGCGCGCACCCGGCAGCGGCTGCTCGACGCCGCGCTGGAGGTCTTCGCCGAGGAGGGCTTCGGTCGCTCCACCGTCGAGCAGGTCTGCGAGCGGGCCGGCTTCACCCGAGGCGCCTTCTACTCCAACTTCACCTCCCTCGACGAACTGTTCCTCGCCATGTGGGAGCGGCGCTCGGCGCACATGTTGGACGATCTGCGGGCGGTGCTCGCGGACGTCGCGCCGGACGGTCCGCGGGCGGCGCTGCACGCGGCGCTCGCCGCCGTCCCGGTCGACGACGCCTGGTACAGGGTGACCGCCGAGTTCACCGCGCACGCGTTGCGCCATCCCGCGTTGCGGCGGGTGATGGCCGCCAGGGAGCAGGCGATCCTCGAGACGATCATGCCGGTCGTGGTCGCCGCGCTGAGCCGGGCGGGCCGCAGGGTCACCGACGAGGAGGCGCTGGGCCGCGCCCTGGTCGCGGTGCACGACGGCACCTCCGTGCAGGTGCTCATGGAACCGGACAGCGCGTCGGTACGGAACCAGCGGGAGCAGTTGTTCCTGCACGTCCTCGACGCCTACAGCGCACCGAGCGAGCATGCCGCGTCGCCCGTCCCCGTCACGCCCGAGGAGCCGCAGTGAGCAGTACCTCAGACACCCGTGAAGCCGCCGACGTCATCGTCGTCGGGGCGGGACTGGCCGGCCTGGTGGCCGCCTACGAGCTCACCCGGGCCGGTCGCCGGGTCCTCGTCGTCGACCAGGAGAACGAGGCGAACCTCGGCGGCCAGGCGTTCTGGTCGCTGGGCGGCCTCTTCCTGGTGGGCAGCCCGGAGCAGCGCCGGATGGGCATCCGGGACTCGGTCGAGCTGGCCTGGGCGGACTGGTCGGCCTCGGCCGGCTTCGACCGGGAGCGGGAGGACCGCCGGCCGCGGCAGTGGGCCCGCGCCTACGTGGAGTTCGCGGCCGGGGAGAAGCGCCGCTACCTGCACGGGCTCGGGCTGCGTCTCACCCCGACGGTCGGCTGGGCGGAGCGCGGCGCGGGCACGGCGACCGGGCATGGCAACTCCGTGCCACGTTTCCATCTCACCTGGGGCACGGGGCCGGAAGTGGTGCGGGTCTTCGAGGAGCCGGTGCGTGCGGCCGCCGAGCGCGGTCTGGTGGCTTTCCGCCATCGGCACCGGGTGGACGGCCTGGTCGTGGAGGGCGGCGCGGTGGTGGGCGTGCGCGGCTCGGTGCTCGCCCCCTCGACGCTGCCACGGGGTGCGGCCTCCAGCCGGGAGGCGGTGGGCGAGTTCGAGCTGCGGGCGCAGGCCGTGGTGGTGACGTCCGGCGGTATCGGCGGCGACCAGGCCACGGTCCGGCGGAACTGGCCGGTCGAGCGGATGGGGCCGCCGCCGGAGTCGATGATCACCGGCGTGCCGGCGCACGTGGACGGCCGGATGCTGCGGATCACCGAGGAGGCCGGCGGTTCGCTGGTCAACCGGGACCGGATGTGGCACTACACCGAGGGCATCCGCAACTGGGACCCGATATGGCCGGATCATGCCATCCGGATCATCCCCGGCCCGTCCTCGCTGTGGCTGGACGCGACGGGTCGGCGGCTCCCGGCGCCGCTCTTCCCCGGCCACGACACACTGGCCACGCTGCGGCACATCCTCTCGACCGGGCACGCGCACTCGTGGTTCGTGCTGACCCGCTCGATCGTGGAGAAGGAGTTCGCGCTCTCCGGCTCGGAGCAGAACCCCGACATCACCGGCAAGGATCTGCGGATGGTGCTGGCCCGGGTGCGGGGCGGCGCGCCCGGCCCGGTTCAGGCGTTCCTCGACCAGGGTGAGGACTTCGTGGTCCGGCAGTCCCTGCGTGAGCTGGTCGACGGGATGAACGCCCTCACCCCCGAGGCCCCGCTGGACCACGGGCGGGTGGAGGCCGAGGTCGTGGCCCGCGACCGCGAGGTGGGCAATCCGTACTGCAAGGACCTCCAGCTGATGGCGGTCCGCAACGCACGCAGCTACTGGCCGGACAAGATCACCCGGGTCGCGAGGCCGCACCGCCTCCTCGATCCGGCGCACGGCCCGCTGATAGCCGTGCGGCTGCACGTGCTGACACGCAAGACGCTGGGTGGGTTGGAGACCGACCTGGACTCGCGGGTCCTGCGGTCGGACGGCTCGCCGTTCGACGGGCTCTACGCCGCCGGCGAGGTCGCCGGCTTCGGCGGCGGCGGTATGCACGGGTACAACGCGCTGGAGGGCACCTTCCTCGGCGGCTGCGTCTTCTCCGGCCGCGCGGCCGGCCGCGCGCTGGCCCGGAGCCTGGCATGACCCCGCCGATCCGACCGAGCCGGTCGAGCCCGCCGACCCGGCGGACGGCGCTGGTCACGGGCGCGTCCTCCGGGATCGGCGCGGCGGTCGCCGCGGCGCTGGTGGCGCGCGGCCACCGCGTGCTGGGCACCAGCCGGGACCCGGCCTCGGTGGCCGAGCCGCTGCCCGGCGTGGAGTACCTGGCGCTCGACCTCGCCGACGAGTCGTCCCTCGTCTCCTGCGCCGAGGCGGCGGGCCCCGTGGACATCCTGGTCAACAACGCCGGCGAGAGTCAGAGCGGTCCGTTGGAGGAGCTGCCCATGGAGTTGGTCCGGCGGGTGTTCGAGCTCAACGTGTTCGGTGCCGTCCGGCTGACGCAGCTGGTGCTGCCGGGGATGCGGGCGAGGCGGTACGGGCGGGTGGTGATGGTCGGCTCGATGCTCGCCAGCTTCCCGCTCGCCTACCGCTCCTCCTACGTGGCGTCGAAGGCCGCGCTGCGCGGCTTCGCGTCCGCCGCCCGGCGGGAGGTGTCCGGCTTCGGCGTGGCGGTGACCACGGTGGAACCCGGCGCGGTCAACACCGGCATCAGCGAGCGCCGCACGGGCCATCTGGCTCCGGCTTCGCCGTACTCCGACGGGTACCGCACGATGCTCGCGGCGCTGAACGCCAACGAACGCGGGGGCGTCCCGGCGGAGCGGGTGGCGGCGACGGTGGTCCGGGCGATCGAGGCGGCCCGGCCGAAGCAGCTGTACGCGGTCGGCAGCAACGCGCCGGTGGCGTTCGCCCTGCGGCGGTTGCTGCCGAGGTCGGCGGCGGAGCTGATGGTCTCCCGGCGGCACGGTCTGCGCTGAGCGAGCCTCACGGTACGCCCTGGGCGAGTACCGATCCCGCGGCAGGCGGCCGCCGTCGCGGGGCGTCCCTCACGCGGTGGCCGGCTGCGGCGGGGCGTCCGGGGTGGCGCCGCGGAAGGTGCCGCGGTAGGCGTGCGGGGTGGTGCCGAGGCGGCGCAGGAAGTGGTGTCGCAGGGCGGCGGCGGTGCCGAAGCCCGCGCGGTCGGCGACGGCGTCCACGGTCAGGTCCGTCTCCTCCAGGAGGTGGCGGGCCCGCAGCAGCCGCTGGCCGAGCAGCCAGCGGTAGGGCGTGCCGCCCGTCTCCTGCTGGAAGCGGCGGGCGAACGTGCGGGGTGACATGTGCGCGCGGGCAGCCAGCTGCTCGACGGTCATCTCCTCCGCCAGATGCTCGGTCATCCAGCGCAGGACGTCACCGACGGCGCCGCCGCGCTCCGGTGGCAGCGGGTGTTCGACGTACTGCGCCTGGCCGCCCTCGCGGTGCGGCGGCACGACCATGCGCCGGGCGATGCCGTTGGCGACGCGGCTGCCCTGCTCGGCACGGACGATGTGCAGGCAGGCGTCGATGCCGGCGGCCGTTCCGGCGGAGGTGACGACCGGGCCGTCCTCGACGTACAGGACGTCCGGTTCGAGGTGGGCCCGGGGGAAGCGGCGGGCGAGTTCGGCGACGTCACGCCAGTGGCAGGAGCAGTGCCGGCCGTCGAGCAGCCCGGCCTCGCCGAGCACGAAGACTCCCGAGCAGACGCTCAGCACCCGGGCGCCCCGCTCCACGGCGGCACGCAGCCCGGCGAGCAGTTCGGCCGGGTACTCGGTGCGGCGGGAGTGGTCCTCCGCCGCCGGGATGATCACCAGGTCGGCGGCGGCGAGCCGGTCCAGGCCGTGCGGGGTGTCGATGGTGAAGCCGGCGTGGGTGCGCAGCGGCGGGGGCTCGGCGGCCACCACCGCGAAGTCGTACACCGGCAGGCCCTGGTCGCTCCGGTCGGTGCCGAAGACCTCGGCGGCGACGCCGAGTTCGAACGCCTTGACGCCCTGGGTGACCACTGCCGCCACGTTCTGGAGCATGCCGTCGAGTATGGCAGGACCGGCCCGTGAGTGATGGCAGTAATTCGACGCCCGCTGACGGTCCTGCCACTGCCGCCCGGCCCGCCGAGGGCGAAGAGTGGACCCCATGAACGCACTGACCAGTACAGACATGCTCATCGCCGTCGGAGTACTCCTGCCGGCGATCCTTCCGGCGATCGTCAGCACGGTCCGCGAGGGCGGCCTGGCGGACCAGCTGCGCGCGGCCCGCCGGGGACGGGACACCCGGACGGGCGTCCTCGTCGTCTTCGACCTCGCCTACGGGCGCCACGGCGACCGCGTCCGGTTCGCGGAGGCCGGCCGTGAGGCGGAGGCGGACCGGTCGGACCCGGCGGACCGGCACCCGGGCCGTCGCGTCGACTGATGCCCCGCCCGCCCCGGCGCCGGCGCGTCACTCCAGTTCGGCGAAGCTCTCCACGGCCTGCGTCCGGCCGGTCACGATGATGACGTCACCCGGCTGGACGACGGTCTCCGCCGTGGCGTACGTGAAGTCCTGGCCGGAGCGCTTGATGCCGACGACGGTGACGCCGTAGGTGGCGCGGACCCCGGTCTCGCCCAGCGGGACACCGGTCGCCACCCTCGGGGCGATCGTCTTGACCAGCGCGTAGTCGTCGTCGAACTCGATGAAGTCCAGCATCCGGCCGGTCACCAGGTGGGCGACGCGTTCGCCCATCTCGTGCTCCGGAAGCACCACGTGGTGTGCGCCGAGGCGTTCGAGGATCATGCCGTGCTGGCGGCTGATGGCCTTCGCCCACACGTTGGGGACGCCGGCCTCAAGCAGGTTGGAGGTGACCAGGATGCTGGCCTCGACGTCCGACCCGATGGCGACGACCGCGCTGGAGAAGTCGTGCACCCCGAGTTGCCGCAGCACCTCGTCGTCGGTGGCGTCGGCGACGGCCGTGTGGGTGAGCAGATCGCGGTGGCGCTGGACCCGCCGCTCGTTCTCGTCCAGCCCGACGACGTCCCACTTCCGCGCCATCAGCTCGGCGGCGAGCGAGCTGCCGAAGCGGCCGAGGCCGATCACGGCTATTCGCTGCTCACCGTGGGCCGGGCGGCCGACACCGGCTCGCCGCTTCTTCTTGCCACGCGCACGCAGCCCGTGGAGGAGGTTTCCCATCGTCATCCAATGATCGGTCGTTCTTCGGGATGCTGAAAGCGCTGGGTGCGCTCGCGCAGGGCGAGCGCGGAGACGAGGGTGATCGGCCCGAGCCGGCCCACGAACATCAGCAGGATCACGATCAACTCGCCCAGGGCGGGCAGTTCGCCGGTGAGTCCGGCCGACAGGCCGACCGTGCCGAAGGCGGAGACGGCCTCGAAGAGCACCACTTCGAACTCGTGGTCCACAAGAGTGAGCAGCGCGATCGTGGCGCCTATCACCAGGCCGACGCCGAGCAGCGCCACGGTCAGCGCCTGGCGCAGCACGTGCGGGGCGAGCCTGCGCCGGAAGATGCCGGACGTCGGCTCGCCGCGCACCTCGGCCAGGATGGCCGCGCCCAGCACGGCGAAGGTGGTCACCTTGATTCCGCCTGCAGTGCCCGCGCTGCCGCCGCCGATGAACATCAGCACACAGGTGCTGAGCAGCGTGGCCTGCTCCATCGAGCCGACGTCGACGGAGTTGAAGCCGGCCGTGCGGCTCATCGCGGAGTGGAAGAAGGCGTTCAGCACCTTCTCGCCCGTGTGCAGCGGGCCGAGGGTGGCGCCGTTCGACCACTCCAGGAGGAGGGTCAGCAGAGAGCCGAGGAACAGCAGGAGCGCGGTGGTCCCCAGAGTGAGCTTCAGGTGCAGCGACCAGCCGATGCGGCCGGTGGCGCGGCGGCGCGCCCGGTGCCTCAGCAGCTCGATGATCACGGGGAAGCCCAGGCCGCCGAGGATCACCGCGACGGCGATGGGCAGCGTGATCCAGGGGTCCGCGGCGTACCGCTCCAGGCTGTCCGGGTTGAGGCTGAAGCCCGCGTTGTTGAACGCGGAGATCGAGTGGAAGACGCCGTCCCACAGCGCCTCGTGGAAGGGCGTCCCGTAGTGCAGGAAGAACCGCAGGATCAGCACGGCGGCGGTGACGCCCTCCACCACCAGGGTCACCAGCGCGACCCGGGTCAGCAGCCGCCGTACGTCGCCGATGCCCTGGCTCTTGGTCTCCGTCTGCGCGGAGAGCGTCATGCGCAACCGCAGCTTGCCGGCGATCAGCAGGGCGAGGAGGGAGGCGAGGGCCATGATCCCGAAGCCGCCGACCTGGATCAGCGCGAGTACGACGCCCTGGCCGAAGCCGCTCCAGTGCTCCCCGGTGTCGACGACGACCAGGCCGGTGACGCAGACCGCCGAGGTGGCGGTGAACAGCGCCTGGACCAGGTCGGTGGGTTGCCCGTCGCGGGCCGCCACCGGGAGCGCCAGCAGGGTGGCACCGGCCACGATGGTGACGGCGAACGCCATGACCACCGCCCGAGCCGGATGCATCCGAAAGAGCATCCGGCCCAACGTCAGACCTGCCACGTCGCACCGTTCCCAGACATACGGACCTTGTGCCCCGGGCACTTCCCGGTGGGCCGACGGGAACGATAGCTCCGTCGGATGGCCGGAAAAGCACCTTTACTGCCCGGGACCGGGAACCTTGACGCCGCTTTGACGCGGGGCTCCGGTCGAGCGGAAGCGCAGGCGGGGGCGGTGTTCGAGGCGAATCGGGCGGAGGCTAGTCTTCCGGTTCGGCGGGCGGATCGCCCGCCGAACCGGAAGACCGCCGGACGCCGCAAATCGCCCGAACGGCCGCGCCACCGGGTCCTCCGTTCGAGTCAGTGCTTCGTCCCGGAATCTCCGACCCCCGCCGCCGCAACAAAGCCCCCCTGAGCTCCCC
>NZ_VJYK02000177.1 GCF_007097205.2 Streptomyces alkaliterrae
CCGTCCGCCCAGCACCCCCTCCACCGGCTCAACTCGGCTCCCTTCCCGGAGGCCGAGGCGCTGCTGTGGCGCTGCTGCGGAAGCGTGCGCTGGGCCCGGCGACTGGCCGCCCACCGCCCGTACCCGGACGTCGAGGCGCTACTGGCGGCGGCCGAGGAGGCCTGCTACGACCTGTCCCAGACGGAGGTGGCCGAGGCGCTGGCCGCCGAGGCCGACCGGCAGCGCCCCGGCGCCGGGCCGCGCGCCGGGGCGGACGACCCGTTCGACACGACCGCCCCCTACCAGGGCCCCGGCGCACTCGCGGCGCACACCGCCTCGCAGGCGGCCCGCGCCGCCTACGAGGCCAGGTTCCAGCACGTCTTTCTGGTCTGCCTGGACGAGGTACCCCCGAACGAGCGACTTGCGGCCGAACTGGACGCCCTGCACACCCGGCTGGGCAACAGCGAGGACGACGAACGCGCGGCGACCCGCGAGGAGCTGCGCCGCCTGGCGCTGAGCAGACTGCGCCGACTGACCCGCGCCCCCGTCACCGCCGGCGGCACCACAGCGCCGCGCTGACCGCGGCAACCGCACTGCTGCGTCTGGTCGTACGGAGAGTCACCACCGGTAGTCCTTCCGTGCCTGATTGATCACACCTATGCCCCCGGCGCGAGGTAACCGACACCTCGTCGCTACCATGGCGGCGGCCGGTGGACCGTACCCGGCCGGGCCCGACCGACACTGAAGCCGGCAGGCCCCAATCCCGCTCCCGGAGGGTTTTCCGTGCCGGCTGGAACGCTGTACCGCGGCCGGGAAGGCATGTGGTCCTGGGTGGCTCACCGAGTCACCGGCGTCCTCATCTTCTTCTTCCTGCTCGTCCATGTCCTCGACACCGCCCTGGTCCGCGTCTCGCCCGAGGCGTACGACGAGACCATCGCCGTCTACAAGACGCCGCTCGTCGGCCTGATGGAGTACGGCCTCGTCGCGGCCGTCCTCTTCCACGCGCTCAACGGCCTGCGGGTCGTGGCGGTCGACTTCTGGTCCAAGGGTGCCAAGTACCAGAAGCAGATGCTGTACACCGTGATGGGCATCTGGATCGTCCTGATGGCGGGAGCCTTCTGGCCCGTCCTGTCCCACGCCTTCTACGAAGTGTTCGGGAGCTGATCATCGATGTCCGACGCGACCATTTCGTCCGGCTCGGCCGGCTCGACCGGGCCGTCCGTGGAGAACCCGGCTCCGCTCATCGAGCCGCCGCGCGCCCGCACCGGGAAGACGCCGAAGTCCACCCGCACCAACTTCGAGCTGTACGGCTGGCTGTTCATGCGCCTGTCCGGCATCCTGCTCGTCGTCCTGGTGCTCGGCCACCTGCTGATCCAGCTGGTGCTGGACGGCGGCGTCACCAAGGTCAGCTTCGCCTTCGTCGCCGGTCGCTGGGCCTCGCCGTTCTGGCAGGCCTGGGACCTGATCATGCTCTGGCTCGCCATGCTGCACGGCGCCAACGGCCTGCGCACGATCATCAACGACTACGCCGAACGGGACAACACCCGCTTCTGGCTGAAGATGCTGCTGTACACCGCGACGGTGTTCACCATCCTGCTGGGCACGCTGGTGATCTTCACCTTCGACCCGAACATCTGAGGGCTGAGGTACTGGAGCCATGAAGATCCACAAGTACGACACCGTCATCGTCGGCGCCGGTGGCGCCGGTATGCGCGCCGCCATCGAGGCGACGAAGCGCAGCCGCACCGCCGTGCTGACCAAGCTCTACCCGACGCGCTCCCACACCGGCGCCGCGCAGGGCGGCATGGCCGCCGCGCTGGCGAACGTGGAGGAGGACAACTGGGAGTGGCACACCTTCGACACGGTCAAGGGCGGTGACTACCTGGTCGACCAGGACGCCGCCGAGATCCTGGCGAAGGAGGCCATCGACGCCGTCCTCGACCTGGAGAAGATGGGCCTGCCGTTCAACCGGACCCCGGGCGGCACCATCGACCAGCGCCGCTTCGGCGGTCACAGCCGCAACCACGGCGAGGCCCCGGTCCGCCGGTCCTGCTACGCGGCCGACCGCACCGGCCACATGATCCTCCAGACGCTGTACCAGAACTGCGTCAAGGAGGGCGTGGAGTTCTACAACGAGTTCTACGTGCTCGACCTCCTGCTCAACGAGGTCGACGGCGTCAAGAAGACCGCCGGTGTGGTCGCGTACGACCTGGCCACCGGCGAGATCCACGTCTTCCAGGCGAAGGCCGTCATCTTCGCCTCCGGCGGCAACGGCAAGTTCTACAAGGTCTCCTCCAACGCGCACACCCTGACCGGTGACGGCCAGGCCGCCGCGTGGCGGCGCGGACTGCCGCTGGAGGACATGGAGTTCTTCCAGTTCCACCCGACCGGCATCTGGCGCATGGGCATCCTCCTCACCGAGGGCGCCCGCGGTGAGGGCGGCATCCTCCGCAACAAGGACGGCGAGCGCTTCATGGAGAAGTACGCGCCCGTCATGAAGGACCTCGCGTCCCGGGACGTCGTGTCCCGCTCGATCTACACCGAGATCCGCGAGGGCCGCGGCTGCGGTCCCGAGGGCGACCACGTCTTCCTCGACCTCACCCACCTGCCGCCGGAGCAGCTGGACGCCAAGCTGCCGGACATCACCGAGTTCGCGCGGACGTACCTGGGCATCGAGCCGTACACCGACCCGATCCCGATCCAGCCGACCGCGCACTACGCCATGGGCGGCATCCCCACCAACGTCCAGGGCGAGGTGCTGCTCGACAACACCACGGTCGTGCCGGGTCTGTACGCGGCCGGCGAGGTCGCCTGCGTCTCCGTGCACGGCGCCAACCGGCTGGGCACCAACTCCCTGCTGGACATCAACGTGTTCGGCAAGCGGGCCGGCATCGCCGCCGCCGAGTACGCCGCCACCGCCGACTACGTCGAGCTGCCGGAGGACCCGGCCTCGCTGGTCGTCGAGCAGGTCGAGCGGCTGCGCGAGTCGACCGGCACCGAGCGGGTCACCGAGATCCGCAAGGCGCTCCAGGACACCATGGACAAGAACGTCATGGTGTTCCGCACCGAGCAGACGCTGAAGGAGGCGGTCGAGGAGGTCGCCGCCCTGCGCAAGCGGTACAAGAACGTCTCGGTCCAGGACAAGGGCAAGCGGTTCAACACCGACCTGCTGGAGGCCATCGAGCTGGGCAACCTGCTGGAGCTGGCCGAGGTCACCGCGGTCTCCGCGCTGGCCCGCAAGGAGTCCCGCGGCGGTCACTACCGCGAGGACTACCCGGACCGCGACGACGTCAACTTCATGCGCCACACGATGGCGTACCGCGAGGTCGACGCGGACGGCAACGAGTCGATCCGGCTGGACTACAAGCCGGTCGTCCAGACCCGCTACCAGCCGATGGAGCGTAAGTACTGATGACCACCACCCTGGACAAGACCGAGGGCCTCGGGCCGGCCGCGGCCGGCGCCTCGCCGTACATCACGGCGACCTTCCGCATCCGCCGGTTCAACCCGGAGGTCGCCGAGGAGGCGACCTGGGAGGACTTCGAGATCGAGATCGATCCGAAGGAACGCGTCCTGGACGCCCTCCACAAGATCAAGTGGGAGATGGACGGCACCCTGACGTTCCGCCGGTCCTGCGCCCACGGCATCTGCGGCTCCGACGCGATGCGGATCAACGGCCGCAACCGGCTGGCGTGCAAGACGCTGATCAAGGACATCAACCCGGAGAAGCCGATCACCGTGGAGGCCATCAAGGGCCTCACCGTCCTCAAGGACCTGGTGGTCGACATGGAGCCGTTCTTCCAGGCGTACCGCGACGTGATGCCGTTCCTGGTCACCACCGGCAACGAGCCCACGCGTGAGCGTCTGCAGTCGGCCGAGGACCGCGAGCGCTTCGACGACACCACCAAGTGCATCCTGTGCGCCGCGTGCACCAGCTCCTGCCCGGTGTTCTGGAACGACGGCCAGTACTTCGGCCCGGCGGCGATCGTCAACGCGCACCGCTTCATCTTCGACTCGCGCGACGAGGCCGGCGAGCAGCGGCTTGAGATCCTCAACGACCGTGACGGCGTGTGGCGTTGCCGCACGACGTTCAACTGCACGGACGCCTGCCCGCGCGGCATCGAGGTCACCAAGGCGATCCAGGAGGTGAAGCGGGCGCTGATCACGCGCCGCTTCTGAGTCCCTGCCGGCCCGCCGGCCGGCACCGGTCGCCTCGAACGCCCCACCCGAGCAACTCGGGTGGGGCGTTCGGCGTTTCCGGACGGTCCGCGCGGTCCCCGGTGTACCGGGAGCGGCACACAAGCGGCGGCGCGGATTCGGCTTGGGAACGCTCGGTGAAGATTGCCGCACGACTCTGCCGCCCCCCGCTGCGACGCGCGTAGCGTCCGCACCGCAGCGGGGGACGACTGCCTTGAGAACCAGGGTTGTTGACGCCCCCGAAGGCTGTCCGGCGCAGGCCCGCCGGACGCACCTCGGAGGTCTCACATGATCCGCACCGCAGCCAGAGGGCTGGCCGCCACCGGTGTCGCCATGGCTACCGTGTTCGCCACCGCGACGGCGGCGAACGCCGTACCGGCCGACAAGCCGCGGGTGTTGGCGAGCTTCACCCAGGCGTCCGCCACCAGCTACAACTCCTGGGCGTCCGCCAACAGCAACCGATCGGCCTGGTCCGCCTACCGGTTCAACTGGACGACGGACTACTGCACCACCTCCCCGGACAACCCGTTCGGCTTCCCCTTCAAGTCGGCATGCCAGCGCCACGACTTCGGCTACCGCAACTACAAGGAGATCGGCGGTTTCTCCGCCAACAAGGCGCGGCTTGACAGCGCGTTCCACGAGGACCTCAAGCGGGTCTGCAACCGCTACAGCGGTGCCACCAGGACGAGTTGCCACGGACTCGCCTGGACCTACTACCAGGCGGTGAGGGCCTTCGGCTGACGCCCGCCCGCTCAGTCACGGGGTGACGGGGTGCGGTAGTGGTCAGGGTCGGCGTCGAAGGCGCTCGCGCAGCCCTCGGAGCAGAAGTAGTAGGTGCCCTCCGGGAGTTCGCGGCGGACCGGCGCGGTCGCCCGGGACACCCGCATCCCGCACACCACGTCGGTGGCGGTGTCGTCGTCGGTCCCGCCGTCGCCGGTCCTGTCGTCGCCGGTCCTGTCGTCGGGCGCCTCGTCCGTCGCGGCGGAGGTCTCGACGCGGGGTTCCGTCGGCGCTGCCCCGGCCGGCTCCAGCGGGGCCGGGTGCCAGCGGCGCAGCCGCGAGGCGTTGGTGACCACCGAGAGCGAGGACGCCGCCATCGCCGCCGCCGCGATCATCGGGCTGAGCCGCACCTCCCAGAACGGGTAGAGCACACCCGCCGCCACCGGCACACCGACCGTGTTGTAGATCAGCGCGAAGAAGAGGTTCTGCCGGATGTTGCGCATCGTCGCGCGGGACAGCCGGACGGCGGTGACCACACCGCCGAGCGAGCCGGAGATCAGCGTGACGTCGGCGGCCTCGATGGCCACGTCGGTGCCGGTGCCGATGGCCAGCCCGACGTCCGCAGCGGCCAGGGCCGGCGCGTCGTTGACGCCGTCCCCGACCATGCCGACACTGCGGCCCTCGCCCTGTAGCCGGCGGATCTCGTCGGCCTTGTGCTCGGGCAGCACCTCGGCGAGCACCCGCTCGACGCCCACCTCGGCGGCGATGGCGGCGGCGGTGCGCCGGTCGTCGCCGGTGATCATGATCACGTCGATGCCGAGCCGGCGGAGTGCGGCGACGGCGTCCGCCGAGTCCTCCTTCACCGTGTCGGCGACCGCGAGCACCCCCGCCGCCCGACCGTCGACGGCGACCAGCACGGGTGTGCGTCCCTGTGACGAGCAGCGTTCCGCCAACTCGACGGCCTCCGCCACGTCCTCGCTGTCAACGCCCTCCGCGCGCAGCAGCCGCGCCGTGCCGACCAGCACCTCCCGCCCCTCGACGGTGGCCCGCACCCCGCGTCCGGTGACCGAGTCGAAGGCGGACGCCCGGGCGGTCGGCACCCCGCGTTCGGCCGCACCCGTGACGATCGCGTGGGCCAGCGGGTGCTCGCTGTCCGCCTCGGCCGCCGCCACCACGGTGAGCAGCCCCGTCTCGTCCCAGTCCCCGACCGGCAGGACGTCGGTCAGTCGGGGGCGCCCCTCGGTGATCGTCCCGGTCTTGTCGAGCACCACGGTGTCCAGCCGGTGCGCGGTCTCCAACGCCTCCGCCGAGCGGATCAGGATGCCGGCCCGGGCGCCCTTCCCGGTGCCGACCATCACCGAGAGCGGCGTCGCCAGCCCGAGCGCGCACGGGCAGGCGATGATCAGCACCGCCACGGCGGAGACCAGCGCGAGGGTCAGTGCCGGCGCCGGGCCCACCGTGAACCACACCGCGAACGTCCCGATCGCGACGACGATCACCGCCGGCACGAAGTAGGCGGAGACCGCGTCCGCCAACCGCTGGATCGGCGCCCGCGACGCCTGCGCCTGCCGCACCAGGCTGACGATCTGCGCGAGCATCGTGTCGGCGCCGACCTTCTCCGCCCGCACCCGCAGGGAGCCCGTCCCGTTCACCGTGCCGCCGACGACCTCGTCCCCGGCCCGCTTGCCGACCGGCATCGACTCGCCCGTCACCATCGACTCGTCCACCGCCGAGGCGCCGTCGCTGACCCGGCCGTCGACCGGGACCTTCTCCCCCGGCCGGACGACAAGCTCGTCGCCCACCACGACGTCCTCCAGCGGCACCTCCTGTTCCGCGCCGTCCCGCACGACCCGGGCGGTGCGCGGCCGCAGCCCCAGCAGGGCGCGGATCGCCTCACCGGTGCCGGCCTTGGCGCGGGCCTCCAGCAGCCGGCCGAGCAGGATGAGGGTGAGGATGACGCCGACGGCCTCGTAGTAGACCTCCCGCACGTCCGCCGGCAGCACTCCGGGGGCCGCGGTGACCAGCACGCTGTAGCCGTACGCGGCGGTGGTGCCGAGTGTGATCAGGCTGTTCATCTCCGCCGACCGGTGGCGCAGCGCCAACCAGCCCGTGGTGTGGATAGGCAGCCCCGTGTAGAACATCACCGGTGTGATCAGGGCGAACTGGAGCCAGTGGTCCAGCACCCAGTCCGGCACCCAGTCGGCACCGAACAGCTCGTGTGCCATGACGAACACCAGCACGGGCGCGGTCAGTACGGCGCCGACGGCCACCCTGCGGGTCAGGTCCCGGATCTCCGCCTGCCGCTCGGCGGCGTCGTCCGCCTCCGCTTCGGCGCTCTCCCGCGGCCGCGCGGGCCCGCCGGGAGCGGCGGCCCCCGCGGCCGCGGGCGGTTCCGGCGGGGCGCCGTCGGTGGCGGCTCCGGGCTCCTCGGGGCGGCGGCCCTCCGCGGGTTCCACGAGCAGCGTGCCGTGGACCATGTTCATGCCGCACGCGAACGGGTACCTGCCCGGCCGGTCGGGCGCCAGCCGCACGGTGGTGCGGGTGTGCGCGGGCAGTCCGGCGTTCACCCGGAAGTCCGGGAAGACCACCCGTGACGTGCACTCCCCGGCCTCCTGCCGGTCGAAGACCAGTTCGACGGGCGTGCCCTCGCGGACCCTGATCCGGTCGGGGCTGTAGCCGCCGCGAACGGTCACCTCCACCCGCTGGACGCCGCCCTCCATCCGGGCCGCGCCCTCCCGGCGCGGCCCGAAGAAGTACCAGCCCAGGGCGGCCGTCAGCACGACGGCGCCCAGTACGACGGCGATATCGGCAGCACTCATGGCGGCTCGCCTCCCGGGTGTCGCTCCCTCCAGCCTGCACCCGCCGCGCCGACGGAGCTATCCGGCCGACGCCGGGAAGGGACCGCGCCACCGGCCGCCCCGCGTCAGACGACGCGACCGGGCGGGCGGCGCAGACCGTCCGCACAGGCGTGGGTGAACAGCGCCGTCCCGGCGAACCACAGCAGTGCCGCCGACAACGCGACGGTCCGCCCGCCGCCGACGGCGGCGAAGCACAGCGCGAGCAGCCCGCCCACGGCCCCGGCGAGCAGCGCGCCCGGGCTGCGCCACACCGGCCGGCCGAGGCGTCCGGCGGCCAGCGACACCAGGGTCGCGCCGAACAGCACCCCGCCGCCGGTGTAGACGAGCCACATCCCGCTCATGGGCGCCACCGCCTGCGGAATGGCGTACGAGTCTTCACGTGTCGGTTCCCCGCGCGGATCGGCCGCCGCTGGTCGGGCGGCGGGAGGTCGCCGGTCGGCAACCCGGCCGGCTCCCAGGGTGGTTGTCGCAGCAAGCAGGTTAGCGCCTGCGGAGCACTCTCCGGACGGGCGTAAACAGTTCGCCGGATAACTGTCAAAAACCGGGCCCCGCACGGAGCTTGTCGTGGCCGGGCGCCACGGGACAGGGTTCGGTCGCGGCATGTTCGACATGAACATGCCGTCGGGCGGCCGCCCGGAAGCCGCACGCGCCTCGCGCGAACCCCACTGCGTCCTTCCGCCCCTCGGTGGCCGTCCCGCGACCGAAAGGAACCCTCGTGGCACGCTTCGCACTCGCGCGCGCCTCACTGCTCGCCGCCGCACTCGTCGGTGCGGTGGTCTCCACCACCACGCTGGGCTCAGCGCAGGCAGCCGCCCCGGCACCCGGCCCCTCCTCGTCCGCCTCGACGGCCCCCGGCTACGACCCCGCGATGGTCGGCGCGTTGGCCGCCTCCCTCGGCGTCAGCGAACGCGCCGCCGAACGCCGCCTGGACCGCGAGGCCGCGCAGCAGTCGCGGCTGGACCGGTTGCGCACGGCCGGCGTCCGCACCGACGGCGCGTTCTTCGACAAGGACGGCTCGCTGGTCGTCAACGCGGCCGACGCCCGCTCCGCGAGACGGATCGCCGACGCCGGTCTGACGACCCGCGAAGCCGAACGCGGCGAAGCGGCACTCGACCGGATCAAGGCCGCCCTGGACCGGGCCGCCGCCGACCGCGCACCGGGCGGCGTCACCTCCTGGGAGACCGACCTGGCCTCCGACACCGTGACCGTACGCGTCAACGACCGGCGCGCCCCCGCCGCCCGGGCGTTCCTGAAGCGCGCCGGGAGCTTCGGCGACGCCGTGCGGGTGGTGACGGACGCGGCGCCCGCCGAGGCGCAGCAGACCGTGTACCCGGGCAGCAGGATGACGTTCGGCAACGGCCCCGGCTACTGCTCGGTCGGCTTCGGCGCCCGGGACAGCGCGGGCCGGCCGCATCTGGTGACCGCCGGCCACTGCGTCGACTCGCTGCCCGTCCTCCTCCACAACGGCAGCCGCTTCGCGCAGGCCACGCACTCCCGGTTCCGACTGGGCGCGAACAGCGTGGACATGGGCGTCGCACGGCTCGACGCCGGCTCCTCGATCGCCACCGCCGTCGGCACCTGGGGCTCGGCCGGGAACATCGCGGTGCGCGGCGGCAACCGCGCCGCCGTGGGCGCCAGCGTCTGCAAGTCCGGCGCCACGACCCGCTGGACCTGCGGCACCGTCCAGGGCTACAACGTCACCGTCACCTACAAGGACCGCAACGGCGGCCCCGACACGGTGGTCACCGGGCTCGGCCGGTCCAGCGTCTGCACCGAGGGCGGTGACAGCGGCGGCGCCTACATATCCGGCAACCAGGCGCAGGGCATGACCTCCGGCGGCCCGGTCAACCAGCGCTGCACCGGAGCTGTCAACAGTCCCGGCAGCTCGTACTTCCAGCCGCTGGACGACACACTCTCCTACTACGGCCTGCGGCTCGACACCAACTGACGCGACCGACGACCGAGCGCGCCGGGGCGGGACCAGCCCCGGCGCGCGTTCGGTTGTCACAGCCGGACCGCGCCGCCCCCCACACACGCACGACGCGGAGAGCACGATGGACGACCCGGTTGTCTCCGATCCCGGAACCCCCTTCGCCCGGGCCCTGCGGGCCGCCGTCGCCCGGCGCGGGCTGCCGCTGCAACGGCTGTCCAGCCGACTGGCCGAGCGCGGACTGCCACTGAGCCCCGCCACCCTCAGCCACTGGCAGCGCGGCCGCAGCCAGCCCGAACGCGGCGACTCGCTCGCCGCGCTGACCGCCCTGGAATCCATACTCGGGCTCGACGAGGGCGAACTCTCCGGGCTGCTCGGCCCGCAGCGGCCGCGCGGCCGTTCGGTGACCCCGCCGGAGAGCCCGGCCGTACTGCGCAGGCTCTACGGGACCGGTTCGACGCAGGAGGCGGCGCTGGGCGGCGCCGCCTTCCGCGAGTTCAACACCGGGCTGCGGGCGCTGACGGTCCGCGACACCCTGGTGCTGGACGAGTCGCGCTGCGTGCGACGCGTCCTGGTGCAGCAGGTCGTCCGGGCGTCGCGGCCCGGGGTCGACCGGCTCACCGTCGTGCACGAGGTCGACGACCCGCGCTCGCTGCCGGTGGACGTGCGCGTCCGCTGCGGCCGGCTCGGCGAGGTGCGGTGCGATCCGGCGGTCTCCTGCGCGGTGGTCGAGGTGCTGTTCGGCCGTCCGCTGCGGGTCAGCGAGACCGCGATCGTGGAGTACGAACTGGCCATCGACGACTGCCGTACGCCGTCGCTCTTCCACGAGCGGTCGGTACGGCCGGGGCTGCGGGAACTGCTGCTGCACGTCCGCTTCCACCCCGCCGCACTGCCGCTGCGCTGCCACCGCTACCACCGTCCCGCGGCGGACGGCCCTCGCGGCCGGCTGCGCCGGGTGGAGCTGGACGCCTCGCACACCGCCCATCTGCTGCCCGGCCGCTGCACGGTCGGCTTCCACGGCCTGGCCTGGCAGTGGCCCCGGTGACGTCACCGGCCCGCGCGCACCACTGACCCGGGTGTCACCGGCGTCGCCCGGGTCAGTGGTGCAGCTGACCGCGGATCGCGCCGCCGGGGAACTCCTTGTTGTGCAGGTTGAAGTAGAAGTGGCGGCTGTTGCCGGCGATGTGCTTCAGCCCCGCCGGGTCGAGCTTGTTGACGACGCCGGAGAGCGCGAAGACGTTGCTCGGCACCGGCTCGGTGAAGAGCGGGAAGCGGACCTTGCCGTTGCGTCCCGCACCGCCCTCGTGGATGTGCGCGGCCTGCGGGGTGCCGATGTTCAGCCAGGCCAGGGAGTAGTGCGCGCGGTCGTGCCGCGGGTCGACGAAGGCGACGCCGAAGCCGTCGAGGTCGCCGGCGAGCGGCAGCCCGTTGTCGCTCACCTCCTGGAAGCCGCTGGCGAACGCCCGCATCTTGCCGGCCTTGATGATGTCGAGCGGGTTGACGGCCTTGCCCAGGTGCCGGAGCTGGCCGCGCACCGCGCCGCCGGGGAACTCCTTGTTGTGGATGTTCACGTAGAAGCCGCCGGGGTTCTTGCCGATGGCCTGGGCGATCGCCGCGTTGTCCAGCTTCACGTGCCCGGCGGCGGCCCGCGCGGTGCGCGGCATCGCCGTGCCGAACAGCGGGACCTTCACGTCGCCGTTGCGGCCGGCGCCGCCGATGTGGATGTGCCCGGCGCTGGGTGCCTTGATCCCCCGCCACTTCAGCGCGAACACCAGCTTGTTCCCCTTGATCTTCATGACGATGACGGCCTCGCCGTCGCGGTCGCCGGCGCCACGGCGGCCCTTGTCGGAGATCTCCTGGTCGCCGGTGAGCACGGCGGCGAAAGCGAGTGACTTCCCCTTGCCGCGCTGGTGTCCGGGATGCGCGGCGAGCTGGCCCGTCGATGCCTGGCCGGCGACCGCGCCCGGCGCCTTCGCGGGGGTGTGGGTTGTCTC
>NZ_VJYK02000178.1 GCF_007097205.2 Streptomyces alkaliterrae
GGGAGGCACCGCCTCGGGGCCGCCGTCGCGGTCCGGAGTGAGCGGGCGGTCCGCGGTGTCGAGGGAGGGGACCAGGCCCCCGGAGGCCTTCTTCAGTGCCGCCCAGCGGCTGTGGCGGGTTCCCGTGGAGTGCCAGTCGTCGGCCGGTGCGGTCTTCGCCGCCGCGCGGCGGCGACCGCCGCCGCCCAGGACGCGTCGGCGCGCGGCGGCGAGCTTCCGGCGCCCTGAGACGAGACGTGTGGCGGCGCGGGCGCGGGCGCGGCGCGCGCCGATCGCGACGGCGAGCAGCGGGTGCGGCTCGCGAAGCCGCCACCAGCGCGCCACGAGCGCGCCCGGCACCGCCACGGCGGCCGTCCAGCCGGCCGCCGCCGCGCCGGTCAGCCACCAGGTCGGCCCGAACTCGGCCAGTGCGCCCGTGCCCAGCGGCCCCCCGGCGAACGCCGCGAGCAGCGCCATCGCCAGGCCGCAGCAGCAACCGGCGAGCGCCGAGGCGCCGCTGGTCCGCGCGGCGGACTCGGAGCCGTGCCGGTCACCGAGCACCGGGACCGCCGCTCGGGCGGTGAACCGCCCGGCGACCAGGCCGCCGGCCAGCGGCACGGCGGCGGCGAACCCCCACGCGTACGAGCCGGCGGGCCCTTCGGCCGGTACGGCCGCCAGCAGCGGGAAGTGCGGCAGCTGCGGCAGCCCGTCGGCGGCGAGCGGCCCGACGGCGCTGCCCGCGCCGAGCGTGAAGCCCGGGCCCAGCCCGTAGGCGGCGCCCCAGACCGCCGCGTTGGGCGCCAGGGCCAGGCACAGGGCGAGTACCGCCATCCGGCCGGACCAGGCGGCGGTGAGCTGCGTGTAGTCCTCGGCGGCGACGTGCCAGTGCCACACCAGCGAGCCCGCGACGAGCAGCGCGCCGACCGCGCACAGCGCACCCGCCGCGGCCAGCCCGGCACGCACGGCGTCGAACAGTCGTCGCTCCGGCAGCGCGGCGGGCAGCCTCAGCGTGCCGTCCGCCGGGAGCGGGCGGCCGCGCGCCGACCAGACGCCGGCGCCCACGGTCGCGGCGGTCACCGCAGGCATGACCAGCGTGGCGCTGAGCGGCGCCACCCGCAGCGGGCCGCCGACGGTGAACAGCGCGGCCCCCACGGCGACCAGCAGATAACCCGCGCCGAGCCACAGCACGATCCGCCAGGCCCGCCCGTCGGCGGCCCGGGCCACCCGGTAGAGCAGGAACAGCGGGAGCGCGGTGAGCAGTATCGGCGTGACGCCCATCGGCGCCGTGCCGCCGCCCAGCGTCTCGGCGCGGACCAGCGCCACCCCGTGGGCGAGCAGCCACACGCCGGCGGCGATGCGCAACGCCTCGTCAGGTCCGCCGTGCGGGTGGGGACTGGCGATCCACAGCACGAGGACGAGCATCGCCACGGCGGCGACGCCGAGACAGGCCGCCAGCGCGCCCTCCGCCAGCCAGTTCACGATTCTCGCCGGACCGTCACGTCCGACGGCGCGCTGCGTCATTTGGCTCACACGGACATGCTGCCAACAACACCCGTTTCACACCCGTAGCGCGCGAAAGCTCGCTGTGTCGCGGAATATTCATCTATGCACCTATTCGCACGGGTTGCCGTGGGGCGCCGTCCGAAGCCGGAGGGAGCCGCAGCCGCCCGGGCCGCCGGCGAGTACGAGGGGCGAAGATGACGTTCGACGAGCGGACGGACGAACGCGCCGCGGTGGCGGACAAGCCCGCACGTCCGAAAAAACCCACCGGGGAACGCAAGTCGCGCAAGGCACGGAAGGCCGCGGCACGGTCCGCGGCCGACTCCCGGAAGGGCGGGAAGAGCACCGGACACGGCGTCGAACGCAACGCCGAACACGCCGTGCCGACCGGGAAGGGCAGAAAACACCCGAAGGGTGACGGCCCGCCAGAGGACCGGCCGCGGCTCGGTGTTCTCAACCGTCCCTCGCCCGTCTGGGCCAGGGACGAGGAGGACGCCGAGCGGCACGCCGCCACCCGGGTGGACGGCGAGAGTCCGGCGCCGGAGGACGCCGCCGCGCCTGACGCCGCCGCTTCCTGCAAGGACGACACTTCCCAGGAGGCCGATACCGACGCGGGCCCGGGTTCCGCCGAGGGCCCGGGTTCCGCCGAGGGGCCGGCCGCCGCCGACGGCGCGGAGACGCCGTCCGCCGGTTGCCCGGCGGCCGCCGCCTTCGACCGGCTGCACACCGCGCACGCGGCACCGCTCACCCGTCAGACGTTCCTGCTCACCGGCAACGGCGAGGTCGCGCGCTGGGCGGTGGAGCGTGCGTTCCACACCGCGTGGGAGCGCTGGCCGGAGGTCGCCAGGGACCCGGACCCGGTCGGCTGGGTGCGGGCCGAGGCCCACGAGAACGCGCTCACCCCCTGGCTGCGGCTGTGGCCGAAGCACCACTCCCCCGACCCATATGCCGGGCCGGTGGAGCTGCGGCCGTTCGCCGAGGCGTTCTGGGCGCTGCCACGCGACTACCGCAGGGCGCTGCTGCTGCACGACGGGCTCGGGCTGGCCCTCGCGGAGATCGCGGCGGAGACCGAGGCGAGCACCCCGGCGACCGCGGGTCGGCTGCTGCACGCCCGGGAGGCACTGGCCGAGGCGGTCCGGGAGGTCGGCGAGAGCGCGCCGGAGGAACGCGGGCCGGTCGTCCACGACCTGCTGGAGAGGGTCGCCGCCGCACACGACGTCACGCCGCGCTCCTCGAAGGCCGTGCGGAGCAGCAGCGACCTCGCCACGCTGGGGCGGACACTGGCGGTCTGCGTCGCGACCACGGCGCTCATCGTGACCACGTCGTTCACGATCGCCACCCACAAGACCGGGGACCTCGTCCCGACCGGCCTGGCCGGCACCGTCGAACGACTCACCCGCTGACCCCGCCCGACGGACGACGGAACGGCGGTGGCCCGCCTCCCTCCGGCCGGAACCAGGAGGGGAGGCGGGCCACCGCCGTCTGTCGGAAGCCCTGGGCGGACGTCAGCCGTTCAGGATCTCGCGGGCCAGCAGAGCCGTCTCCGACGGCGTCTTGCCGACCTTCACACCGGCGGCCTCGAGGGCCTCCTTCTTCGCCTGGGCGGTGCCGGACGAACCGGAGACGATGGCGCCGGCGTGGCCCATGGTCTTGCCCTCGGGCGCGGTGAAGCCCGCGACGTAGCCGACGACCGGCTTGGTCACGTTGGCCTTGACGAAGTCGGCCGCGCGCTCCTCGGCGTCGCCGCCGATCTCGCCGATCATCACGATCAGGTCGGTGTCGGGGTCGTCCTGGAAGGCCTTCAGCGCGTCGATGTGGGTGGTGCCGATGATCGGGTCACCGCCGATGCCGACGCAGCTGGAGAAGCCGATGTCACGCAGCTCGTACATCATCTGGTACGTCAGCGTGCCGGACTTGGAGACCAGGCCGATGCGGCCCGGCTTCGTGATGTCCGCCGGGATGATGCCCGCGTTGGACTGGCCGGGGGTGATCAGACCCGGGCAGTTCGGACCGATGATCCGGGTCTTGTTGCCCTTCTTGCCCGCGTAGGACCAGAAGGCGGCGGTGTCGTGCACCGCGATGCCCTCGGTGATCACCACGGCGAGCGGGATCTCGGCGTCGATGGCCTCGATGACCGCGTCCTTGGTGAACTTCTCCGGGACGAAGATCACGGTGACGTCGGCGCCGGTGGCCTCGATGGCCTCCTTGACGCTGCCGAACACCGGCACCTCGGTGCCGTCGAAGTCGACCTTCTGACCGGCCTTGCGGGGGTTCACACCGCCCACGATGTTGGTACCGGAGGCCAGCATGCGCCGGGTGTGCTTCTGGCCCTCGGAGCCGGTCATCCCCTGGACGATGACCTTGCTTTCCTTGGTGAGGAAGATAGCCATTGTTGTCGGTTTCCTCGTCTGTCCTCTAGGTCGTCGTCTGGGTTACTTCGCGGCCAGCTCGGCGGCGCGGTCGGCGGCACCGTCCATGGTGTCGACCTGCTCCACGAGCGGGTGGTTGGCGTCGGTGAGGATCTTGCGACCCAGCTCCGCGTTGTTGCCGTCCAGACGGACCACCAGGGGCTTGGTGACCTGCTCGCCCTTGCTCTCGAGCAGCTCGAGCGCCTGGACGATGCCGTTGGCTACGGCGTCGCAGGCGGTGATGCCGCCGAAGACGTTCACGAAGACGGACTTGACCTCGGGGTCGCCCAGGATGATCTCCAGGCCGTTGGCCATGACCTCGGCCGAGGCACCGCCGCCGATGTCCAGGAAGTTGGCCGGCTTGACACCGGAGTGCTTCTCGCCGGCGTAGGCGACCACGTCCAGGGTGGACATGACCAGGCCCGCGCCGTTGCCGATGATGCCGACCTGGCCCTCGAGCTTGACGTAGTTCAGGCCCTTGGCCTTGGCCGCGGCCTCGAGCGGGTTGGCCGCCGCCTTGTCCTCCAGGGCAGCGTGGTCGGGCTGGCGGAACTCGGCGTTCGCGTCCAGCGAGACCTTGCCGTCCAGCGCGATGATCGTGCCGTCGGCGGTCTTCACCAGCGGGTTGACCTCGACGAGGAGGGCGTCCTCCTTGATGAAGACGTCCCACAGCTTCTGCAGCGCCGCCACGACCTGGTCCTTGACCTCGGCCGGGAACTTCGCCGCCTCGACGATCTCGCGGGCCTTCTCCTCGGAGACGCCGTCGATGGCGTCCACCGGGATCTTGGCGAGCGCCTCGGGCTTGGTGGCGGCGACCTCCTCGATGTCGACACCACCCTCCACGGAAGCCATCGCCAGGAAGGTGCGGTTGGTGCGGTCCAGCAGGAAGGAGACGTAGTACTCCTCCACGATGTCCGCGGTCTGGGCCAGCATCACCTTGTGGACCGTGTGGCCCTTGATGTCCATACCCAGGATCTGGCCGGCCTTCTCGACCGCGTCGGCCGGGTCGGAGGCCAGCTTCACGCCGCCGGCCTTGCCGCGGCCGCCGGTCTTCACCTGCGCCTTGACAACCGCGCGACCGCCGAGCCGCTCGGTCACCTCACGCGCCGCCTCGGGCGTGTCGATGACTTCACCGGCCAGCACCGGTACGTCATGCTTGGCGAAGAGGTCCCTCGCCTGGTACTCGAACAGGTCCACGCGCGTCCGTCCCTTAAATCAGTTGTCGCGGTCGTTGTGAGCGTGGGCGTGCCGCGTGGCCGCGTCGGCGTCGAAACGCGGCATGTCCGCCTCGCAGGGTAGCCCGGCCCCTGTGCCCTACATAAAATCCACGTCACACCGGCGCGGTGAGTCCCGTCACAGCGGGCCTCCTCGCCGGCCCCGTAGACGCGTGGTTCAGTCGGCCTTCGGCACGGGCAGCGGGCGGTTCTCCAGGGCCGCCGCCATCACCTCCGGAAAGTGGTCCGGCGTGCAGGCGAAGGCCGGCGCGCCCAACTCGGCGAGGGCCGCCGCGCGCTCCCGGTCGTAGCCGGGCGCGCCCTCGTCGGACAGCGCCAGCAGCGCCACGAACCGGACGCCCGACGCACGCATCGCCGCGACCCGCTTCTCCATCTCCCCCCGGATGCCGCCCTCGTAGAGGTCGCTGATGAGCACCACCACCGTCTCCGCGGGCCGGCTGATCCGCTGCTGGCAGTACGCCAGCGCCCGGTTGACGTCCGTACCGCCGCCGAGCCGGGTGCCGAACAGGACGTCCACCGGATCGTCCAGCCGCTCGGTCAGGTCCACCACGCTGGTGTCGAAGACGACCATCCGCGTGCGTATCGCGCGCATCGAAGCCAGCACCGCGCCGAACACCGACGCGTACACCACGGAGGCGGCCATCGAACCGGACTGGTCGACGCACAGCACGACCTCCTTCGGCACCGAGCGGGCCGCCCGGCCGTAGCCGACCAGCCGCTCCGGCACGACCGTGCCGTGCTCGGGCAGGTAGTGGCGCAGGTTCGCACGGATCGTGCGGTGCCAGTCGACGTCCCGGTGGCGGGGGCGGTGGGCCCGGGCCGAACGGTCCAGCGCGCCGGTGAGCGTGGCCCGGGTACGGGCGGCCAGCCGCTCCTCCAACTCGTCGACGACCTTCCGCACCACCCGCCGGGCGCTCTCCCGGCTGGACTCGGGCATCGCCCTGCCGAGCGTGAGGAGCGTGCCGACCAGGTGCACGTCCGCCTCGACCGCCTCCAGCATCTCCGGTTCGGCGAGCAGCGTCGCCAGCCCCAGCCGGTCGATCGCGTCCCGCTGCATCACCCGGACCACCGGCGTCGGGAAGTACGTCCGCACGTCACCCAGCCAGCGCGCCACCCTCGGTGCGCTGCCGCCGAGGCCCGCGCCGCGCTCCCCGCCGCCGTAGAGCGCGGCGAGGGCCCGGTCCATGGCGGCGTCCCGCTCCCCCAGCGACACACCCGTGCCGTCCCGCCCGGGCTCGGCAGGCCCGGACGCGGCGGCGCCGACGGTCCTGCCACTGCCCGGGCCGTCGGCGCCGCCGCCGCCGCAGGACGTGTCCCCCAGCACGAGCCGCCAGCGCCGCAGCCGCTCGGCGGCGGCCGCCGCGTTCGGCGCCGCATCGGTACGCGTCGCATCGGTACGCGTCGCATCGGTACGCGCCGCGTCGGTGCGCGTCGCCTGAGTCTCGGCCTCCTCCCCAGTACCGCTCATACCGCTCCCGTCCCTCCCGCGTTGGCTGAGTTGGCTGAGTTGGCTGTGTGTGCTGTGACCGCCCTGTCCCTTTCGGTGTTCGCCGTACCCGCCGCGGTGCGCGCGCTGCCGCGGGCTCCGGCCCGCGCGTCGTCCGGGTGGGCGTCGAGTATCAGCCGCAGCACCGGCAGCACGGCCGCCGCGCGGTGCTCGTCGAGCGCCGTGGAGTAGCCGGGCAGAACCGGCGCGAGGCCCTCGGCCTCCGGCTTCCGCGCAGCGCCACCCCGTCGGACCAGCTCCGCGAGGTTCCGCCGGACGCCGGGGTCGAACTCGGCGAACGTCCGCCGCAGAAGCGGCAGCACGGAGGCGAACGCCTCGCCCGGCACCTGGCGCAACCAGTCGTCCACCAGCGCCAGCAGCCGCTCGTCGTGCAGCAGGAGCAGCCCGCCACCCGACAGGAACCCCTCGACCCACGCGGCGGCGTCCGCCGGCTGGGCCCCACGCGAGAGTTCCCCGGCCATCAGCCGCTCGGCCGCCGCGCGGCTGAGCGCGCCGTCGTCCAGCAGCAGACGGGCGCCGCGCCCCCGGAGCAGCGGGGCGACACCGCCGCGCGTGGCGAGTGTGCGCAGCACCGCACGCCAACGGGCTGCCAACGGCTCGCCGCCAGGCGGGTCGTCAGGCCGGCCGACCGGCGTGTCCGACAGCATCGTGACGGCCTGTCGGACGGCGTCGAGGTGGCCGCACATCTCCGACGCGGCGTCGGCGTCCAGCCCCGCGCAGGCGGCCGGCAGCCCCACGCACACCCGCTCGGCCATGCCCTCCGCGACCCGGCGCAGCGCGCGGGAGTCCGTCGCGCGCACATCGCCGTAGCGGACCGCCCGGACCAACGCGGGCAGCGCCCCGGCGAGCTGCCCCACGTCGGCGGAGAGCGCCGCACGGTCGGCGAGGGCCCGCAGTACCTCCGGGAGGGCGTCGTCCAGACCGGCCAGCAACGCCCGCTCGGCGAGCGCCGTCACCTCCGGCAGCCGGCTGCTCTCGGCCGCCTCGGCGGCCAGCCGGGCCGACGCCGCCGAGATCACCGTCGTGCCCCAGACTCCGGCCTCGGCCAGCCGCACCGACAGCTCCGGCTCCCAGCGCAGCCGCCAGCTCTCCCGGAACGTCCCCGTGCTCCCGGCCCGCCCGGCGACCGGCTCGCCCCAGTCGACGCCGAGCACCCGCAGCCGGTGCAGCAGTCTGCTGCGGTTGTTGTCGGTCGGCTTGCGCAGATCGAGGTCGAGCAGCCGCTCGGCCGCCTCCGGCCGGAGCCGCAGCGAGCGCTGAAGCGCGGCCAGGTCCCGCTGGAGCGGGACCACCGGGGCGGACGCGGGCACCTCGCCCAGCTCGTCTCCGACGATCAGCCGCTCCCGGACGAGTGCGAGCGGCACCTCGGACCCCTCGCACATCACCGACCGCACCGCGTCCAGCGTCTCCGTCAGCCCGGCGAGCGGCCGTCCGCGCAGCGCCGCCAGCATCTCGGCCAGCCGGACGGCCTCGATCACGTGCGCGGAGGAGACCGGGTGGTCCTCCTCGCGCAGCAGCCGGGCCACCCGGGTCATCCAGCGCTCGACGGGCCGGTCGGGAGAGGCGAAGAGATGGCCGTACCAGCCGGGTGAGGCGACGCCCGCGCCGTAGCCGCCGCCCGGCCGCGGCTGGGAGCCGCCGCCGGGCCAGCGGGTGAGCCGGCGGTGCGTCCACGGCACCCAGGTGATCTCGGTGCGTACGCGCGGAAGGCCGCGGAGCCGCCGGCGGTCGTCCGTGACCCGGTGCCGGGCGCGTAGCGCGGGCACGTGCCAGGCGCCGCAGACGACGGCGACGGCGTCGTCCCCGAACTCGCGGCGCGCCTCGCGGAGCCGCAGCCGCATATGGGCCTCGCGTGCGGCCTCCCGGCGGTCCGGCGCGGCGTACGGCTCCCGGAGCGCCGTCATGGCCTCCTCCAGGACGTCGAACGCCGCCAGCGCGTCGGGCTTCGCGGACGGTCCGCCGCCGGGGCCGCCGCCCGGGCCGCCGCCGCGATGCTCGACGACGTCCTCCCACCACCGCTCCGGGTCGTCCTGCCCGGCGGCGTGCGCCAGCGCGGCGAGCGGATCCGAGCGCGGATCGGGCGACGACCGGCCGCCGCTCTCGTCGGCGGGCGGTTCGGCCGTGGGCGGCTCGTCGGCGGGCGGCTCGTCCGGTCGCTCCTGGAGGGCCAGGGTGTGTGCGGCGGGCAGGTCGACGAAGCGGACCGGTACGGCGTGCTCCAGCGCCCAGCGGATCGCCGCCCACTCCGGGGAGAACTCCGCCATCGGCCAGAACGCCGCCGTGCCCGGCCGCTCGACGGCGTGCGCGAGCAGCGCCACCGGGGGCCGCATCCCCGGGTCCGCCGCCAGCTCGACCACCGCGTCCGCCTCCGGCGGCCCCTCGACGAGCAGCACCTTCGGCCGGTGGGCCGCGAGGGCTGCCCGCACCGCGCGGGCGGAGCCCGGCCCGTGGTGCCGGACGCCGAGCAGCAGCGGCCCGGCCCTCACGCCGCCGCCTCCCGGCATGCCCGGTAGAAGTCCTTCCAGCCCTCCCGCTCACGGACGACGGTCTCCAGGTACTCCCGCCACACCACCGCGTCCGCCGCCGGATCGCGCACCACCGCGCCCACGACGCCCGCCGCCACGTCGTCGGCGCGCAGCACACCGTCCCCGAAGTGCGCGGAGAGCGCCAGCCCGCCCGTGACGACGGATATCAGCTCCGCCGTGGAGAGCGTTCCGGACGGGGACTTGAGCTTGGTGCGGCCGTCCTCGGTGGCGCCCTCCCGCAGTTCGCGGAAGACCGTGACGACCCGGCGTATCTCCGCGACGCCGTCCGGCAGCGGCGGCAGATCGAGCGAGCGGCCCAGCTGCTCGACCCGCCGCGCGACGATCTCCACCTCGGCCTCCGCCGAAGCCGGCAACGGCAGCACCACCGTGTTGAAGCGGCGGCGCAGGGCGCTGGAGAGCTCGTTCACCCCGCGGTCCCGGTCGTTCGCCGTGGCGACGAGGTTGAAGCCGCGTACGGCCTGGACCTCCTGCCCCAGCTCGGGCACCGGCAGCGTCTTCTCCGAGAGGATCGTGATGAGCGCGTCCTGCACGTCCGCCGGCATCCGGGTCAGTTCCTCGACCCGGGCGATCACTCCCTCCGACATGGCGCGCATCACCGGGCTCGGCACCAGCGCCTCGCGGCTTGGCCCCGACGTCAGCAACCGGGCGTAGTTCCAGCCGTAGCGCACGGCCTCCTCCGCCGTGCCCGCCGTGCCCTGGACGAGCAGCGTGGAGTCGCCGCTGACGGCCGCCGCCAGATGCTCGGACACCCACGTCTTGGCCGTCCCCGGCACACCGAGCAGCAGCAGGGCGCGGTCGGTGGCCAGCGTGCTCACCGCGACCTCGACGACGCGGCGCGGACCCACGTACTTGGGCGATATCACCGTGCCGTCCGGCAGCGTGCCGCCGAGGAGATAGCGCGACACCGCCCAGGGCGACATCCGCCAGCGCGGCGGACGCGGCCGGTCGTCGGCGGCCGCCAACGCCCGCAGTTCCTCGGCGAAGTCCTCCTCGGCATGTGGACGCAGCGCGGTCGGGGCGCTGTCGACAGTGGTCATGAGTCCCCCTCTGACGGCGGGTGTCACCGATGTGCGCGGGCCCGACTGACGGCCCGTTCGGGCTCGCGTTCGACCCCGTGACCCCACTGTGCACCCCACCACTGACAATCCGCTCCCACCTGCGGAAACACCGTCCGGCAGGAGCCTGCGCGGAACTGACGGCACGTCATCGCGCCGCCCCGACCGGGCTCCCGCCTCCACCCCGGTCCGGGCGGCGTTGTCAGTGCCGGCCGCTAGCTTCGACGACATGACGGGACAGCAGGTCCGCTGGACGGCGGAACGGCTCTTGGCGCTGGCTCCCGACGCCGCCTCGCGGCGGGCGGGTGAGGGCTTGGCGGCGGCCGACCACTGGTCGGACACCGGAGAGCAGGGGGAGACGCTGTGGGGGCTCTGCCAGGGCGGCGGCGGGAGGACGTATCGGACGGCGGTCGATCTGGCCGGACCGGCGTACCGGTGCGACTGCCCGAGCCGCAAGTCGCCCTGCAAGCACGCGTTGGGGCTGCTGCTGCTCAGCGCGGGAAGCGGTACTCCGGCGGCGGACGCGCGCCGACCGGAGTGGGTGGTGCGCTGGGCGGCCGACCGGCGGGCGCGTACCGACGCGCCGACGGCCCGCCAGGCCGGGCGCGCGCCGGCCGATCCCGAAGCCGCCCGCCGCCGCGCCGAACGGCGTGCGGCGCGGATCGCGGCAGGCGCCGAGGAGTTGGAGCAACGCCTGATCGACCTGATACGCGTCGGCCTGGCCGGCGCCGAGCGCGCGGACGGCGCGGGCTGGGAGGAGACGGCCGCGCGCATGGTCGACGCCCAGGCTCCCGGACTCGCTTCCCGGGTGCGGGAGTTGGCGGCCGTGCCCGCTTCCGGCCCCGGCTGGCCGGCGCGGCTGCTCGCGGAGTGCGCGTTGCTGCATCTCCTGGTCAGGGCGGCCGCACGGACGGGCTCACTGCCCGACCCGCTCGCGGCGACGGTCCGGGCGCGGCTGGGCGCCGGCACGGAGTCGAGCATGTTGCTCGCCGACGAGGAGGCCCTGGTCGGCGGCCGGTTCCTCGTCCTCGGGCGGCGGGAGGACCAGGAGGGCAGGCTCGCCGTGCGGCGGATATGGCTGCGTCGGCTCCGGTGCGGCCGTCCGGCCCTGCTGCTCTCGTACGGCGCCGGGGGGCGGCCGCCCGAACTCGACCTGCCGGTCGGCGCGGTGATGGACGCAGAGCTGGCCTACCACCCGGGAGGCGCCCCGCTGCGGGCCGCGCTGGGCCGCCGTTCGGCGGCGGCGCCGGGCCCGGTGCCGGAGGGCATCCGTCCGGCGGAGGCGCTGGCCGCCTACGGCGAGGCGGTCCGTCACGACCCGTGGCTGACGTCCTGGCCGGTGGTGCTGGCGGGGGTGGTGCCGATACCCGGCGAGGGTGGGGAG
>NZ_VJYK02000179.1 GCF_007097205.2 Streptomyces alkaliterrae
GGGCGGGGGTTGAAGGATGCCGGCATGACTTCCGTTGGGGGAACGCTTGTCGAGGCCGCGCCTGTGTGGGCGCGGCGTGCCGCTCATGCCGTGCCGTTGTGTGCGCTGCCGTCGGGGCTCTGGCGGATCGCCATGGCGTGCGGGGTGTATGTGGGTTACAGCGAGCAGGTGTTGCGGGACGTCTACGACATACCCGGTTGGGGGATCGCGTACGTGGTCGGGCTGTCGGTGCTCGCCGAGGTGGCGGCGTTGTTTCCGCTGCTGCTGGTCAGCGAGCGTTGGCGGCCGCTGCGGCCGGGGGTGCTCGGGCCGCTGGCGTGGGGTGTGTCGGGGCTCCTCGTGGTGGTGGCGGTGTGGCAGTTGGTCGTGCTGTTCACCGTGGAGAGTCAGACGTACCTGGCGGACGGGACGGCGCGGGTGGTGTGGGGCTTGACCTTCGCGCCACTGCTGTTGATACCGGTGTTGATGGTGGCGGTGAGCTGGTCGTACTCGGTGCGGCGGCGAGGCGCGGAGGCGCGCTCGTCAGGGGGTGGGGAGAGCTGAGGAAACGGTGAGCACGTCTCGCGGCGTATTGCCTCTCCTGGTTGCCTCTCCCGGCGCTCAGCAGGAACAATGCCGCAGCGCGACGGGAGACCGACCCTCTCCCGGCACGACCTGGGGGGGCGGTTCACCATGGACGGAAGTGGCGTCGAGGAGCTGGGAAGACGCGTGTCCCGCCATCCCACCAGCAATCCGAACAGTCCTGTCCTGGCGTGGGCCGCCATCGTGCTCGGGGCGCTGGTGCTGCCCGTGGGGATCGCCGACTGGAACGACACGGTGGCAAACGGGGGCGGGGCACGAACCGCCGCCCTGACCGTCGGACTGCCACTCGGCATGCTGATCGCCGGACCTGTCGCCCTGGTCCTGATACGGCGGCACCGGGACGAGGTGTTCGTGCTGTACCAGCGCGGCTTCACCTGTCGGCGTGGGCAGGACCTCCGGGCCATCGGGTGGCACGAGATCACCAAGGTGCGAAACCACCAGGAGTACGCCACCAACCGGGTCCGGCGCATGCTGGGCTACGACGTGTGGTGCAGGGTCCGGACCCGGAGCCACGGCACGCTGCTGATCACCGGGTTCACGGAGGACGCGGCGAAGCTGGCCGACACCATCGAGCGCAGGTTCCTGCAGCAGTCCGGACCGACTCCCGGGCATGCTCAGGGCCGGCCCGAGAGATCTCTGGCATCCGGAATCCCGCTCCTGGTCATCGGGGTGGCCGTCCTCGCCGTCGGGGCGGTCGCCTTCAGCGAGGTGCCCGGGCTGTCAGCGGAGAAACGAGCCCTGGCCTCGGCGGTGGTGTGCCCTACCGGGACCACTCCCACTGCGGACTGTGTGCGGGAGATACCGGCGCTGACCGTGACGGCCGGCGACTCCTGGGTGGAACTCAGGGGAGTAGCGCCCGCTCATGGCCGAGTCCCGATGCTGGAGGACGACAGGCCTGGCCGCCTCTCCCCCGACGAGGGGGTCACCGCGACCGTGTGGCGGGAGCAGGTCGTCTCACTGGCGGCTCACGACAAGCGGCTGAGGACGGAAGCCCACCCGGCGGGCGACATCCTGCCCAGCGCGGCGGTCGGCACCGTCATGCTGCTCATCGGTGCCTGGTGCTCGTTGCGCTCGTGCCGGCGACTGTGGCCCTGGCGGTCTCCGCGCCCCGGCGCCGGGGAGGGCTGGACCCGGAACGCCTGGTCGGCGGTGGTGCTCAGCGTGTGGGCGTTCGTGGTGCTGGTGGTGCTGGACGTAGAGACCGGTCTGGGCTGGGCGGCCGCCCTGTGGGGAGCTCCCGCGCTCCTCCTGCTGCTCCTCGGCCTGCGGGCGGCGTGGCGGGACGGGGACCACCTGCTGTGGCGCTCGGTGTTGCGCCGCGCATGGCGCACGGTCCGCCGGTCTCCTGCTCCCTGACCGGGCGGCGACTGCCCGAAAGCGGCGGCCCGCGGCCGTCAGGAGGTGAGGACGGCCAGGAGGGTGACGAGGGCGGGGAGGGACTGGCCCAGGGCGCCGGACCAGAGGCGGCGGTCGGAGACGTAGAGGCCGAGGCCCGCGGCGATCATGAAGAGGGACGCGTAGACGACCAGCGCGCGGCCCACGTCGGTGTGGCCCTGGTGGTAGGCGATGACACCTGCCACCGGGGCCGCGGCGAGGAGGATGTTGTAGAAGCCGACGTTGACGGTCCACAGGCGGACCTCGGGCGGGTTGCCCGGCTCGCGGGTCAGGAAGAGGCGCGCCTCGCGGCTGCGGCCGAAGACGAACGCTTCGATCAGTCCCACCACGACGTGGATGAGGGCGGTGACGAGGGCGAAGATCTGGGCGAGTGCGGTCACCTTCCCAGCGTGGGCAGGTCGGGGTCGGCTGCGCGTGCCGGGAGGGCCGAATGGGCGGCTCAGGTGATCGGGAGTGGGGGTTGGGGGAGGTTTTCGCTGGTGAGGACGACTTTCAGGGCGTCGGTCTCGGCGGGGTGGGCGAAGACCTCGTAGGCGCGTTCCATGTCGTGCAGCGGGAAGCTGTGGGTGACGAGGGAGGACGCGGGGAGGCGGCCGGCGGCGAGCATCTCCAGCAGCATCGGCGTGGAGAAGGTGTCGACGAGGCCGGTGGTGATGGTGAGGTTCCTGATCCAGAGGTCTTCGAGGTGGAGGGTGGCCGGTCGGCCGTGGACGCCGATGTTGGCGACGTGTCCGCCGGGGCGGACCATGCGGGTGCAGAGTTCGAAGGTCTCGGGGACGCCGACGGCTTCCATGACGACGTCGGCGCCGAGGCCGTCGGTGAGGTCGTCGACGAGGCGGGCCGGGTCTTCGCCGGCGTTGACGGTGACGTCGGCGCCGAGGCGCTTGGCGGCGTCGAGACGGGCGGGGGCCAGGTCGGTGACGATGATCCGGCCGGGTGAGTAGAGACGTGCGGCGGCGATGGCGGCCAGGCCGATGGGGCCGGCGCCGACGATGGCGACGGTGTCGCCGGGGCGGACCCGTCCGTTGAGCACGCCGACCTCGTAGGCCGTGGGGAAGATGTCGGAGAGGAGGACGGCGTCGGCTCCGGGGACGGCGGCCGGGAGGGGGTGCAGGGAGACGTCGGCGTTCGGGACGCGGACGTACTCGGCCTGGGTGCCGTTGATGTGGTGGCCGAGCACCCAGCCGCCACCGCCCCGGCACTGTCCGTAGGCGCCTTCGCGGCAGAAGCGGCAGCGGCCGCAGCCGGAGATGCAGGAGACGAGGACGCGGTCGCCGGGGCGTACGGACACCACGCCGGACGCGGTCTCGACGACCTCGCCGACGGCCTCGTGGCCGAGGACCGTGCCGGGGCGGACCTCGGGCACGTCGCCTTTGAGGATGTGCAGGTCGGTGCCGCAGATGGTGGTCGTGTCGACGCGTACGACGGCGTCACCGGCCTCCTTGACGTCGGGGTCCGGGACGGTCTCCCAGGCCGACTCGCCCGGTCCGTGGTAGACGAGTGCTTTCATGACGGGTCACCTCCGTGGTGCGGCTCCTGTTCACCACGGTGGCGGTCGGGGGCCCGGCGGCGGCAGGGTCGAACGGGTCGGAAACGGGGCCGAAGGTCCCTGCGCCTCAGGGGACGGGCACGCGGCCGGCCGGGCTGATGACGCGTGTCAGAGCGGCACGTGGCACGCGTCAGCGCACAGCTGAACGTCCGGCTTCTGACCGCCGCCGCGTCAATGCCCGCTCCGGCCGCGCCGCGGATGACACACTTCGATCATGTCGAATCCCAAGGTCTACTTTGACGTGTCCGCCAACGGCCAGCCGCTCGGCCGCATCACCTTCGAACTCTTCGCCGACGTCACCCCCAAGACGGCGGAGAACTTCCGCGCGCTGTGCACGGGCGAGAAGGACTTCGGTTACGAGGGAAGCACCTTCCACCGGGTGATCCCCCAGTTCATGCTGCAGGGCGGGGACTTCACCAACCACAACGGCACCGGTGGCAAGAGCATCTACGGCGCGAGGTTCGCGGACGAGAACTTCAAGCTGAAGCACGACAGGCCGGGGCTGCTGTCCATGGCCAACGCGGGGCCGAACACCAACGGCTCCCAGTTCTTCGTCACCACGGCGGTGACGTCCTGGTTGGACGGCAAGCACGTGGTGTTCGGGGAGGTCACCGACGGCATGGACGTGGTCAAGAAGATCGAGTCGTTCGGCTCCCAGAGCGGCAAGACCTCGGCGAAGGTCGTCATCGACAAGTCCGGGCAGCTCTGAGGAGGGCGGGGGCGTCCGAGGGGCGCCCCCGTGCCCGCGCCCGGCCCCTCGGGGGCCGGGCGGCGCCTCAGCGGGCGAACCAGCGTTGGGGGGTGGGGGCGGTGTTCTCGTAGATGTGTTTGGCCTGGCGGTATTCGGCGAGGCCGTCGAGGCCGAGTTCGCGGCCGATGCCGGAGCGTTTGAAGCCGCCCCACTCGGCCTGCGGCAGGTAGGGGCCGAAGTCGTTGATCCACACCGTGCCGTGGCGGAGCCGCCTGGCGACGCGTTCGGCGCGGCCGGCGTCGGCGGTCCAGACGGCGCCGGCGAGGCCGTAGTCGGTGTGGTTGCCGAGTTCGACGGCTTCGGCCTCCTCGGTGAAGCGTTCGACGGTGACGATGGGGCCGAAGGTCTCCTCCTGGACGATGCGCATGTCGCGGGTGCAGTCGTCGAAGACGGTGGGGCGGTAGAAGAAGCCGTCGCGCAGCTCGGGGTCGTCGGGGCGGTGGCCGCCGGTGAGCAGTGTGGCGCCTTCGCGTTTGCCGAGTTCGACGTAGGACTCGACCTTGTCGCGGTGGGAGGCGGAGACGAGCGGTCCGCTTTCGGTGTCGGCGTCGAGGCCGTTGCCGAGGCGGATGCGTTCCGCGCGGGCGACGAGTTCGCCGATGAAGGGTTCGTGGAGGCTGTCCTCGACGATGAGGCGGGTGCCGGCGGAGCAGACCTGTCCGGCGTGGAAGAAGACGGCCATCAGGGCGTAGTCGATGGCGGTCTCGAAGTCGGCGTCGGCGAAGACGATGTTGGGGTTCTTGCCTCCGAGTTCGAGCGCGATGTTCTTCACGGTGCCGGCGGCGGCGCGCATGATGTTGCGGCCGGTCTCCAGTCCGCCGGTGAAGGAGACGAGGTCGACCTCGGGGCTTTCGACGAGGGGTCCGCCGACGGCGGCGCCGGCGCCGAGCACGAGGTTGACGACGCCGGGGGGCGCGCCGGCCTCCTCGATGAGTTCGACCATCTTGATGGTGGTCAGCGGGGTGATCTCGCTGGGCTTGACGATCATGGTGTTGCCCGCGGCGAGCGCCGGCGCCACCTTCCAGGAGGCCTGGAGGAGGGGGTAGTTCCACGGCGCGATGAGGGCGCAGACGCCGACGGGTTCGTGGACGACGCGGCTGCGGATGCGCGGGTCCCCGGCGTCGACGACTCGGCCGGAGTCGGCCTCGGCCTGGCCGGCGTAGTAGTCGAAGACGGCGGTGACGTCGTCGACGTCGATGCCGGACTCGACGAGGGTCTTGCCGGTGTCGAGGGTTTCCAGCCGGGCGATCTCGGAACGGTCGCGCTGGAGGTACTGGGCGACGCGACGCAGCAGGTCGGAGCGCTGACGGGGAGTCCAGGACGGCCAGGCGTCGCCGTCGAACGCGGCGCGGGCGGCGGTGACGGCCGCGCGGGCGTCACTCTCGTCGCCCTCGTCGACGGAGCGGACCACGGACTGGTCGTAGGGGTTGATGACCTCGCGGGTGGCGCCGCCGGCGGCGGTCACCCATTTCCCGCCGATAAACAGACTGGACGTGGGAATTCCTCTCCCGGTTGCGCCGAATGCGGCACTCCGTTGTGCGCTGGGACGCGTCGCTGCCTACGTTAGTGGCGGCGGCGTCCGCTGCCACGCGGACACGAGCGAGGGAATGCGGCGGAGATGAGGACCAGACCCGGCGGATGGAGGTAGAACAGCGCCGGGACAGGGAAATCGGATTCCGGCGGCGGTACCCGAGCAGTACCCACGGACGGCCTAACGACAAACGCGGGCGACACGGGAAACCGGATGAGCCATAGGAGCGCGGTATGAGCCGAGCGAAGTACGACTACGTCATCGTCGGTGGGGGTTCGGCCGGTTGCGCGCTGGCCAACAGGCTGAGTGCGGACCGGGAGAACAACGTCCTGGTGCTGGAGGCCGGGCGGCCGGACTGGCGGTGGGACATCCTCACCCACATGCCGGCGGCGCTGACGATGGTCATCGGGAACCGCTTCTACGACTGGTGCTACGAGTCGGAGCCGGAGCCGCACATGGGCGGCCGGCGGGTCAGCCACGGCCGCGGGCGGCTGCTGGGCGGTTCCAGCTCGATCAACGGGATGATCTTCCAGCGGGGCAACCCGATGGACCTGGAACGCTGGGCGGCCGATCCGGGCATGGAGAGCTGGGGCTACGCGCACTGTCTGCCGTACTTCAAGCGGATGGAGCACTGCTCGGCCGGCGCCGACGACTGGCGCGGGCAGGGTGGGCCGCTGTGGCTGGAGCGCGGACCGGCGGAGAACCCGCTGTTCGCGGCGTTTCTGGAGGCCTCGCAGCAGGCCGGCTACGAGCTGACGTCGGATGTGAACGGGTACCGGCAGGAGGGCTTCGCCCGCTTCGACCGCAACATCAGGAAGGGGCGCCGCTGGTCGGCGGCGCGCGCGTACGTCCATCCGGTGCGGAGCCGGCCCAACCTGACCGTCCAGTGCTTCTCGCAGGTGGACAAGGTGCTGTTCAAGGAGAAGCGGGCGATCGGCGTCGAGTACCGGCAGTTCGGTCGGAAGCGGCGGCGGGTGGCGGCCGGTGAGGTCATCCTGTGCGGCGGCGCGATCAACACGCCGCAGCTGCTGCAGCTCTCCGGAATCGGGAATCCCGACGAACTCGTTCCGCTGGGCGTGAAGATGGTGCACGAGCTGCGGGGCGTCGGAGAGAACCTCCAGGACCACCTGGAGGTGTACGTGCAGCACGCGTGCAAACAGCCCGTCACGTTCAACCCGATGCTGAAGTGGTACCGCCGCCCGGCGATCGGTCTCCAGTGGATGCTTTTCCATACCGGTCCGGCGGCCACCAACCACTTCGAGGCGGGCGGATTCGTCCGGGGGAACGAAGAGGTCAAGTACCCCAATCTGATGTTCCATTTCCTGCCGATCGCGGTGCGCTACGACGGCACGGAGGTCGGCGCCGAGCACGGCTACCAGGTGCACATCGGGCCGATGTACTCCGACGTACGCGGCTCGGTGAAAATCAAGTCCGTGGATCCGCGGCAGCATCCGGCGCTGCGCTTCAACTACCTGTCCACGCCCAACGACCGCAAGGAGTGGATCGAGGCCATCCACGTGGCCAGGGACATCCTGAAGCAGCCGGCGTTCGCGATGTTCGACGCGGGTGAGCTCTCGCCGGGGCCCGAGGTCGAGTCGGACGAGGAGATCCTGGACTGGGTGGCGCGGGACGCCGAGACCGCCTACCACCCCTCGTGCACGGCGCGGATGGGTGTGGACGACATGTCAGTCGTCGACCCGACGTCGATGCGGGTGCACGGCGTGGAGGGGCTGCGGGTCGTCGACGCGTCCGCGATGCCGTACCTCACCAACGGCAACATCTACGCGCCGGTGATGATGATGGCCGAGAAGGCCGCCGACCTGATCCTGGGCAACACCCCGCTGCCCCCGGCCGAGGTCGACTTCTACCGGCACGAGTCAGCGGAGGCCTGACCATGACAAGTGCCGAGGAACAAGGGCTCGACCCCGGCCTTGAGCCGATGGCGCACGGACCGGGGCGCACCCGGCTGAAGCCGGTGGTCTTCATCGGCTCGTCCGTGCTGATCCTGGCCGTCTCCATCTGGGCGATGATCACACCGGAGGGGGCGGAGGACGCCATCGGCGTCCTCGTGGAGTGGATCTCCGACGGATTCGGTTGGTACTACTTCCTCGCCGCCACGCTCTACCTGCTGTTCGTCGTGTTCGTGGCGGTCTCCCGGTACGGGCGGATCAAGCTCGGGCCACGGCACTCCAAGCCGGACTACGGCCTGTTCGCGTGGGCGGCGATGCTCTTCGCCGCCGGCATCGGTATCGACCTGATGTTCTTCTCCGTCGCCGGGCCGGTCAGCCACTACCTTGCGCCGCCGGAGGGCGACCCGGAGACGGTGGAGGCGGCGCGCCAGGCGGTGGTGTGGACGCTGTTCCACTACGGCATCACCGGCTGGGCCATGTACGCGCTCATGGGCATGGCGCTCGGCTACTTCTCGTTCCGCTACCGGCTGCCGCTGGCGATCCGCTCCGCGCTGTACCCCATCATCGGCAAGCGCATCTACGGCAGGATCGGTGACACCGTCGACCTCGCCGCGATCATCGGCACGGTCTTCGGCATCTCGGTGTCGCTCGGCATCGGCGTCGTCCAACTGAACTACGGGCTGAACTTCCTCTTCGACATCCCCGAGGGGACGGCCGCGCAGGTCGCGTTGATCGCGGTCGCCGTCGGTATGGCCACGGCCTCGGCGGTCGCCGGCGTCGACCGGGGCATCCGGCGGCTGAGCCAGCTCAACGTGCTGCTGGCCGTACTGCTGATGGGCTACATGCTGTTCGTGGACAGCCCGATCAGACTGCTCAACGCACTGGTGCTGAACATCGGCGACTACGTCAGCCGCTTCCCCGAGATGACGCTCAACACCTTCGCCTACGACCAGCCCACGGACTGGCTCAACGCCTGGACGCTGTTCTTCTGGGCCTGGTGGGTGGCGTGGGCGCCGTTTGTCGGCATGTTCCTCGCCCGCATCTCCAAGGGCCGGACGATCCGTCAGTTCGTCGCCGCCACGCTGATCATCCCGTTCTTCTTCACCCTGACGTTCCTGTCGATCTTCGGGAACAGCGCGCTGGCCGTGGTGCGCGGCGGCAACACCGAGTTCGGCGACACCGCCGTCAACCTGCCCGAGCAGGGCTTCTACGGGCTGCTCGACCAGTATCCGGGCGTACTCTTCAGCGCGGGCCTGGCCACCTTCGTCGGCCTGCTGCTCTACGTCACCTCCGCCGACTCCGGCGCGCTCGTCATGGGCAACCTCAGCTCCGACCTGCTCACCCCGCTCACCGACGCCAAACCCTGGCTGCGGATCTTCTGGGCGGCCGCCACCGGCCTGCTCACCCTGGCCATGCTGCTCGTCGGCGGTGTCGACGCGCTGACCAACGCGACGATCATCATGGGGCTGCCGTTCTCCTTCGTGATGTTCCTGATCATCGCCGGTCTCTACAAGGCGCTGCGGCTGGAACGCATGCGGGAAGAGGCGCTGACCGCGACCATGCCCTCCTCCCTCTCCAGCCGGATCAGCTCCCGGCCGCCCGCAGCAGAGTGGACCTGGCGCCAACGGCTGGCGCGGACCATGGCCTACCCGGGCAAACGCGCTGCCGAACGGTTCGTCGACGACGTGTGCCGGCCCGCCTTCCGGGACGTCGCCGACGAGCTGCACCGGCAGAACGTCGAGGCGCAGGTGAACGAGGAGCCGGACGAGGACCTCGGCATCCCGCACATCGAACTGCGCGTCCCCATCGGGCCCGGCGAGGAGTTCGTGTACCGGGTGTGGCCGCTGGAGACGCCGTCCCCCGCCTTCGCGATGAAAGCGGTCAGCGAACGCGACACCTACATCCGCTTCGAGGTGCACCTGAACGAGGGCAGCCAGGGCTACGACGTGATGGGCTACAGCCGGGAACAGCTCATCGCCGACATCCTCGACCAGTACGAGCGGCACCTGGAGTTCCTGCGGCTGCACCGCGAGGCCACCGCCCGCTCGGCGCTGCCCGACCACCGCCCCGACACCGCCGAGGTCCATCTGCCCGACGAGGAACGCTGAGTCCAGTCGTGGGCTTGCCTGTCGCGGGCGCGGCCGGGCGCGGCGGTGACGTCCGGCGAAGCCATGGGCAAACCCATAGGGAATCCATATCAGCGTGCGGAACCATGGCTGCCGAAAGTACCCACGACCATCGGTGCACAACGTGGAGGTGCCATGAAGAACGCAGCGTCCCATGGCGCGGGCGGCGGCCCGGAGGGCCACGACGTCCTCCAGGAGCTGGAGGAGGAGATCAACTCCTGGCTTGAGCAGGGCGGCACGAACCTGATGGCCAGGCTGGAGCGGCTCGATCCGCCCGAGGAGTCGAGCGCGAAGGAGTCCATCCGGGAGTTCGTGCGCCGGCAGGGCACGCCGGACGACGGGCACACCACCGCGGTGCCCGCCGACGGCGCCGACGTCACCGCCGAGCGGGCCGGGAACGACGCGGGCGCCCGGTGGGGCAGCCTGCTCGCCGCCTACATCGACTCCCTCAGCCACTCCGCCCGCCAGGGCGCGGACGACACCGCGCCCTACGCCGTCTCATACGGCCTCGACGAGGGACACGCCGGCGGCTGCGGCTGACCGCCGTTCGGCCGACGGCACCACCCGCCTGGCGGCGCCCGAGGCCGCACCGCCGCGCCCCTCGCCCCGCTCGACGGCGTAGAGCCGGACAAGGGGACGCAGCACGTACGCCGGTCGGCCGCCGCCCCCGGACTCCTCCCCCCTGGCCTCCTCCACAAAGCGGGCAGCCAGCAGCTCCTCCAGGACCTCCTCGGCGTCCCGCTCGGCCAGCGCGAGCAAGGCGGCGGCCTCGCGCGCATCGAAGCAGGGCGCCCCCGACCGAGCCAGCGCACCCAGCGCGACCCTGGTCGACGCCGACAGCCGCCGGTAGCCCGCCTCCAGCGCCGCCCGCACGTCCAGGCTGCCCACCCGCAGCTCGTCCAGCCGCCGCGAGGCCGGCGCCAGCCGCGCCGCGAGTAACGCCAGAGAGCGCTCCGGGCACGCGACCAGCCGGGCAGCGGCCGCCCGCAGCGCCAACGGCAGCCGATCGCAGTACCGCACGATGCGCCGGGCCGCCTCCCACTCGGCGGCGACCCGACGCTCGCCTATCACCCCGCCAAGTAGCCGAAGCGCCTCCGCCTCCGCCATCTCCCCCAGCACGATCAGCCGGGTGCCCTCCAGGCTGGCCAGCGCGCGCCGCCCGGTGACCAGCGCCCGGCAGTCCGTGCCGCCGGGCAGCAGCGGACGGACCTGTCGGTCGTCGACGGCGTTGTCCAGCACCACCAGCATGCGGCGGCCGGCGAGCAGACTGCGGTAGAGCTGCCCGCGCTCCTCCTGCGACGCCGGGAGCCTGCCCTCCGGCACGCCCAGCGCACGCAGGAACCAGCCCAGCACCTCCGCCGGCTCCCTCGGCGCGGACGTCTCGCCGCCGAGATCGGCGTGGAGTTGGCCGTCCGGGAAGGCGGTACGGCAGAGGTGGGCCGCGTGCAGCGCGAGCGCCGACTTGCCCGTGCCCATCGGCCCGGTGACGACCAGATCCCGGCTCTCCGCCCCGCCCGACGGATCGCCTCGGAGCGCGCGGCGGGCGAGGGCCGTCTGCGCGGCGCGGCCGGTGAAGTCCCGCACGGGCGCGGGCAGCATCCTCGGCACCACTCCGCGCCAGCCGCCGGAGTGGTGGCGGGGGCCGGGGGCGGGCCCGTTGTCGCAGAGGTCGAACGCGGTTGGCGCGGACGGTGGTTGGGCCGGGC